>NZ_QUGY01000021.1:50758-51054 GCF_003479245.1 Ruminococcus sp. AF17-12
ATACAGACAAAAGTCAACAACGCAGCACACACAACAACGCAGAACTCCTTCCGTGCCCAAGAGGGTGGGGGTGCAGGGGGAGGGCCTTCGGGCTACGGAACTCTGAGATGGCCTTCCCCCTGCATATTCCCGCATTGAAAATGCGACCGGCGTAGCGCCATCCAGCGAAGAGTCTTATTATAAAAAACAACACAATAAACAACAATAAAGATAATCCTAAAAATTACAAATAAGAACAAAAAATTGTCCTATAAAGATAAACTTCCAGGAAAATCTAAAAAAATTGAAATTTATGG
>NZ_QUGY01000022.1:0-48344 GCF_003479245.1 Ruminococcus sp. AF17-12
GGGAATAGTCCCTTATAGGGACAGAGCAAGCCACCCGCTAAGCGGGTGGTCTTGACTTTCAGGAAAAAGAGTACGGAGTTTTCGAAGAGCGTTCTTTTCGATACGGGATACATAGGAGCGGCTGATGGAGAGATTTTCAGCAATCTCTCGCTGGGTCAGTGGCTCCTGGCCATTCAAACCGTAGCGGCAGCAGATCACCTGGTATTCCTTTGGGGAGAGTACTGTCCGGATATAACGGAGAAGATAGGAAATGCTGTCCCTTTTGAAACAATCATCCACAACATCAACGGGTGGACTTTCAATGATATCGAGAAGGCTGATCTCGTTGCCTTCTCGGTCTGTGCCGATGGGTTCATAGAGAGAAACTTCTCTGGAACGTTTCCTGCGGGCACGGAACATCATGAGAAGCTCATTGTCAATGCACCGTGCAGCATAAGTGGAAAGCTTGGAAGTCCGGCTGGGATCAAAGGTGGAAATGGCTTTGATCAGACCTATGGTGCCTATGGAGATCAGATCATCCTGATCCTCGTCACATCCCTGATATTTTTTTGCAACATGTGCTACGAGGCGGAGATTGTGTTCGATAAGGATATTTTTTGCTTTCGGATCGCCCCTTTGGAGCTGTAGAAGATAGAACTGCTCTTCCGCAAAAGAAAGCGGTTTCAGAAAGGTTTTCAAGGGTTCACCTCAAAGGGGATTTCCTTATAGCTTATGAGCCGGACGTGCTTTTCGTGCTTTTCCAACAGAAACTTTATAAAAAGGACAGAGGCGAACACCTGTTGCGCCACATTCTGATCTGGTGTATAATCATAAAATACGAGTGACAACAATCAGTGTATATTGATGAGGAGTATATATTTTGAAAAAGAGGATAGAACAGCTTCTTAACGGAAAATTTATTTATGAACAGCCTGAGCTTCTGTTTTCACAGGACCGTATTTTCGCTACGCTGAAGGCAGGAGAGACTACAAAGGATGAGATTTATTTCGGTACCGATGACAACCGCAGGATCAGTGGCTTTGTGACTTCATCTGACCGGAGACTGGTGCCGGGATTTGACCGCTTTTCCGGAACCACAGTGCGCATGCCTTATGGGGTAGATGCAGAGGGAATGAGGCCGGGAGAGAGCTTTGAAGGCTGGCTGTGTTTTACTACCAGTATCGGAGAATATAAGCTGCCGTTCACTGTACAGGTACAGACGGAAGAGGTGAAGAGTGCAGGCAGAAAGGTATCTTCTCTGGAAGAATTTCTGCACATTGCAAAGGATGATTTCCATGAGGCTTACCGGATCTTTACAGAACGCCATTTTTCTCTGATCCTGAGTGATCAGAGTGAGAAGATCCGTTCTCTTTATGCAGGAATGTCACAGCAGCCGGTGACCTATCAGCATCTGGAGGAATTTCTGATCGCAGCCGGTGCCAAGGAAAAGGTGACATTGAGTCTGAACAGAGAAGAGGCGAGTTTTTATGATGTCAGTGAATCTGTTCAGGAATCCCTTTATATCCACAGGAGCGGATGGGGACACCTGCGGGCAGATATTGAGGTAAACGGGGATTTTCTGGAGGTAGGCAAGCATGTGGTCACAGAAGAGGATTTTATCGGAAGTACCTGTGAAATAAACTATGTGATCCGCCAGGAAAAACTGGGAAAAGGAAATCAGTACGGCGAGATCATTGTAAAAACCCCATACCAGAAACTGGTATATCACGTTCTTGCATCCAGAGGAACTGAGAGTGCCGTGAACCTGGATCTTCTGGAAAAACAGTACCGGATATCTCTGATGAAGGAATACCTGGGATATCTCTGTAAAAGAACAGATTTTCAGGCCTGGACAGCCTCTACTCATGAGAAGCTTGACCGTATGGGCGAAAACGGACTGAAATATCCGGAATATCAGCTTTTGGAAGCCTATCTTCTTCATCTGGAAGGAGAAGATGACCAGGCTTCAGAAATCCTTGAGCGTTATCAGAATAAATCCTTTCATCACAATGAACTGGAACTGGCAGGGATTTATCTGTATCTGTGTACACAGACCGGGCTGTACCGGGATAAGGAACAGGCCCTCCGCAAGGTACAGAATTTCCAGATGCAGAAGGAAGACAGCTTTATCCTTCTGAAACTGGTATTTGAAATGGATCATACGCTTTCTCCGTCAAAAAAGATCTTTCTGATGGAGGAACTTTTTGAGCGGGGATGTACAAGTCCTTTTCTGTATCTGGAAGCATGGAACCGTATTTGTGCAGATATGTCTCTGCTGCATCGAATTAATGGGTTCTGGGCCCAGGTATTCCTTTTTGCAGGAAAAGAACAGATGCTGACGGAAGAGCTGGTCATGCGCCTGGCATATCTTTCCGGTTATGAGAAAGCTTTTAACGAAAGTCTGTACCGTGCTATGGCCATGGGATGTGAAGCCTTTCCGTCGGATGATACCGTGGAAGCTATCTGTAAATATATTATGAAGGGAAATCCAAGAAAACCGGAATATTTTCAGTGGTTTTCCGCTGCCGTGGACCGCGGGATCCGGATCACACGGCTGTATGAATATTATGTGGAAACACTGGATACTTCTTATCGGAGAGTCCTGCCGAAACCGCTTTTGATGTATTTTACCTATAACAACAATACTCTCGGTGATTCCAAGCGTGCCTATCTGTATGCATGCATCATTGCAGGGAAGGAACGTGATCCACAGACATACGAAAGTTATCGTGAAAGCATGGAGGAATTTGCTTTCCGTAAGTTACGGGAAGGCCGGATGAATGAAAATTATGCCGCTGTTTATCAGGAATTCATGCGGGAACCATCGGACAGCGAAAAAGCGCAGGTGATCGCCTCCAGAATGTTTACCTGCCGGCTGTATACGGATGATCCGAAGGTTCGCAGTGTGATCGTCCGTCACAGACAGATGAAACAGGAAGAAATCTATCCGTGTATCCATGGGATCGCTTACCCAAGGATTTGCAGCGAAGATGCGGCCGTTGTATTTCAGGATGAAAAACAGAGACGTTATGCTACTACGGTAGATTATAATCTGACACCACTTTTTGATGATCGTGAGATGGTTCCGGCAGTGTTGGAAAAAGGGGCGGATGAACCGGCTGTGCTTTTGTATTACTGTCAGGGTCAGGAGATCAGTCGTAAGAATCTGGGAATTTTTCAGAAACTGGTCCTTTCACCGGCGTTTACCGATGAATATAAGAGGCTGATCCGCAAAAAGATCCTGGATTATTATCGGGATCACGTGCAGGGAGAAGATCTGGATGCCTGTCTGGAGATGATGGATTATCGGGAATATGCCATGGTCGACCGGAAAACCCTTCTGGAGATCCTGATCCAGCGGGGACTGTTTCCGCAGGCTATGAGCGTGGTGGAAGCATTTGGATTTGAAGGAGTAGAGGAGCGTGCGCTTCTGAAGCTGGTAAGCCGTATGATCATCCGCTGTGACTGTGCGGAAGACGAAGAGCTGATCGCACTTTCCTCTCATGTATACCGACAGGGAATCTATGATGAAGTGATCCTCATGTATCTGATGAAATTCCGGTTTGGACCTGTGGATGAACTTCTGGATATCTGGAAAAGTGCCTGTGGGTTTGAGATGGATACCTATAATCTGGAGGAGAGGATTCTTTCTCTTCTGATGTTTAACTGGGATTATCGGCCAGAGGGTGAGGATATCCTGAAAGCATATATCCGCCATTCCGGAAAAGAGAGTGTGATCGGTGCGTATCTGACTCTGATGTCTTACGGAATGTTTGTAAAAGAAATGCCGGAGATGCCTGGACTTAAGGAGTATCTGAAAAATCGCAGAGAAAAGGAGTGGCCCGGAGACCGGATCTGTGACCTGACCCTTCTGAAACTGCTTTCCGAAGAAAAAACTTCTGATGAAGAAAATCTGGAAATGGAGGAAAAAATCCTCTCTTCCTGTGTAAAGGAAGGAATGCTATTTGAGTTTTTCCGGAATCTGGATCAGAATATCCTGCGACTGTATCAGCTGGATGATAAGACTTTTGTAGAGTATCATACTTCACCGGAGGCTTCGGTCACACTGTATTATTCCCTGGATACAGGTCTTGGAACTGTACCGGACTATAAAAGTGAACCGCTCAAAAATATCTATGAGGGAATTTTTGCCAGAGCATTTACATTGTTTTATGGAGAGACCCTGCGATATTATTTCCAGACAGAAGATGAAACTGGTGTACACAAAACGGAAGAAAAAATACTGACCATGAACCAGAGTAATGACCAGGCATCCAGCAAATATCAGCTGATCAATCAGATACTCTGTGCAAGGAAACTGGAGAAAGACACGGAAGTGAAGGAGAAGCTGGCACAGTATGTCCGGCAGGAACAGTACGTTAATGAAATGTTTGTCATAGAGAAGGAACCGGAAAGATGAATGAAATTCGTGACTTGATCATAGGAATTGATATTGGAAAAGAATACACACAGATCTGTTATTATGACAGAAAAGCAGAAGAAGCCCGTTCTCTTTCCATGAAGGTAGGAGCCAGTCAGTACGAAGCTCCGGGCTGCATCTGCTATCGTACCGATCACGGTGATTACTGCGTAGGCCTGGAAGCAGAGTATTTTGCCAGGGAAAAGGGCGGAATCATGATCGGAAATATTTATGATATCTGTCAGAAGGAAGAAAAGATCCAGGTGGCAGGAGAGGAAAAAGAGCCGGCAGAGCTTCTGGCACATTTTCTAAGGGGAATCCTGAAATTTCTGGGAATCCAGGATATCGTAAAGAATACCCGGTGCCTTTGTATCACATCGCCGGAGCTTAGTACACTTCAGGTACGGAATTATCAGAAGGCCTGCAGCCTTGCAGGTTTTTCCCGTGAGAAATATATGCTTATGGACTATGGCGAGAGCTTTTATTATTATGCGCTGGGACAGAAACGGGAAACCTGGAATCGAAGTGTAGGCTGGTATGCCTTTGCAGGCGATACGGTAACCTTCCGGAAGCTGACCATCAACGGCTCTTCCAGACCGGTGCTTGTAAAACTGGAGGATCCGGTCAGTACAAAGCTTGAACCGGAAGAAGAGATCCGTGATGTGGAATTTTACCGTTTTATCAGTAAAACTCTCGGAAAAGAGCTCTTCTCCAGTGTGCAGATCACGGGAGAAGGATTTGACCAGCAGTGGGCACAGCAGTCTGTAAAGCTCCTGTGTCATCAGGGACGGAAGGTTTTTTACGGAAACAATCTTTTTGCAAAGGGAGCCTGCATAGCCGGTAAGGACAAGCTGGAGGATAAAAAACTCAAAGGTTACCGCTATTTAAGCGATTCGCTGGTGGCTGCGGACGTAGGAATGGATATGCGGGTGATGGGCTCTCCGGCTTACTATCCGCTGATCGAAAGCGGCAGCAACTGGTATGAATGCAGTGCATCCTGCGAGCTGATCCTGGATGATACCAGTGAACTGGTATTTGTGGTAAGTATTCCGGAAGAAACCGAGAAGAAACGTGTGGCCATGGCACTTGAGGGTCTGCCAAAGCGGCCTAATCGGACTTCAAGGCTTTCCCTCACGCTGAAATACGTATCGCCGAGAGACTGTGAGATCACAGTAGAGGATCTGGGCTTTGGCGAAATGTATCCTTCCAGTGGGAAGATCTGGAGGGAACTGGTACGATGGGATGAGCAGGAAGAAAGGAAGCAGGCATGAGCGGATATATTTTATGTCAGGTAAAAAAGGCAGAGAAGCCGTTTTATATCGAAAATATCAGTACCAATATCTATTCTATAGAAGAACTCTGCTATTATCTTTATAACAATCTTTATCTTGTGGACAGCTCATTGATCAGCAGTAAGCTCTGTACCTGGCTAGAGGAAGAACTGGAGCTTCCGAAGCTTGCGGCCAAGCTGAAACCTTATATTGGAAGAGAGGCCGGACTTGAAGAAGTACTGTATCCGATATTTAAAGAGATCAATTATCTGGCTTATGAAGAGCTTAAGACCTTAAACGGGCGCATTGAAGCCAGAAAACGTGAACCTGAAGAAATACGGGAGAAACGCAAAGGTGATGCGCTGATGGAGAATCGGATGTATGTGAATGCACTCCGTGTTTATCAGAAGCTTCTGGAGCATGGCGGGAAAGAAATCACCGGAGAGATGCGTGAAAGGATCCTGCATAATCAGGGATGCGCATACAGTTACCTGTTCCAGATGGATAAAGCGCTGGATTGTTTTTGGAAAGCATGGAAGGAGAATCATTCAGAGAAAGCGATGAAGGTTTATCTTCTGGCCTACCGCAGTGTTCACAGTGAAGAAGAATACAGGAAACGACAGGAAGATCTGAAGACAGATGAAATGGTAAGGCAGGAAACTGACCAGGCTCTGAAAAGCTTTGCCGGTCTCCCGGAGCAGCATATCGCATCCGGAGAAACCGACAGGATCCTGGAGGATCTCACAAGAGAATATCACAGAAGTACCGGCTCTTAAAGCTGTTCAAGAAGTCCCAGCAGGATCTGCCGGGCTTCTTTTTTTGTATATACGGATTCTTCCTCAGACAGGGAACAGAGGTAATCATTCAGGGCCTGTCCGATACTGGTCTCTTTCAGATAGATACAGAGAAAAGTATCTTTTTCGGAAAGAAAGCAGAGAAAAACGGAATAGTCAGACAGAACTTCCAGATGGATCCCGGTTTCAGGAAGTACGGAAGGCTTCAGGATCCTGCATTTTTCATGTCCCATATCTGTGTCAAGAAGATGCTTGAGGGCTTTTTTTCGTTCTTCTTTCGGAAGAGGGGTCTGATGGTAGGAATAAGGTCCGTCAAGGAGTCCGGTACGGGCAAATTTCCGGATCCCGCTCAGTGTAAAATAATTGCAGGAAAAGGCAGCTTCTGTAAAAGAAAAGGAAGTCTGGTTCAGAACCGCTGCCAGTTGGGTATAGACCGGATCGGAAAGATCGATATCCCTGTTATCAAACAATGACTGAATAAAGCCCGGACCATAGGACATCAGTGCAAGGCAGGGATGAGATTCCAGTGCAAAATTTGTTGAGATCTTTGTCTGCATGATAGAACCAAAGATATTAAGGATCCTGTCCGGAGAATCCGACTGCAGGAAGAATTGGCTGGAATTCTCAAGAACCCGCCGGAATTCCTGTTGATATGCGTGGATCGCTTCCGGATTTTCAGTAAAAATACAGGTCATCATATCCGAGGATAACAGCAGCAGTTTTTTTTCTGTGAGTAAGAAAAAAGGAAACAGTTCATAGCTGGAAAACTCTCGGCCTGTCTGAGTATAGTAATAATATGGCTGGTAGCCCACAAAACCTGACAGGATCGGAAGGAGTGTGCAGAGAAAGGTTTCCAGATTCATGTTGTAATCCGGTGAGGCGGACGGGTTCTGGTGAAGCGGCAGGATTTGGATCACCGGTGGCAGTTTCTCATATTTGGGATAAAGATGGGAAAAAATCTGTACAAGAAGCCGGCAGTTGGCCGGAAGGTTGGTACGGATCGTTTCAGAAGAACCGGAAGACAGGATGTCCTCAAAAAGGCTCAGGACCTTCTTTTCCACATCAAGAGAAAAAGTTCCACGGTAAAAGGGAAAGGATGGAAGCCTGAGAAAACCCTCCCGGGAAATGACCTGCTGGGAGCTGATAACACCCAGAAGCTCCTGTATATATTTGCGGTTGTAATATATTTCTTTTCCGATTTTTTCTATTTTATATAATTCCATCAGTTCCCTGCGTTGGGAAGGATTGATCCGGAGGGAATCGCAGAACTGGCGCACAAAATCAATACCGGGAAGACGTTTCCCTGTGATCATACGTTGTAGCGAGGTGCGGTCAAGTCCCGAAGAAGCAGATAAGTGATAAACGTTTTCTCCTGTATCCTTTAGGTATTCCCGGCATTTGTCGCTGAAATCAGACATAGTAGTACTCCTTTTGGTGCTTATATGACATTATTATACGAAAACAGATCATGAATTGCAATAATTTGTAAAAAAACAAGGCACAATTAGAAGCACATATTGCGCAGGTCTTTCTTTGAAAATAAAATGTTAATATCAGAAAGAGCATGAGGGAGGAAAACACGGCAATGGCAGTGATGACGATCGCGATATGTGATGAAATACGAAAGGATGCACAGAAGCTGTACAGGCAGCTTTCCACACTGGTCCCTGATGCAGAGCTCCTTCTGTATCGGACCAGAGAGAGTCTTCTGAAAGGACTGGCAGAGGGACACAAGATTTGCGATCTGATATTTCTGGGGCTGGATGGTGATCAGGGCAGGAGTCTGGAAACTGTACGGACAATGCGCCTGAAAGGACACTATATCCCGGTTGTGCTGGTGGCAGAGAATGAGAAATTCTATAAAGAAGCATTTGAAGTGTTTGCCTATAACTATCTGGTCAAACCGGTTGAAAGTGGAGAACTGGAACATGTTCTGGTACATATCCTGGAGGTATGCAGGCGTGAAGGCGGAAGAGCGCTGTATTTTCGCTACAGGAAACAGGTTTATACACTGCAGCACGATCATCTGGCATATATATCCAGTAGTCTTCACAGTGTGACATTTCATCTTACCGATGGAAAAAAGATCAGCTGCAGAGCCAGGCTGGGGGATTTTTCGGGACAGCTGTCAGACAGCAGCTTTCTGAGATGTCATCAGAGCTTTTGTATCAACATGGAGAAGGTAACTTCACTTAAGAAGAACAGTTTTGTGGTCGGACAGACGGAAATCCCAATTTCCAGAACATATCTGAAAACGGCCAGAAAGAAATACAAAGATTATCTGGCAGAGCAGAAGGTTTGCTCTTGACAGCTCCTTTTGGGTATGTTACTATAACCATACACTTTCACGTGGTAGAGTGACCATGTGATAAAGAGATAACCGAAAAAAGGAGAATGACCATGAAGAAAAGAACAGTTGCGGTAGTAATGGCGGCAGCGATGACAATAGGAATGATGGTAACAGGAGTAAGTGTACAGGCAGGTGTTGAGGATAAGACCCTGATCGTAGGATTTGATGCTGAATATCCTCCGTTCGGATATAAGGATGATAACGGAGAATATGTAGGATTTGACCTTGACCTTGCCCAGGAAGTATGTGATAATCTTGGCTGGGAACTTGTTAAGAAGCCTATCAACTGGGATTCCAAAGATATGGAGCTGAACTCCGGAACGATCGACTGTATATGGAATGGATTTACTATCAACGGACGTGAGGATGACTATACATGGAGTGATCCATACATCAACAATGAGCAGGTGATCGTAGTTGCCAAGGATTCCGGAATTGAGAAGCTTGCGGATCTTAAGGGCAAGAACGTAGTTGTACAGGCTGCATCCGCTGCACTGGACGCATTGAACAACGATGACAATAAGGAACTGAAGGACAGCTTTGCATCTCTTACAGAGAATCCGGACTACAACACTGCATTTATGAATATTGATTCCGGAGCTGCAGACGCTGTTGCTGTTGATATTGGTGTTGCTAACTATCAGCTTTCCCAGAGAGGCAAGGATAAATATGTGATCCTTGACGAGCCGATCCAGAACGAGCAGTATGGTATCGGATTCAAGAAGGGAAATGATGAGCTGAAGGATCTCGTATGGGATGAGGTCAAGAAGCTTGACGAGTCCGGTGAGGTTGACAAGCTTGCAGATAAGTATGAACTGGATAAGAGCATGCTCTGCATCAGCGAGGACAAGGATAAGACAGAGAATTCTGATTCAGCAGAAGCTGATACAGAAGAAAGTGCAGACAGCACAGAGAAAGAAACCGATTCTGAATCCAAATGATCCGGTACAGATCCGGTACAGTAAAAGCTGTGAAGATATTTTTTTAAGCTATCCAACAGCAGTAGAAATAAGAAACATAGCAGAAGTTTTTGAAACTTCCGCATAAAAAGGAAATGAGGGTGCTTCGGCGCAGAAAGAGCTGCCGTACACGCTCATTTCCTGTTGTTTACAGGAATTACAGGTATCAGTCCGATAAATGGGACTGATACTCCGAACCAGGAGGAAAAAAATGAGTTTTAGTGTAATGCTCCAGCAGCTGGCAGGAGGAATGCTGGTCTCTATTGAGATCTTTTTTGTAACCTTGCTGTTTTCTCTGCCGCTGGGACTTCTGATCTGTTTTGGCAGAATGTCCAGAAACAAAGTGATCCGTACCATTGTATCCGGGTACATATCCATCATGAGAGGAACGCCGCTGATGCTGCAGCTGATGGTGGTATATTTCGGCCCTTATTTTATCTTCGGGATCCGTATTTCCATGGGATATAGTCTGATCGCTGTATTTATCGCATTTGCCATCAACTATGCAGCTTACTTTGCAGAAATCTACCGCGGCGGCATTGAATCCATGCCGGTGGGACAGTATGAAGCTGCAAAGATCCTTGGATACAATAAGGTACAGACATTTTTCCGCATCATCCTTCCACAGGTGATTAAGAGGATTTTGCCGTCTATTACGAATGAGGTCATTACGCTGGTCAAGGATACTTCCCTTGCGTTTGTTGTGGCAGTTGCGGAGATGTTTACCATTGCCAAGCAGATCGCAAGTGCACAGACAACAATGATGCCATTTGTGATCGCTGCGATATTTTATTATGTGTTCAACCTGATCGTGGCTGTTGTGATGCAGAAGGTTGAGAAAAGTATGAATTACTACCGTTAACCGGAATGGAGAGTATAAAATATGAAATTATTTGAAATGAAACATATCAAAAAAAACTTTGACGGACTGGAAGTTCTCAAAGATATCTCTCTTGACGTGGAAGAGGGAGAAGTTTTAAGTATCATCGGTCCTTCCGGTTCCGGCAAGTCAACCATCCTGCGTTGTGCCACAGGACTTGAGACGCCGGACAGCGGCGAGATCATCAAAAACGGTGATGTGGGACTGGTGTTCCAGCAGTTCAATCTGTTTCCGCATTTTTCCGTACTGAAAAATATAGTGGATGCACCTCTGAAGGTGCAGAAGAGAAAGAAAGATGAGGTTTACGCCCAGGCAAGAAGCCTTCTTAAGAAAATGGGCCTTGCAGACAAGGAGAAGGCATATCCTTTTCAGCTTTCCGGAGGACAGCAGCAGCGAGTTTCCATTGCCCGTGCGCTCTGTATGAATCCGAAGATCCTGTTTTTTGATGAACCTACATCTGCACTTGACCCGGAGCTGACCGGTGAGATCCTGAAGGTTATCAAGGATCTTGCTCAGGAGCATATTACCATGGTGATCGTTACTCATGAAATGAATTTTGCAAGAGATATTTCCGACCGTATCATCTTTATGGATAAGGGTGTGATCGCAGTGGAGGGAACGCCGCAGGAGGTATTTTCTTCCGAAAATGGCAGAATGAAGGAATTTTTGGGAAAATTCCATCAGGGTATGGAGTAACAAACGGTTGCTTTTAAAGAGGCAATGTTATATAATTTCAAGAGGCGTGAATTAACCAGAACCGGGCAGATAACGGATCTTTCGCCATTCCGGCCCGGAGGTATGTGATCAGGAGGTAGTAATGAATACAGACAGATATGTAAGCCCGCTGTCAGAGCGGTATGCAAGTAAAGAGATGCAGTATATTTTTTCTCCGGACATGAAGTTCCGCACATGGAGAAAGCTGTGGATCGCACTTGCTGAGACGGAACGTGAGCTTGGCCTTAACATTACCCAGGAGCAGATCGACGAAATGAAGGCTCATGCGGATGATATCAATTATGATGTGGCTAAGGAGCGTGAGCGTCAGGTTCGCCATGATGTAATGTCTCACGTGTATGCGTTTGGCGTACAGTGCCCGAAGGCAAAAGGCATCATCCATCTGGGAGCAACCTCTTGTTATGTAGGAGATAATACGGATATCATCGTTATGACAGAGGCGCTGAAGCTTGTCCGCAAGAAACTTGTGAACGTGGTCGCAGAGCTTTCCAAGTTTGCAACGCAGTATAAGGACCAGCCAACTCTGGCGTTTACTCATTTCCAGCCGGCACAGCCGACAACTGTAGGTAAGAGAGCAACTCTCTGGACTCAGGAATTCCTGATGGATCTTGAGGACCTTGAGTATGTATTAAGCACTATGAAGCTTCTTGGCTCCAAGGGAACAACCGGTACACAGGCTAGCTTCCTGGAACTTTTTGACGGGGATCAGGAGACCATCGACAAGATCGATCCGATGATCGCAGAGAAGATGGGATTCAGATCCTGCTATCCGGTTTCCGGACAGACCTATTCCAGAAAGGTTGATACCCGTGTGCTGAATATCCTTGCGGGAATCGCTGCAAGTGCACATAAGATGTCCAACGATATCCGTCTTCTTCAGCATCTGAAAGAAGTAGAGGAGCCATTTGAGAAATCCCAGATCGGATCTTCCGCTATGGCATATAAGAGAAATCCGATGAGAAGTGAGAGAATTGCTTCCCTGTCCAGATATGTGATGATCGATGCACTGAACCCGGCGATCACATCTGCAACACAGTGGTTTGAGAGAACTCTGGACGACTCTGCAAACAAGCGTCTCAGCGTTCCGGAAGGATTCCTTGCGATCGACGGAATCTTGGATCTCTGCCTCAATGTTGTAGACGGACTGGTTGTTTATCCGAAGGTTATCGAGAAGAGACTGATGTCTGAGCTTCCATTTATGGCAACTGAGAATATCATGATGGATGCAGTTAAGGCAGGCGGAGACCGTCAGGAACTTCATGAGCGTATCCGTGAGCTTTCCATGGAAGCAGGAAAGAACGTGAAGGTAGAGGGTAAAGATAACAATCTTCTTGAGCTGATCGCAGCAGATCCGGCATTTAACCTGACTCTTGAGGATCTTCAGAAATCCATGGATCCGTCCAGATATACAGGACGTGCCAAAGAGCAGACAGAGGCATTTATCGCCAATGTGGTACAGCCGGTTCTGGATGCACATAAGGATCTGCTTGGCGTTAAGGTTGAGATCAACGTATAATTCCAAGATGTTATAAACATTAAGAAATGAACACAGACAGGAATGACGTGTCTCTGTGTATTACAGACAGAGAACATGCCGTTCCGAATAATAGAGAAAGACACAAGGAGGAACTGTGTTATGGTAACTGCAGTAGTAGGAGCAAACTGGGGAGATGAAGGTAAAGGCAAGATCACAGATATGCTTGCTGAGAAAGCCGATATCATCGTAAGATTTCAGGGTGGAGCCAATGCGGGCCACACCATCGTAAATGATTACGGTAAATTCGCACTTCATACACTTCCGTCAGGTGTGTTTTACGGACATACGACCAGTGTCATCGGAAACGGTGTTGCACTGAACATTCCGGTATTCTTCAAGGAGTACAACGAAGTAGTAGGCCGTGGAGTACCGGCACCGAAGATCCTGATCTCCAACAGAGCACAGATGGTAATGTCTTACCACATTCTGTTCGATCAGTATGAAGAGGAGCGTCTTGGAGGCAAGGCTTTCGGTTCCACAAAATCCGGAATCGCTCCGTTCTATTCTGACAAATATGCAAAGATCGGTTTCCAGGTAAGTGAGCTTTTTGATGAGGAAGCACTGAAAGAGAAGGTTGTACGTATCTGCGAGACCAAGAACGTAACACTTGAGCATCTCTATCATAAGCCTCTTCTGAAACCGGAAGACATCATGAATGAGCTGATGGAATACAAGAAGATGGTTGAGCCATACGTATGCGACGTATCTCTCTATCTCTGGAATGCACTGAAAGAGGGAAAACAGGTTCTTCTTGAGGGACAGCTCGGAACTCTGAAAGACCCGGATCACGGAATCTATCCGATGGTTACATCCTCTTCCACACTGGCTGCTTATGGTGCCATCGGTGCAGGCCTGCCTCCATATGAGATCAAGAAGGTCGTAACCGTATGCAAAGCTTACTCCAGTGCAGTTGGAGCAGGTGCATTCGTTTCTGAAATCTTCGGCGAGGAAGCAGATGAGCTGAGAAAACGTGGCGGTGACGGTGGTGAGTTCGGTGCTACTACAGGCCGTCCGAGACGTATGGGATGGTTTGACTGTGTTGCATCCAAATACGGATGCCGTCTCCAGGGAGCTACAGACGTTGCTTTTACAGTACTGGATGTTCTGGGATATCTGGATGAGATCCCGGTTTGCACAGGCTATGAGATCGACGGAGAGGTGACAACAGAATTCCCGACAACTGTGCAGCTTGAGAAAGCAAAACCGGTTATTGAGAAGCTTCCGGGATGGAAATGCGATATCCGTGGAATCAAAAAATATGAGGATCTTCCGGAGAACTGCAGAAAATATGTAGAGTTCGTAGAAAAACATATTGGATTCCCGATCACAATGATCTCTAACGGACCAGGAAGAAACGACATCATTTACAGATAATTATTTTTACAGTATCAGGATTATGACAACAGGAAGCGCCGGGGAAGAATTTCTCCGGCGCCCTTTTGGTTCAAAGAGATATTCAGTTAAAATAACAGATAGAATAGCGGATGTATCATGTGAAAGGAAGCTCAATGAAAAATTTTAAAAGAATCGCGGCACTTGCAGGTGTTGTCATATTACTTCTTATATTCTGCCTTCCAATGGCATTTGCCTGGGGAAACAGTGAAAACGCCCAGGCTTTGTTCCGGGGGGCTTTTGCGGCAGCAGTTCTGGTACCGATCGTAGCGTATGTTTTCTGGATGGCGTACCGGATCTGGGGAAATAAGAAGCCGAGAGAGGATGAAAACCGTATGATCGAGAATATTATTTTTGATGTGGGAAATGTGCTGATGGGCTATGACTGGGAAGAGTATCTTCGGAGCTATGACTTCCCGGAAGAAAAGTATCAGAAAATCGCAGATGCAGTATTTCGAAACCCGATCTGGGAGGAACAGGACCGTGGACAGCATGAGGAGTCCTGGTATGTAGATAAATTTGTGGAAAGTGCACCGGAATATGAAGCAGATATCCGTGAGGTGGTACGACGTGATCCGGAGTGTATGCATCTGTATGATTATGCGGAAACCTGGGTGAAATATCTCAAAAATCAGGGATATCATCTCTATGTCCTTTCCAACTACGGAACTTATATGCTGGATCGTACAAAGCAGGATATGTCTTTTCTGAAATATATGGATGGAGTGGTATTTTCCTGTGATGTGCAGCAGATCAAGCCTGAGGTGGATATTTACAAAACACTTCTGAAGCGTTACAGCCTGAAACCGGAGAAATCGGTATTTCTGGATGATCGTGCCGTGAACTGTGAGGGAGCCGGAAAAGCCGGTATCCATACCATCCAGTTTGAGAATCTTAAGCAGGCGGCGAAGGCGCTTGAGAAGCTTGGTGTGAAATGACCTTCAGTGTGAAAAGAGAAACGCAGAGGGCCTGCACCATCGCGAAGCCCTCTGCATTCTAAAGGGGAGGATATGATAAGTATCTCCCGGAACGGCATCTGTTATACAGAAAATATATAAGATCTTGTAATCTTTTATTCCCTGTTCTTCTTCCGGTATTCACCGGGAGTCATTCCATATGTTTTTTTAAAAGTACGCATGAAATGCTCCGGACTTTCATACCCTACAAGTTCACAGATCGCAAGATTGCTGAGAGCGGTTTCACGCAGAGCATGACATGCCTGGTTCAGCTTGATATCCCGGATGATCTGTAAAAATGTCCGTCCGGTACTTTCCCTGATCAGGGTACTGAAGTGGGAAGTACTATAGCCAAAATGCTTCGCAGCTTCACGTAAGGTAACGCTCTGGTAGTGACGGTTCAGGTAGTTGAGGATTTCCGTTACAGAATTTCCGGTGCTGTCCTTTGTAAGGATGGATTCAATATCATTTTCGTGAAAACGCAGCAGCATGGCCCAGAATATTAAAAGCAACACTGTCATCAAAGATCCCCACACTGTGAGTGGTATGCGGTGGGATGATACAGATATCTCCGGTATGCAAAGTGTGTTCGATCCCCTGTATCGCAGTGTGGGCAGTTCCGTCATACAGACAGAGAATCTCAAAAAATTCATGTTCATGGGGAAAAACAGGGGTATAGCGGTAATGCTTGGAAAGCACGATATTGCCATTTATATCATGAGCAAGCCAGGTATGGATGATCCTGGCAGAAGCGGTCAGCAGCGAAGAAGGAGCAGAAATACTGGATCGTCTGGTGGAACTGAAACCGGAAAAAGGAATGGTTTCTCCATATATGAACCATCATTTTGTGGAAGCACTTCTGATGTGTGGTAAAAAAGACCAGGCAATGGAATATATGAAATATTACTGGGGCGGAATGATAAGCCACGATGCGGATACATTCTGGGAGCTTTATAATCCGGAAAATCCTGCAGAATCTCCATATGGAAGCAGCATTGTCAACAGCTACTGCCACGCATGGAGCTGCACTCCGACTTATCTTCTCAGAAAATATTTTAACTGAAGCAAGTAAGTCCCCTGCGGGGGCACGAATATCTGCTTGAACTAAATCACAGTGTGATAAAATAACTCGGATATGAAACAGATGTATTTGATTTCTTCGCCAAAAGATGATATAATAAATAGAAATTGCGAAGCGGAATATAAATCTCCGTCTTATTTATCTAAAATTTTGGAAAAGAGGATCAGACAATGAGCGATATGACAATTCTTGAGCAGTGGCGTTCCATTGCTTATAATCAGAATGCAGATAAGAATAAGCTTCAGCGCTTCTGGGCAAATTATTTTAACATTGAGAAGAATATTTATGAGCAGCTTCTTGAGAACCCGGATGAGATCGTTTCCGGAACTGTAAAAGAGCTTGCTGAGAAATACGGTCAGGACGTTATGACTATGGTTGGGTTCCTTGACGGAATCAATGACAGTCTGAAGGTTCCGAACCCGATCGAGACTATGGATGAGGATACCAAGGTAAACCTTGCATTTGATAAAGAGGCACTCTATAAGAACATGGTAGATGCCAAGGCTGACTGGCTTTACAACCTTCCTCAGTGGGACAAGATCTTCACAGAAGAGAAAAAGAAAACCCTCTACATGGAGCAGAAGAAATCCGGCACAGTTGTGAAACCGCACAAGGTCGGAAGAAACGATCCGTGCCCATGCGGAAGCGGCAAGAAATACAAACACTGCTGCGGAAGATAATGAGCGTAAAGAAGAATCTGGATTACATTATCGTGTTAGGTGCCCATGTGGACGGAACACGGATGACACTTGCCCTTCTGGAACGAGCCAGAAGGGCTCTTCTTTATCTTGAAGAAAATCCGGGTACGAAGGCAGTGCTCTCTGGAGGAAAAGGCGATGGAGAAAACATTTCCGAGGCAGAGGCCATGTATCGTTATCTTACCGGTCACGGAATAGACGGGGACAGACTGATACGGGAAGAAGAATCTACCAGTACGAAAGAAAATTTGGAATTCAGCCGCAGAAGGATCGGAACCACAGACTGTTCCGTAGGCGTGGTGACGAACAATTTTCATGTATGGAGAGGAGCAGCCATTGCAAGAAAATGTGGATTCCGGGAAGTGGCCATGGTACCTTCCAGGTATCGAAGCTGGCGTCTTTTTATTTACATTCCCCGTGAGATTCTGGCCATTATCAAAGACAAACTCATGGGAAATCTGTAGATCTGTGCGAGAAGAGAAATCTCAAAAATTTTGTCAACATGCGTTGACAAATAAAAATACTGCGCTTATAATGAACCACAGAAAAAGAAATAAAAAACACGTTGACGAGACGAGTAAGCTGTGAAACGTTACAGAGAGAGATGTGAAGTGCTGGAAACATCTTATCGGGAAATAGCTGAAGACTACCTCCGAGTGGCCCCAATCCGGTCCGGTGATTCCGTTATCATCATAATTGAGAGGCTTTGTATCCTGGCATGACCGGGCAGCAGAGCAAGCAGGGTGGAACCGCGAGAATGAATGAACTCGTCCCTTACAGTATGTGATGTGCTGTGAGGGATTTTTTTATTGCAGAATCTCTTGCAAAAGCAGACACATACTGTGTACCATAGAAACTTCATTTAAAATGAAAGGAGAAACAACAATGATCATTACATTAAAAGACGGCTCAAAAAAAGAATATGCAGAAGCAAAAGCTGTGATCGATATCGCATATGACATCAGCGAAGGCCTTGCACGTGCTGCATGTGCAGGAGAAGTAAACGGAGAGGTCGTAGATCTTCGTACAGTTCTTGACAGCGACTGTGAGCTGAATATCCTTACAGCGAAAGACGAGAAGGGCCTTGCAGTTCTCCGTCATACAGCATCTCACGTAATGGCACAGGCTGTACAGAACTTATACCCGGAGGCAAAGGTTGCCATCGGACCATCCATTGATACAGGCTTCTACTATGATTTCGACCACGAGCCATTTTCACGTGAGGATCTTGACGCCATTGAGAAAGAGATGAAAAAGATCATCAAAAAAGGCGCAAAGATCGAGCGTTTTACAAAATCCCGTGAGGATGCCATCGCATACTTTAAAGAGAAAAATGAGCCATACAAGGTTGAGCTGATCGAGGATCTTCCGGAGGGAGAAGAGATTTCCTTCTATTCACAGGGAGACTGGACAGACCTCTGTGCAGGCCCGCACCTGATGAGTGTAAAAGGCATCAAGGCATTCAAGCTTCTTTCTTCTTCCAGCGCATACTGGAGAGGCAGTGAGAAAAACGCAATGCTCACACGTATCTACGGAACAGCCTATGCTACAAAGGATGAGTTGAAAGAGCATCTGGAGCAGATGGAAGAAGCAAAGAGACGTGACCATAACAAGCTTGGCCGTGAGATGAAGATCTTCACAACTGTAGATGTGATCGGACAGGGACTTCCGCTTATCATGCCAAACGGTGTGATCATAATGCAGGAGCTTCAGCGCTGGATCGAGGATGAGGAGACAAAGCGTGGCTATGTAAGAACAAAAACTCCTCTTATGGCAAAGAGCGATCTTTACAAGATCTCCGGACACTGGGATCATTACAAAGATGGTATGTTCGTACTTGGTGATGAGGAGAAGGACAAAGAGGTTTATGCACTTCGTCCGATGACATGTCCGTTCCAGTACTATGTATACAAAGCAGAGCAGCACAGCTACCGTGATCTGCCGATCCGTCTCGGCGAGACCTCCACACTGTTCCGTAATGAGGATTCCGGAGAGATGCATGGCCTGACACGAGTTCGTCAGTTTACTATTTCCGAGGGACATCTGATCGTAAGACCGGACCAGATGGTAAAAGAGTTCAAAGACTGTATCGCACTTGCCCAGTACTGTCTGCAGGTACTTGGTGTTGAGGAAGATGTAACCTATCATCTTTCCAAATGGGATCCGACAAACAAAGAAAAATACATCGGTGAGCCGGAGGTATGGGAAGAGACAGAAGGCCATATCCGCCAGATGCTTGAGGAGCTGAACATTCCATTCACAGAGGATGTGGGCGAGGCTGCTTTCTACGGACCGAAGGTTGATATCAACGCAAAGAACGTATACGGAAAAGAAGACACCATGATCACGATCCAGTGGGATGCACTTCTTGCAGAGCAGTTTGATATGTACTATATCGATGAGAATGGCGACAAACAGCGTCCGTACATCATCCACCGTACATCCATGGGATGCTATGAGAGAACACTGGCATGGCTCATTGAGAAATACGCAGGAATGTTCCCGACATGGCTCTGCCCGGAGCAGGTTCGTGTGATCCCGATCTCCGAGAAGTACAACGATTATGCACAGAAGGTTGAAGCCCAGATGAGAGAGGCAGGAATCCGCTGCTCTGTAGACGGACGTTCCGAGAAGATGGGATACAAGATCCGTGAGGCACGTCTTGAGAGAGTACCTTACATGCTTATCGTTGGTGCAAAAGAGGAAGAAGAGGGTAAGGTTTCCGTAAGAAGCCGCTACCTTGGCGATGAGGGAATGAAAGAGCTTGGTGAGTTCATTGACTTCATCAAAGAAGAGATCAAGAACAAAACGATCCGTAAGATCGAGGTTCAGGAAGAGAAGAAATAAACAAAACAGATAATTGACGGATAAATAAAAGGCGACCCGTGTGATAGGCGGGCCGCCTTTATTTTTGATCCGGCAATATTGAGGCCACGCTGTGATGCGGAGGCGGTCAGTATTGCCGGATATTTTTTATTTAAAATATTTCTCTCTGACGAGTTCAACCGGCATGTCCAGTCCGGTCCAGATGTGGAAAGCCTTTACACCCTGGTGGAGCAGCATGTACATTCCGTTAAAGGTCGGACATCCGGCTTCCCGGGCTTCCCTGAGAAGTCTTGTTTCTCTTGGCTCATATACAACATCGGCTACGGTAAGCTCCGGATGGAACAGAGCCTTGTCCGGGATCACGGTGCCTGTCACATCCGGAACCATTCCCACAGAAGTTGCATTGATGAGGAGATTGCTTTCCTCCAGTGCGTCCTTCAGCGCAGTGTGATCATCCATCTCATGAAGGATCATCTCACATTCTGTCATATGAGACATTTTTTCTGCCATGGCAGCAGCACGTTCCCAGTAACGGCTGGTAGGACGTGCAAAAACATGGATCTTTTTTGCACCCTCCAGGGCGGACTGGCCGCAGATCGCCATTCCGGCACCGCCGACACCCATAACGGTGATAGTGCGCCCCTTTACATCACAGCCGGCATCTCTGGCAGACTGGGTAAATCCATAACCATCAGTATTAAACCCCTTTAATTTTCCATTGTCGTTGCGTACGGTATTTACCGCTCCAATCAGCTGGGCAGTGGGAGAAAGCTCGTCCAGAAGCTCCACGATCTTATTCTTGTTTGGCATGGTCAGGTTAAAGCCCTTGATCCCACAGGCTTTCAGTCCTTCCACAGCCTGGGGAAGGGTCTCCTCTGTTACATCAAAACAGAGATACACATAATCAAGTCCAAGATAACGGAATGCCTCATTGTGCATTAAAGGTGATACGCTGTGTGCCACGGGGCTTCCCAGAAGGCCGGTAAGCCCGGTATGTCCGGTAATATTGATCATTGTTCGATTCCCTCCTGTATCTCATATAATAGAATTTCTTTACGAAATATAATAAAAAATATTTTAGCACTATAAAGTGCGAAAATCAACAAATACAAATATTGTACGGAAATTTATACATTTTTGTCGCCGATTCATAGAAAAAATCTATAAATGTCGAGACAGACAGAAACGACCCGATAAGTTAGAAGAATCGACATCCGGATTTGACAAAATATGCAAAGAGCCTGCCCTATAATAAATACACTTACCAAAGTTGAGAATCGATGGCAGACGAAACAGCAGTGGGGGAAGCTTATGTATCAGAGGATATACATAGATATCGTTTTTATGACGAATTTCCTTATGGATTACATGCTTTTAAGACTTGTGGGAAAATTTCTGCATCTTGACGGGAAACGCAGAAGATGTGTGATATCCGCTGCCTTTGGATCTTTTGTATCCTGCCTGCTTGTATGTGTACCTTTTAAGATCATTTTTCCTGCCGCTGTACTGATCCATGGCGGCTGCGCTTTTTTTATGGCGTCGTTTGCTTTTCGACTGAAAAAAGGCGGCCTTCTTGTAAAAACCATTCTGGCTCTGTATTTCACAGCTTTTGTGGTTGGCGGGATCTATCAGGCACTGGAAACGGAAAGAACCATGACGGTGAAAATATTTCTGCTTTTTCTGGCAGGGATTTATGGCACACTTTATACTCTGGGATGTGTGACCGAGACCTTCCGGTTTGGAAGAAGAAATATTTTTCCGGTCACTTTGAAATATCAGGGGAAGCTGCAGCAGACATACGGCTTTTATGATACCGGAAATCTCCTTATGGATCCTGTGAAAAAACAGCCGGTATCGATCATCAAACAGGAACTTTTGGGAAGCCTGATATCGAAAGAGCAGGTGAAAAAACTGATGGATATTAAAGATAAACCAGAGGCACTGGAAAATACAGGATTTGTCAGTCTGCAGCCGCATTTTCTGAGCTGTCATACCGCAGATGGAAAAAAAGGACTGCTGCTGGCAGTGATCCTTGATGAAATTCTGATCCAGACTCCCGAAAGGGTGGTACATGTAGGAAAACCGGTGCTTGCCATAACATCCGAGCCCTCAGCTTTGGGAGAAGAGTACGAGATACTTTTGAATTCCAGACTATTAAATTGAGAAGGGGGCTTATGTTATGAACAGAGCAGCTGCAAGATCCTATCCGTTTCAGGTGATCCGGAAATTTATGTTCAATCGTCCGGGAGAGGTTTTTTATATTGGTGGAAATGATATCCTTCCGGCGCCGTTGTCAGCGGAACGGGAGGCTGAAGTGATCGAAATGCTGGGAACAGAAAAGGAAAAAGAGGGAAAGTCGGTTCTGATCGAGCATAATCTACGGCTGGTGGTTTATATTGCAAAGAAATTTGACAATACAGGGGTAGGTGTGGAGGATCTGATCTCCATCGGAACCATAGGGCTCATAAAGGCTATCAATACCTTTGATCCGGTAAAAAATATCAAGCTTGCCACCTATGCATCACGATGTATCGAAAATGAGATCCTGATGTATCTGAGGAGAAACAGCAAAACAAAGATGGAGGTTTCCATTGATGAGCCGCTGAATGTGGACTGGGATGGAAATGAGCTGCTGCTTTCGGATATCCTGGGAACGGATGACGATGTGATCTCCAGACGTCTGGAAGATGAGGTGGAGATCGCACTTCTTGGAAAAGCCATCAGCAAACTGACAAAGCGGGAACAGATGATCATCCGTCTGCGATTCGGCATCGGAAACCGGGAAGGAAGCGAGAAAACACAGAAGGAGGTAGCGGATCTTTTAGGAATTTCACAATCCTACATTTCCCGCCTGGAAAAGCGGATCATGAAGCGGCTGCGGAAAGAAATCGTAAAGTATGAATAGATGAAACCGGAAAAAACGGTTTACCGGACAGGTTTCCCTTATGGAGGAAGTAAAACCAAAAAATATTTTTGAGACACCACAGGGAGATGAGCGTCTTGGATGGACCGGTGATGCAGAAATCTTCTGCCGTACGGCATGCTTCCTTGAAAATACCTATTCCTTCTACCGAAAATGGCTCCGTGATGTGGAGGCAGACCAGACAGAGGAGGGCGGTGTTGCCCATGTTGTTCCGGATATCATTTCCGGAAACGAAGGGTATAATTGGCTCTTTGAGCAGGGAAGTCATTCGGCGGCAGAGAGAAGATTTGAAATTCCGGGAAATACAGTAGAATTTGTCAGAGACCTTCGATATAATAAATACAGAGTGTTTACAGAGCTACAGAATGAACAAAAGAAGAAGGGGTGTGGCAGAATGATCGACATTGCACATGCAAAACAGGAATTCGAAAAATATCTGGATGAATACGACCGGGAGGATGAACAGATCTGTCTGAAGATCGTACATACCTATGGAGTGATGAAATACGCAGGAGAGATCGCCAGAAAAATGGAATGTTCCGGTGAAGATGTGGAACTTGCGGAGCTGATCGGTCTGCTTCATGATATTGGCCGTTTTGAGCAGATCCGTAGATTTCACAGCTTTGAGCCGGGAACCATGGATCATGCCGTGTTCGGTGCAGAACTTCTCTTCGGGGAGGAGAAGCTGATCCGGCGCTTCGTGGAGGATGATAAATTTGATGAGCTGATCGATGCAGCAATTCGGAAGCACAGTGATTTCAAACTGGAAGGAATCCACGATGCAAGAACACTTTTCCATGCAAAACTGATCCGGGATGCCGATAAGCTGGATAACTGCAGAGTAAAGCTGGAGGCGTCTGTTGAAGCCATGCTGGGAGTCTCTGAGAAAGATGCAGGAGAAGGGCTGATCTCACCGGCAGTGTGGGAGTCCTGTCTCAGAAGAGAATCCGTGTTATCCGCAGATAGACATGTGCCGGTGGATTACTGGGTATCTTATCTTGCACAGTATTATGATATTAATTTTCCTGAGACCTGTGAGATCATCGAAGAAGAGGATTATATCACCAGGATCGCAGGCCGGCTGACGTACCAGGAACAGGATACCAGAACTAAGCTCCATATTCTCACAGAAGATCTGAACAGGTATCTGGAGATGCCGGCTGTGTCTGTGAAGGAATAGGAGCATAGCAGTTACTGTTCACTGGCAATGTCCCGCGAGGTGTTTTTTGTGAGCGAAGGTCACAGAAAACCCGAGACATACCGCGCGAATTTATGCGATTAGCATAAATTCTGTGCATCGCGAAGCGTGTTACTGAGAACGGAGTGAACAGTAACTTATAGCAGAGAGACTTGTTATATTTTTTTGTTTGGGGTTGACTTTGAGGCGGTTTTCGCCTAAAATATATCAAAGATACGGCGATGATGAGAATAGTACACAGGGAATTATCTCAGAGAGGGATCTGCTTTGGTGGAAGGATCCTGTGCGTGAACTGTGGAACCGGCCTCGGAGCTCTGCGTGATTGAAGCGTGGCGTGTGTTTCCGGCGTTAACGGGTGTTGAGAGAACAGCTTTTCAGGCTGTTAACTGGGGTGGTACCGCCGAAGTCATTCGGTCCCTTGTGAGGGATTTGGATGGCTTATTTTTTTGTCCGTAAAACGGGATTGTAAATGCAGTGTACGGTTTATGGGACAGAAGAGTGAGCTGGAAGGATTCCGGATTGCTGTGGCTGCCTGACAGCCGGCAATATGTAACAGATCACAAGAAAAAGGAGATTTATCATGGCAAAAGAAAAGAAATTAGTACAGGCCATCACATCTATGGATGAGGATTTTGCTCAGTGGTATACAGACGTTGTTAAGAAGGCTGAGCTCTGTGGCTATACAAGTGTTAAGGGCTGTATGGCGATCAAACCTGCAGGTTATGCGATCTGGGAGAATATCCAGCATGAGCTTGACCGCAGATTTAAAGAAACCGGTGTAGAGAACGTTTACATGCCGATCTTTATCCCGGAGTCTCTTCTTGATAAAGAGAAAGATCATGTAGAAGGTTTTGCTCCGGAGGTTGCATGGGTGACTCATGGCGGCCTTGATCCGCTGCAGGAGAGACTTTGCGTGCGTCCGACTTCTGAGACTCTGTTCTGCGATTTCTACCAGAAAGAGATCCAGTCCCACAGAGATCTTCCAAAGGTATATAATCAGTGGTGTTCCGTTGTCCGTTGGGAGAAGACAACACGTCCCTTCCTTCGTTCCAGAGAGTTCCTGTGGCAGGAGGGACATACTGCTCATGCAACAGCTGAGGAAGCGGAGCAGCGTACCATCCAGATGCTGAACATCTATGCAGACTTCTGCGAGGAAGTTCTTGCGATTCCGGTCATCAAAGGCCAGAAGACAGACAAGGAGAAATTTGCAGGTGCTGAGGCTACTTATACCATCGAATCTCTGATGCACGACGGTAAGGCTCTCCAGTCCGGTACAAGCCATAACTTTGGAGATGGCTTTGCCAAAGCATTCGGAATCCAGTACACAGATAAAGATAATACACTGAAATATGTTCACCAGACATCCTGGGGAATGACAACCCGTATGATCGGTGCGATCATCATGGTTCACGGTGATAACAGCGGACTTGTTCTTCCTCCGAGGATCGCTCCGGTACAGACTGTGATCATCCCGATCCAGCAGCGTAAAGAAGGTGTTATGGAGAAGGCTGACGAGCTTCTTGCAGCACTGAAGGCAGCAGGTATCCGTGCAAAGGTTGACGCGACAGACAAGAGCCCGGGATTCAAGTTTGCTGAGCAGGAGATGCGTGGTATCCCGCTTCGTGTGGAATGTGGACCGAAGGATATCGAGAACGGTCAGGCAGTTCTCTGCAGAAGAGATACCCGTGAGAAATACACAGTATCCTTCGAGGAGCTTGCAGATAAGGTAAAAGAGCTTCTGGATACCATTCAGCATGATATGCTGGAGCGCGCACGTGCACACAGAGAGTCACATACTTACGTAGCAAAGAATTATGAGGAGTTCGGTGAGATCATCAACAGCAAACCGGGATTCATCAAAGCTATGTGGTGCGGTGATCGTGCATGTGAAGACAAGATCAAGGAAGATTTCCAGGCAACATCCAGATGTATGCCGTTTGAGCAGGAGCAGTTAAGCGACGTTTGCGTATGCTGCGGAAAACCGGCTAAGAAAATGGTTTACTGGGGACGTGCATACTAAAAAAATACAGCAGGCCACTTCAAAAAAGTGGGATGATCATATTGCGTTACTGTTCACTGGTAATGTCCCGCGAGGTGTTTTGTGTGAGCGAAGGTCACAGAAAACCCGAGACATACCGCGCGAATTTATGCGATCAGCATAAATTCTGTGCATCGCGAAGCGTGTTACTGAGAACGGAGTGAACAGGAACCATATTGCAGAAACAACGGCGGGGCAAAATATGCTCCGCTGTTTTTATGAATCTATGTTATAATAGCGTTAAGGAAAACATATCAGAATATTATTCAGCTGCTGACATGGAGTTGATACAGCGAAATATAAACGTGTTTTGAATGGACAGCAGCGATCATCAAGAGGAGTTATTATGACGATTAACATACCACAAAAAGCAGAACAGATCCTGCATATTCTCAATGAAGCCGGCTATGAGGCATATGTTGTTGGCGGCTGTGTCCGGGATTCCATCCTGGACCGGGTGCCTGGGGACTGGGATATCACTACCTCCGCACTTCCGGAGCAGGTGAAGGAGCTTTTTCACAGAACTGTAGATACGGGGATCCAGCATGGAACAGTAACTGTAATGATGGGCAAAGAGGGCTTTGAGGTGACAACCTACCGTGTGGACGGAGAATATCATGATGGCCGTCACCCGGATGCCGTGACCTTTACCAGGAGTCTTGAGGAAGATCTGAAACGAAGAGATCTTACCATTAACGCCATGGCTTATCATCCGGGGCATGGACTGGTGGATCTGTTTGGCGGAATGGAGGATATCAATAGGAAGATCATCCGTTGTGTCGGGGATCCGGTGGAACGTTTTACAGAGGATGCTCTTCGGATGCTCCGTGCAGTGCGTTTTTCCGCACAGCTTGGTTTTACTGTGGAGGAGAATACGAAAGCGGCACTGGCGCGGATGTCGGGGAACCTGGAGCATGTCAGTGCAGAGCGTATCCAGACAGAGCTTGTAAAGCTTCTGGTATCCGATCATCCGGATTACCTCCGGACAGCTTGGGAGACAGGCCTTACCCGGGAATTTCTTCCGGAATTTGATGCCTGTATGGAAACAGCGCAGAATACCCCCCATCACTGCTGCAGCGTAGGCGAGCACATCCTGAAAAGCCTTACGGAGATCGAGAATGACAGGCTTCTTCGTATCACCATGCTTCTTCATGACATTGCCAAGCCGGTTGTAAAAAAGACAGATGAGAATGGAAGAGACCACTTTAAGACTCACGGACCGGCAGGCGAAAAGCTGGCAGGAAAGATCCTGCGCCGTCTGAAATTTGATAATGTAACGACCCGAAATACCTGTCGTCTGATCCGGTATCATGATCTTCGTCCCACTCCGGACGCCGAGGATGTGCGGAGAGCTGTGAATCTTATCGGAGAAGAGCTTTTTCCGCTGTATCTGAAAGTGCAGAAGGCAGATCTTTTATCCCAGAGTACTTACAGGAGGGAGGAGAAGCTGGCACGGTTAAGCGGTGTGACGGAAGCTTATCAGGGAATCCTTGAAAGAGGTGAATGTACATCTCTGAAAACCCTGGCAGTTTCCGGAAAGGATCTTATAAAGGCAGGACATCCGGCCGGACCGGCACTGGGAGCACTGCTCGAAAGACTTCTTGACTGTGTGCTGAAAGATCCAACCCTTAATACAAAAGAAAAACTTCTTGAAACAGCAGAAAAAGACAGCATAAAAACCGAATAGAATAACAAAAATCCCCCCTGCATAAAATAGAACGTAAAATAAGGCAGGGGGGAACTTTTTTGTATGATTATGGGTTGAGCGTGCTGGAGCAGTATGGGCTTACGGCTTCATTCTCCGGCAGGGTGCGGGGGGCACTTCTGTGCCGGACAGAAAAAGGTCCGGTGATACTCCGGGAATTTCATGGCTCGGAAAAAAAGCTTTCCATGCAGCAGCAGCTTCTTGAAAAAATGAAAGAACAGAACTGTCTTGTGGACGCCTATCTCAGAAACAGGGAAGGCGTACTGGTAAGCAGGGACAAAGATTCTGTTCCATATACTGCACAGATCTGGTTTGAGGGACGGGAATGTGACACGAGATCCGAAAACGATATTTTAAAAAGCATCCGGACTCTGGCACAGATCCACAAGATCATGCAGCTTCCTGTGGAAATGGATTATGCGGGAAGAAATCTGCAGGAAGAATATATCCGGCATAATCAGGAAATGAAAAAAATACGCCGTTTTATCCGAAAAAAAGGAGCGGTCAATTCTTTTGAGAAGGATTATCTGAAAAGCGTGGAATGGTTTCTGCAAAAAGGAGAAGAAGCGGCAGCTATGCTGGAAACCACGGATTATAAAAATCTGCGGCAGCAGTCTCTTCAAAGTGGCAGTATCTGTCATGGCGAATATAATCAGCATAATGTGCTGATACTTGGGAAAAACACAGCGGTGACGAATTTCAGTCACTGGAGCTTTGATGTGCAGATGGCAGATCTGTACCGATTTATGCGGAAAATCCTGGAGAAATACAGCTGGGATCTGCACCTCGCGCAGAAGATGCTTTCTGCATATGATTCCGTACGACCGCTCTCGGAGTCTGAGTGGCAGAATCTGAGAGTCCGGTTCTGTTATCCGGAAAAATACTGGAAACTGGCAAATCATTATTATACACATAACAAGGCTGTGATCTCCGGAAAAAATGTGGAAAAGCTGAGAACCTTGATCCATCAGAAAAAACAGTGGGAGGAATTTTCAAAACAGTGCTTCAGACAGTAATGATTCTGAATGTGACAAAAACAAAACTTCCCTTTTTCTGAAAATTGTTATATAATATTAAGTATCTTATATAAAGAAACAGGGAGGTATTTTGGAACATGGATTATAAAGAAATCTATAATCAGTGGCTTGAAAACCCATACTTCGATGAGGCGACAAAAGAAGAATTGAAAGCGATCAAAGACGACGAAAATGAGATCAAAGAGCGTTTTTATATGGATCTTGAGTTTGGTACGGCAGGCCTGCGTGGTATCATCGGCGCAGGTACCAACCGTATGAATATTTATGTGGTAAGAAGAGCAACCCAGGGGCTTGCCAACTATATTGCCAAGGTTGACAAGAAATCCCAGGGAGTTGCTATCGCATATGATTCCCGTCATATGTCACCGGAGTTTGCCCAGGAAGCAGCACTTTGCCTGGCAGCAAACGGGATCAAGGCTTATATCTTTGAGACACTTCGTCCGACACCGGAGCTTTCCTTTGCAGTACGTCATCTGGGCTGTGTGGCAGGTATCAACGTAACAGCCAGCCACAATCCTCCGGAATACAACGGATACAAGGTTTACTGGGAGGACGGCGCGCAGATCACACCACCTCATGATTCCGGTATCATGGGCGAGGTAAAGGCAATCTCCGACTGGAATACCGTAAAGACCATGGACAAGGAAGACGCAGTAAAGGCAGGACTTTTCGAAGTGATCGGACAGGCTGTCGATGATGCTTACATGGCAGAGCTTAAGAAACAGATCATCCATATGGATGCGATCCAGGCAGAGGGCAGGAATCTGAAGATCGTTTACACACCTCTTCACGGAACCGGCAATATCCCGGCCAGAAGGATCCTTAAAGAGCTTGGATTTGAGAATGTATATGTAGTACCGGAGCAGGAGCTTCCGAACGGGGATTTCCCGACAGTCAGCTATCCGAACCCGGAGGCAGCAGAGGCATTTGAGCTTGGCCTGAAGCTTGCGAAGGAAGTGGATGCAGACATCGTACTTGCCACAGACCCGGATGCAGACCGTCTTGGCGTCCGCGTAAAGGATAAAAACGGAGAGTATCATGATCTTACCGGTAACATGTCCGGATGCCTTCTTGCAAACTATGAGCTGAGCCAGAGAAAGGCTGTAAACGGAAGCCTTCCGGAGGACGGAGCTCTTGTAAAGACTATCGTTACAACAAACCTGGCAGATGCCATTGCCAAGGGATACAACGTGAATCTTATCGAAGTACTTACCGGATTCAAATACATCGGACAGCAGATCCTCGGATTTGAGAACAGTGGCAAGGGTACATATCTTTTCGGATTTGAGGAGAGCTACGGCTGCCTGATCGGAACCTATGCAAGAGACAAGGATGCCATTGTTGCTACCATGGCACTTTGCGAAGCTGCTGCTTACTATAAGACACAGGGCAAGACTCTCTGGGATGCAATGATCGATATGTATGAGGAGTTCGGTTACTATAAGGATGCCATTCAGGCAGTTACCATGAAGGGTATCGAGGGTCTTCAGAAGATCCAGGAGATCATGACAACACTTCGTCAGAATCCGCCTGCTGAGTTTGCCGGACATAAGGTGACTGCTGTACGTGACTACAAGCTGGATGAGATCACAGATCTTGCAACAGGTGAGAAGAAGCCGACAGGACTTCCGAATTCCAATGTTCTCTACTATGAGCTTACCGATGATGCATGGGTTTGCGTAAGACCGTCCGGAACAGAGCCTAAGGTAAAATTCTATTATGGCGTTAAGGGAACATCTCTTGCAGATGCAGACGAGAAATCCGATGCAATGGGCAAGGCTGTTCTTGAAATGGTTGATTCCATGAAATGATAAAATGGTCACATTCCGCCTGTAATATGCGAAAAACCTTGACATTATAAGCCAAAAGCGGTATATATATAAAGCAAAGTCAAAAATAAGAGAACATCAATTATAGGAGGAAACACCATGAATAAAACAGAGTTAGTGGCAGCAATGGCGAAAGACACCAATCTTTCCAAGAAAGATGTAGAAGCTGTTCTGAAATCTTTTATCGATGTTGTAACAGATGAACTGAAAAAAGGCGAGAAGATTCAGCTGGTTGGATTTGGAACTTTCGAAGTAAGCACAAGAGCTGCAAGAGAGGGAAGAAATCCTCAGACTGGTGAGACCATGACGATCGAGGCTTCCAAGTCTCCGAAGTTCAAAGCAGGAAAAGCTTTAAAGGACGTTGTCAACGGTAAATAATCTGTTGGTTCAGAGTGATAACGGCAGGGGAAACCGGTTTTTGGTTTCCCCTGCTTTTTTAGGAGGAAAAATTATGCGTCTTGATAAATATCTGAAAGTATCCAGACTGATCAAACGCCGTACGGTGGCAAATGAAGCCTGCGATGCAGGAAGAGTTCTGGTCAATGACAAGCCGGCCAAGGCTTCTGTACAGGTAAAGACCGGTGACACTGTGGAGATCCAGTTTGGAAGCCGTAATGTAAAGGTTGAAGTCCTGGAAGTTAAGGAAACGGTAAAAAAGGATGAGGTGGAAAGCATGTTCCGCTATATCTGATGCAGGGACAGCTGCCGTTTGGGCGTGATGGTCTATTCCGGATGGATTTTTCATAAAATAAAAGAGAAATCATCCCCAGGGAGGTATGGATTGGACGAGAAGAAAACGGCAGCATTTCACAGTCTGATGCTGGAGCGGCAGAAAGGCGGCACCATAACGGGAATCCGGGAGGTGATCTCTTTCGATGAAAAAGAAATACTGCTGCATACAGAGGAAGGAAAGTTATCCATAAAAGGCGAAGGACTTCATGTAAAACATCTTGATCTGAAAAGCGGGCAGCTTAGCTTGGAGGGAAAAATCGACAGTCTTACCTATCTTGGCAGGAAAAAGGACAAAAAAGAAGGATCCCTTTTAAAAAGACTGTTCCATTAAAGCTAAAATGACAGCAAACCGGTTGATATTTTTTTGAAGAAGTTGTAAAATTTGGATGTATAAGCTCGTAAAAGGTAAAGAGAGCAGATTGTGTAAAAAAGGAGCAGCAGATTGAAAAATCCAAAAAATGGAAAAGAAAAAAAACGGATCGGATATAATTATCTTGGCATGGCGGGGATCATGGTGATCGCACTGGTGTTGCTGGGAAGCCTTATGCTACAGAGTAAGACTCTGGAACGGCGCAGGGATTATTATGATTCCAAAGCTACAGCACTGGAGAAGTCCATTGAAAGTGAGAAGGAACGTACCAAGGAGATCGAAGCAGAGAAAGAACATATGAAGACCGACGAATATGTGGAAGAGGCGGCTCGTGAGAAGCTGGGACTTGTGAAAGATAACGAGATCGTGTTTCAGGAAGAAAAATAGCTGAAAATCAAAGGTTTCGACGAAATTTTTTTTGACATTTTCGTGCGGCTTTGACAGATATTTCAGGGATCTTCCTTTATAATGTTCAGTCAGTGAAGGTTATAAGGGGAGGGGAAAATATGCAGGAATGGATCATTGCCATGCTCGTAGTCAGCATACTGCTGATACTCCGGGACATGGCAAAAACTGTCTTTTCGGGAAAAACGAAGGAAAAAGAAGAAATGCTGCCGCTTTGTGAAAGCCATCCCCAGAAGGAAAAAGTGGAACGGTATGCAGCATCCTTCCGGAAGCTTGCGGATACATTCTACGGAATGCCTTACCGTAAGGAATTTTTGAGTGGAGGACAGCTGAACCGTATCATATCGGACACCAGTGCGGCTGTATGTTCCAGATGTTATCAGAGAGAGATCTGCTGGGGAGAGCGTGCCGGGGAAACCATGCGGGGCAGTGAGAATATGATCCGTACCATGGAGGAAGGCAATGAAGAGAGTATCCAGAGAGCACGCAGTGAATGGATGGGAGCATGTGGCCGTTCCGCCCAGTATTTTCAGGTCCTGAATGAGGGATTTCGTGAAGAAAGGCAGAATCTCGTGTGGGATAACCGGATGATCGAAAGCCGGCTTGCAGTTGCACAGCAGCTGACGGAAATCTCGAGGATCATGGATCATATGGCAGAAGAGCTGTATGATATCATGCCGGCAGATCCGCAGTTTCAGGAAGATCTGAAAAAGGCTCTTCGTAAAAAGCATGTACTTGTAAAGAATGTCTGGGTCATGGATAAGATCGAAGGAAGACGGCAGATATTTCTGAATCTGAGAGCCAGGAGCGGACAGTGTGTTTCCATGACAGAGATTGCACAGATCCTGTCCAGGATCTGCGGAAGCTCCATGACGCCGGACGCCGACAGCCGCAGTATTGTAAATGGAGATTTTCGTATGGTCCATTTTGTGGAGGATGTCAGTTATCAGATGCTTTACGGAGTAGCGCGGCTTACAAGAGAAGCGGAAAAGGTTTCCGGAGACAATTATATCTGTCGTCAGGAAGAGGATGGCAGGTTTTTTCTCTGTCTGTCTGATGGGATGGGTTCCGGAATAGAAGCGTTTAAAGAAAGCGAGATCGTGGTAGAACTTCTGGAACAGTTTCTGGAATCCGGCTTTTCTCAGGAGACAGCTGCCAGAATGGTGAATTCCGCACTGCTATTGAAAGGACGGGAAGGGATGTTTTCTACTGTCGATATCTGTGCGGTGGATCTTTATACCGGGATCTGTGATTTTCTGAAAGCAGGGGCGTCTTCCACATTTATTAAAAGAGATCACTGGGTGGAATCCATTGCTTCGGAAAATCTTGCAGCAGGCTTGGTCCAGCAGCTGGATTTTGATACTGCCTCAAGGAAGCTTTATCATGGAGATTATCTGATCATGATGACAGATGGAGTTCTGGATGCGCTTCCTACAGAACGGGAAGAGGAAACTATGAAGGAGATCATTATGGATGTCCGGGAAAAAGAGCCCAGGGAGATGGGACGGGGAATACTGGAAAGGGTCCTGGGATACAGTGATTATCATGCCAGGGATGATATGACAGTAGTTGTGGCAGGATTGTGGAAAAAATAGAGTATTTTTGGTTACAGGAGAAAAAATGATCACACGTGTAAGAAAATATATCAGAGACAATCGGATGCTGAAAGCAGAGGATATGGTTGTGGCAGGGGTTTCCGGAGGGGCGGATTCCATAGCAATGCTTCATATTTTGAAAAGTCTTCAGAAAGAGATCGGTTTTTCCATGGAAGTGGTTCATGTCCATCATGGGATCCGGGGCCAGGAGGCGGACCGGGATGAGCAGTTTGTGGAAAAAATCTGCCGGGATTGGGGAATCCCTTTCCGGTCCAGGCATTATCCGGTTCCGGAGCTTTCCGGAAAGTGGAAGCTGGGAGAAGAAGAAACCGGAAGGATCGTGCGAAAACAGGCATTTCAGGAGGAAAAAAAGAGACTTGGTTTTTCCGGAGAACAGTCAAAAAAGAACGGACAGTTCCGGGTTGCGCTGGCACATAATCGCAACGATCTGGCAGAGACTATGCTGCATCATCTGGCAAGGGGAACCGGTATCCGGGGACTTTCTGGGATACAGGCGGTAAATGGTGAGATCATCCGGCCGGTTTTGTGTTTAGAACGGAAGGAGATCGTCAATTATCTGAAAGAGAGAGGTATTTCCTATATCACAGACAGCAGCAATCTTTCAGATGACTATACAAGAAACCGGATCCGTAACCATATTCTTCCGGCTATGGAACAGAAGATCAATGCAAAAGCGGTGGAGCATATGGCAGAAACCGCACGGGTTCTGGCAGAGGCAGATTCGTATCTTCAGAAAAAGGGAAGGGAGCTTCTGGTAGGCTGCCGGAAAGAAAATGGCTATCTTCTGGATGAAAAATTTTTTGCACAGGATCCTATCCTTCAGGAATATGCGGTGATGGAGGCGTTTGAGATACTGTCAGGAAAACGTAAGGACTTTACATCTCTTCATGTGGACCAGGTCCTTTCGCTTCAAAAAAAAGAAAACGGTCGTTATATCAACCTTCCGGAATCGCTGCGGGTAATACGACAGTACGGGGGGGTATGTCTGAAAAAGAACTCTGCATCAGACAGAGAGAACGATGCTTCCACTGAAAAAAAAGTATCGGCAGGTCTCAGAGAAATGTCTATGGAGCTTCCGGTACCTGGAATTCTGGAAAGTCCTTTCGGAGTTTTTGAGTCGAAAATTTTTTCTTATAAGAAACAGAAGATTGAAGAAAAAAAGTATACGAAATGGTTTGATTATGATAAAATAAAAAATAGTCCATGCGTTCGGACCAGAAGACAGGGAGATTATCTTACTGTAAACAGTGAAGGCGGAAGAAAGAAGCTGAACCGGATCTTTATTGATGAGAAGATTCCGGCGGAGATAAGAGACAGGCTTCCGGTTGTTGCGGTAGGATCTGAGATACTCTGGATCCCGGGAGGACGGATGAACGAGAAGTATAAGATCACTTCCACTACAGGGAGAGTGTTAGAATTACATTACCAAGGAGGAGCTTTAGCATGAGCGAAAAAATCAGGGTTTTACTCAGTGAAGAAGAGGTAGATGCCCGTATCCAGGAAGTTGCAGATATGATCAACAAGGATTATGACGGAAAAGATGTACACATGATCTGCGTTCTGAAAGGCGGCGTTTTCTTTATGTGTGAGCTTGCCAAGAGGATCACACGCCCGGTAACACTGGATTTCATGTCTGTGTCCAGTTACGGTGATGATACGAAATCCAGCGGTGTTGTAAAGATCGTCAAGGATCTGGATCAGCCACTGGACGGGAAAGATGTTCTGATCGTAGAGGATATCATTGATTCAGGCAGAACCTTAAGCTATCTGCTGCGTATCCTGAAGGGCAGACATCCGGCAAGCATCAGACTCTGTACACTTCTTGACAAACCGGAGAGACGTGTGACAGATGTAGAGGTAGATTACTGCTGCTTCAATATTCCGGACGAGTTTGTAGTAGGATACGGACTTGATTATGCCCAGAAATACAGAAACCTTCCTTACATCGGAGTAGTGGAGCTTCAGGACTGAAAGGAGATTTAACCAAGTGAGCAAGCATTCAGGTAAGATAGGCCTGTACCTTCTGCTTATTGTGGCACTGATCGCAGGATATCTGTATCTCAATGACCAGGTATCTACCCAGGGCAGCTACACAATGGGCCAGCTGGAAAAGGCTCTGGAAGAAGACAAAGTGACGGATGCGGTGATCCATCAGAACAGAGAAGTGCCCACCGGTTATGTAACAGCAAACATTGTTTCAGATGGTCAGAAGACAGTCTACGTAACCGATGTAAAGGAAGCGGAGGCGCTTCTTGAAGAACATGATATCGATCCGACGATCCGCAATGTACCCAAGGACAGCTCCATGATCGGAACAGTACTTCCGGTAGTGCTTACCGGCGCGATCCTTCTCTTTTTCTTTATGATGATGAACCGGCAGATGTCCGGAGGCGGCGGAAGCAATGCGAAGATGATGAATTTCGGAAAAAGCAGAGCCAGGATGTCGTCCCCTGATGATAAGAAAGTAACGTTCAAGGATGTTGCAGGTCTTCAGGAGGAGAAGGAGGATCTGGAGGAAGTGGTGGATTTCCTGAAATCCCCACAGAAGTATACCAAGGTAGGTGCCAGGATCCCGAAAGGCGTGATCCTTGTGGGCCCTCCAGGAACAGGTAAAACTCTTCTCGCGAAGGCAGTTGCAGGAGAGGCCGGAGTTCCGTTTTTCTCCATTTCCGGATCCGATTTCGTGGAGATGTTTGTTGGTGTCGGTGCTTCCCGTGTACGAGATCTTTTTGAAGAGGGCAAGCGTCATGCACCGTGCATCATCTTTATTGATGAGATTGATGCGGTAGCCCGTCAGAGAGGAACCGGTATGGGCGGCGGCCACGATGAGAGAGAGCAGACGTTGAACCAGCTTCTTGTAGAGATGGATGGTTTTGGAGTAAATGAAGGAATCATCGTAATGGCAGCGACCAACCGTGTGGATATTCTGGATCCTGCGATCCTCCGTCCGGGACGATTTGACCGTAAAGTCGGTGTGGGACGCCCGGATGTCAAGGGCAGAGAGGAGATCCTTATGGTCCATGCCAAGGACAAACCGCTGGGAGATGATGTGGATCTTCGCCAGATCGCCCAGACAACCGCAGGATTTACAGGTGCAGATCTGGAGAACCTTCTTAACGAAGCGGCTATTGATGCTGCAAAAGAGGGCCGTCCTTATATCATGCAGAAGGATATCAAGAAAGCATTCATCAAGGTCGGGATCGGTGCAGAAAAGAAGAGCAAGGTCATCTCTGATAAAGAGAAAAAGATCACAGCTTATCATGAAGCAGGCCATGCGATCCTGTTCCATGTACTTCCTCATATGGATCCGGTATACACCATTTCCATTATCCCTACGGGAATGGGAGCTGCCGGCTACACCATGCCGCTGCCGGATAATGATGAGATGTTTAATACAAAGAACAAAATGCTGGAGGATATCACCACGCTTCTTGGCGGACGTGTGGCTGAGGAGATCATCTTCGGAGATATCACCACCGGTGCTTCCAATGATATCAAACGTGCCACAGAGACTGCACGCTCTATGGTAATGAAATACGGTATGTCTGAAAAAATCGGTCTGATCGCTTACGGCAACGATGACGATGAGGTATTTATCGGCCGTGATCTGGCACATACCAGAGGCTACAGTGAGGAAGTGGCAAGAGAGATCGATGGGGAGATTTCCCGTATCATCCGTGAGTGCCATGAGAATGCAGAGAGCATCATCCGTGAGAATATCGGCGTTCTTCACAGCTGTGCGGCCCTTCTTCTCGAGAAGGAAAAGATACATCGTGAAGAGTTTGAAGCACTTTTTACAACAGAAAAAGAAGAGGTTGCAAAAACAAACGAATAAAATGCACAAAAAAAAATATTGAATTTTGTGAACTTTGTGCACACTTTTTGGTGGACACATGGTACTATAAATACCGTAAAAACCCCCCAATACATTATATAGTTTTTGCTACACCCCATAAGAAGAAATACCTTCTCCAAAAAAGGCAGCTTAACCAGCTGCCTTTTTTACTGCCCAAAAATAAAGACGGATTACGGAGAAAACAGATATATATGCTTGCGGGATGGAAAAAATTAAGATAATATATTTAAAAACATGGTACTAAAAACGGAATGAGGAAGATAGAATGTTATATGAAAGCATGGAGACTGCAAAGAAGATGCGGTATATACTCAATATGAGTCCGGTATTAAATAAAGACGCAATGTTTAGTGACGGGACGGAATATTACCGTACACCTGTGGAGCCACGGGAAGGTGATACAGTTACGATCCGTTTTCGTACCCAGAGAAATAATGTGGACAACGTCTGTCTTGTGTATGACGGAGAATATCTGGAAATGAAGTGGGAAAAAACTTCCGGAAGCTTTGATTATTATACTGCACAGATCGTAATGGGAAAAAATCTTGTACGATATTACTTTGAGATCCATTCAGGACTTGTTACCTGTTATTATGATACAAATGGTGTAAGCACCAGACATGAGGAAAGGACAGAATTTGAGATCTATCCCGGATATCATGTGCCTGAGTGGCTGAAGGGTGCTGTGATGTATCAGATTTATGTGGATCGTTTCTGTAACGGAGATCCTTCCAATGATGTGGAAACAGGGGAATATTTCTATATCGGGGACACTTCCGTAAAAGTGGATAACTGGGAAAAGGTTCCGGCTGTGATGGGTGTCCGGGAATTTTATGGCGGCGATCTTCAGGGAGTTATGGATAAGCTGGATTATCTTCAGGAGCTTGGAGTAGATGTGATCTATCTGAATCCGGTCTTTGTCTCTCCCAGCAACCATAAGTATGACTGTCAGGATTACGATCATATCGATCCGCATATCGGAAGGATCGTAGCGGACTGTGATGGTCTGTTAAGTCCCGGAGACAGTGATAACAGTCATGCCCTTAAGTATATCCGCCGTGTGACCGATAAACGGAATTTGGAGGCCAGTAATAAGCTTTTTCAGGAGCTTGTGGAGGAAATTCACAGAAGAGGGATGAAAGTGATCCTGGATGGGGTATTTAACCATTGCGGATCCTTTAATAAATGGATGGACAGGGAACGGATCTACGAAAATCAGGAAGGCTACGAGAAGGGGGCTTATGTTTCGGCGGACAGCCCTTATCGTTCTTTCTTCTGCTTCCAGGATCAGAACCGCTGGCCCTATAATCCAACCTACGACGGCTGGTGGACCCATGATACCCTGCCAAAGCTGAACTACGAAGAATCTGAGGAGCTTTGCCGGACGATTCTTGATGTGGGCAGAAAATGGGTTTCGCCGCCGTATAACGTAGACGGCTGGAGACTGGATGTAGCTGCAGATCTGGGCCACAGCAATGATTTTAACCATCACTTCTGGAAAGAGTTCCGGAGGACAGTAAAAGAAGCCAATCCTGATGCAGTGATCCTTGCAGAACACTACGGAAATCCGGAAAGCTGGCTTCGCGGCGATGAGTGGGATACGGTTATGAACTATGACGCTTTTATGGAGCCTGTAACCTGGTTCCTGACCGGAATGGAGAAGCACAGTGATGAGTACCGGGAGGACCTTTATGGCAACAGTGAGGCCTTTATCGGGGCGATGAAGCATCATATGCAGTCTTTGCATATGGGAGCGCTTTATGGAGCCATGAATGAGCTTTCAAACCATGACCATTCCAGATTTTTGACAAGGACCAATCACAGAGTAGGAAGGCTTTCCTACGCAGGCGCAGAGGCAGCATCTGCAGGCATCAATCCTGCCATTATGAGAGAGGCTGTTGTGATCCAGATGACGTGGCCTGGTGCGCCTACGGTATATTACGGGGATGAGGCCGGCGTCTGCGGCTTTACAGATCCGGATAACCGCAGAACTTATCCCTGGGGAAAAGAAGACCAGGAGATGCTGGACTTTCATAAACGCATGATCTGCATACACAAGGCATATCCGATTCTTGCAAAGGGTTCCCTGGAATTTCTGTGGAACGATCATCAGGGCTTGAGCTATGGTCGTTTTTCTGATTCTGAACAGATCATAGTGATCCTTAATAATCAGGATCAAGAGAGAGACATAAGGGTAACAGCCTGGAAAACCGGTGTAAGCCGGAAAGAAGCAACGGCTTTTCAGCGCCTGATGCTTTCTTCCGGAGAGGGTTATACGGAAATGCCGGAAGAATATATTGCAGATGCAGGGATTCTTCAGGTGAAGATGCCTGCATACGGAGCGATGGTGCTTCACCACAGGGCGAGGGATAAATACAAATGATGCACGAGTAAGGCAGAGAAAAAAGCCAATCTGTTCTTCCATTAGGAAGCAGATTGGCTTTTTGCATTGTGTTTTATGAGTTATTCTTCTGTAACGTGTTCCAGACCCTGATTCATGATGGTTGCCACATGGCTGTCTGCCAGGGAGTAGTAAATGGTTTTTCCATCTCTTCGAAATTTGACCAGTGACATCTGCTTCAGTACCCGGAGCTGATGGGAAATGGCACTCTGGGTCATGGAAAGACGATCGGCAATATCCTGAACACAGAGCTCTTCCACAGAAAGTACGTACAGGATACGGATCCTGGTAGGATCACCGAAAACCTTGAACAGGTCGGCAAGCCGGTACAGTGTATCATCATTGATCGGGTAATCTATATGTGTTTTCTTCATTTGCGCATCCTCCAAACTGTTAACTTCTATTGTAGCTGAAAAAAACGCACCGGTCAAATTCTTTTCTGCATCACTGGGGAGTTGTATGGATGCACAGGGATCCGCTGCAGGATATCTGCCCTGCAGAACGGATCTTATTTTTTATACAGGATACGAATGGAATTCAGCACGCAGATCATGGCAACGCCAGTGTCTGCAAATACGGCCATCCACATGTTGGCATGTCCGGCAAGACCAAGGATCATAACTGCGATCTTGATCACCAGGGCAAATATTACGTTCTGCCATGCAATACGGTTTGTGCTTCGTGCAATGGCGATAGACTGAGGGATCGCATCTACATTGGAATTCATAAATACGGCATCTGCGGCTTCAATGGCAGCATCTGCACCGCTTCCCATGGCAGCACCTACATCAGCACCTGCAAGAACAGGAGCGTCGTTGATACCGTCACCGACAAACATAACCGTTCCATGTGCCTGGCGGACCTTTTTTAGGGCATTGAGCTTATCCTCCGGAAGAAGCTTTGCATAGATCTCATCGATCCCGGCATCTTTTCCTACAGCCTGTGCACTGTCTTCGGAGTCTCCAGTGAGCATAACGGTGTGGAGACCAAGCTTTTTCAGAGAAGCAATGGCTTCCTTTGCGTCAGGTTTGATGGTATCGGAGATCAGCATATATCCTGCGAAGGTTCCGTTTACTGCCATAAATACTTCAGAGCCGTAAGCGGCTTCCTTTAATTCTCCGATTGTAACTCCGAATTTATCCATCAGCTTGCGATTTCCGCAGAGAACTTTTCCCTCCGGCATTTCCGCAACGATCCCGTGACCGGAAATTTCTTCCAGGGAGATCGGTTTTTCAAATTGGATCTCACGTTCCTTTGCGGCAGCAACGATGCTGTTTGCAATAGGATGTGTGGAGTTCTGTTCACAGCCTGCACACATGGAAAGGAGTTCATTTTCCGTGTATTTACCGGTGGCAACAACCTTCTGAAGCTGGAAGTTACCCTCTGTGATAGTTCCGGTCTTATCCATGATCACAGCGCCGAGCTTACTTAATCCTTCGATGGAAAGGCCACCCTTGAAAAGGATACCCTTTTTAGAACCGGCACCGATCCCGGAGAAGAAGGCCAGCGGGATACTAAGTACAAGAGCACAAGGGCAGCTCATTACCAGGAAAGTAATGGCTGTGTAGATCCAGTAATGCCAGTTTCCGGTAACAAGGGATGGGAGTATGGCAGTTGCCACTGCGATTCCTACAACACAAGGAGTATAAACCCTGGCAAAACGTGTGATAAAGCGGTCGATCTTCGGTTTGCTTGCTGCCGCGTTTTCTACGGAATCCAGAATACGAGTGACCATGGATTCTTCCAGAGGTTTTTCCACGCGGATCTTAAGCTGGCCGGAGGTGTTGACGCAACCAGAAGTGATCTCATCACCTTCATTTACAGCAACCGGTACAGGCTCTCCTGTGATCGGAGAAGTGTCGATACGGCTGTTTCCCTCAATTACGATACCATCAAGAGGGATGCGGTCTCCGGGACGGACCAGAAGAATGTCTCCGATCTGAGCCTCTTCAGAGGGAATTACCTGGATATCATCGCCTGTGACTAGGTTTACAACTTCCGGACGAAGGTCTACGGCATCCATGATCTGGCCGCGGCTTCGTTCAACGGCTTTTTCCTCAAAAAGCTCGCCGATGCGGTAAAAGAGCATAACGCCTACGGCCTCAGCAGAATCATTGATGGCAAAAGCGGCAAGTGTTGCAATGCTCATGAGAAAGTTTTCGTCAAAAATCTGTCCGTGAGAGATGTTTTTGGCAGCTTTTACAACGATAACACCCCCAAGCGCCAGGTATGCGATCACAAATACAGGAAGAGTGGCACTGGTACCAAAGCCTTTGTGTTCCATGATCTCTCCGGCAACGAAGAGTACTGCACCGATGATAATACAGATGATATCTACGTTTTCCCTGGAGAAAAATTTCTTCTTGGAAGCGGTTGTGTGAGTCACTGTTTTTGGGGACTGAGCCTTTGGCTTCGGATCCTTTTCTTTTACAAGAACTTCGGATTCAATGGATGTACAGATCTTACGGATCTGATCCAGGTATCGATCCGGATTCTTTGCAGTTAAGCGAAGCTGTTTTGTTGCAAAAGTGATGGTTGCTTCGGAAATGCCTTCAAGGTTTGCAATCTGTTCCTCCATTTTGGAAGCGCAGTGAGCGCAGCCTAGATTCTCCAGAAGATAGGTCTTAGTTGTTGTGTCAGTGGAAGCTGCCGGAGCTGGATTTCTCGGAACAACTTTAACTTCAGACTCAATGGATGTGCAGATCTTGCGGATCTGCGGAAGCAGAGCGTCTGGATCTGCAGCCCCTAAGCGAAGCTGTTTTGTTGCAAAAGTAATGGTAGCGCTTTCGACGCCTTCAAGAGCCTGAATCCGTTCCTCCATTTTGGAAGCACAGTGAGCGCAGCCGAGGTTCTCCAGAATGTAGACACGCTTTGCGGTGAGAGCATTGTGGGAGTGATCGTGGTGGTCATGATCTCCGCAAACACAACCACAGTGCTCGTCATGGTTGTGAAGGTGCTCGTGTTCATGATGTTCATGTTTAGGATCTTCACAACCACAGCTGCAGTGCTCGTCATGGTGATGATGCTCGTGTTCATGATGTTCATGTTTAGGATCTTCACAACCACAGCCGCAGTGCTCGTCATGGTGATGATGATGCTCATGTTCATGATGTTCGTGCTCGTGATCCTCGCAGCCACAGCCGCAGTGTTCGTCATGGTTGTGAAGGTGCTCGTGAGCATGATGTTCGTGCTCGTGATCCTCGCAGCCACAGCCGCAGTGCTCGTCATGGTTGTGAAGGTGCTCGTGAGCATGATGTTCGTGCTCATGGTCCCCGCAGCCACAGCCGCAGTGCTCGCCATGGCTGTGATGGTGCTCGTGTTCATGATGTTCGTGCTCGTGATCCTCGCAGCCACAGCCGCAGTGCTCGTCATGGTTGTGAAGGTGCTCGTGAGCATGATGTTCGTGCTCATGGTCCTCGCAGCCACAGCCGCAGTGCTCGCCATGGTTGTGATGGTGCCCGTGTTCATGATGTTCGTGCTCGTGATCCTCGCAGCCACAGCCGCAGTGCTCGTCATGGTTGTGAAGGTGCTCGTGTTCATGATGTTCATGTTTATGATCCTCACAACCACAGCCGCAGTGCTCATGGTGGTGATGATGCTCATGATCGTGATGTTCTTCATGCTCATCATGGCTGTGATGCGCATGCTCGTGACCGCAGCCGCAGGAATCTGCGGACTTCATGGAATCTTTCTTTAATTTTTTTTCCATATGAACTCTCCTTGCTGATTCGTTTGTTTTTTTATATGAATATATGAATTAATGTTCATATGACTATTTAATCATATATGAAAATCTTTGTCAACAGCTTTTCAAAGAACGGATCAAAGAAAAGTAAAATTTATTGCAAAAGAAATATAGAAAATATTAATATATTCTGAAAAAATAATCTATTTTATTATTTTTATTTAACATGTTATAATTTCAACAAGTAAAGAAAGAAAGGTAGCAACATGTACAGTATCGACTTAAACAGTGACATGGGTGAGAGCTTTGGCGCATATAAGCTTGGCGGCGATGAAGAGATCATCAAATATGTCACAACAGCAAATGTTGCATATGGCTGGCATGCAGGTGATCCGATGGTAATGGATAAGGTAGTCCGCATGGCAAAGGAACGTGGCGTTATGGTTGGAGCCCATCCTGGATATCCGGATCTTCTTGGCTTTGGACGAAGAAAGATGGTTCTCTCTCATGATGAAGTTAAGAATTATGTCAGATACCAGATCGGAGCACTGGCTGCATTTACCAAGAGCTACGGAATGAAGCTTCAGCATGTCGCTCCTCATGGAGCAATGGGGAATGGCTGCCAGTATGACGAGGATATTTCCACAGCGATCTGTGAGGCAATCTGCGAGTATGACAAAGATCTGATCGTTTATTACTGTGCAGGAGCAGTTCTTGGTGATATCGCTGAGAGCAAGGGACTTCGCACAGCATCTGAGATTTTTGCAGATCGTGCATACATGGATGATCTTTCTCTTGTAAATTGTTAAAAGAATTATATTGTTATATGATTTCGGAAGTGATATACTTAAACATAAGGAAAATCGTGTGAAATTACAGTTTGCTTTTTGCACGGTTTCTTTTATATATGATAGTTAGTTAAAACTAACAATAAAACGATGTGAAAGTACTTTTGATTATACAGAAAGGAATACATAATGCTAATGAATGTTTTTGAAGGTATACTGATTCCATTTGTTGGAACAACGCTAGGTGCAGCATGCGTGTTTTTTATGAGAAAAACACTTAGCAAGTTACTGCAACGTGCACTTGCAGGGTTTGCAGCAGGTATAATGGTTGCTGCTTCAATCTGGAGTCTTCTGATTCCGGCAATTGAACAATCTAAGAATATGGGAACTTTATCGTTTGTTCCGGCAGTTGTTGGGTTCTGGATTGGTATATTGTTTTTACTCGCACTTGATCATTTGATTCCACATCTTCATGTTGGAAGTGATCAGACAGAGGGACCGAAAAGCAAACTTGGCCGTACTACGATGATGGTGTTGGCAGTTACATTACATAATATCCCTGAAGGTATGGCAGTTGGTGTAATGTATGCAGGATTTCTTGCTGAAAATGCACAGATTACAGCAACAAGTGCACTTGCTTTATCACTTGGAATTGCTATCCAGAATTTTCCAGAAGGAGCGATTATATCCATGCCGCTTAGGGCAGAGGGTGAAAGTAAGAGAAAGGCATTTCTGGGAGGTGTACTTTCAGGAGTCGTTGAGCCGATTGGAGCAGTAATGACGATTCTTGTCGCACAGCTGGTAATCCCGGCATTACCATATTTACTCAGCTTTGCAGCAGGAGCTATGTTATATGTCGTGGTTGAAGAACTAATTCCGGAAATGTCTCAGGGACAGCACTCGAATATCGGTACGCTTTTCTTTGCACTTGGATTTAGTTTGATGATGATCTTGGATGTGGCACTGGGGTAAGAGGAGAGGAATGATTCTTATGAGAATATTGATTTATGGTGCTGGTGTGATTGGATCCTTGTATGCGGCTTTATTTGCAGAAGCCGGTTATGATACAAATATTTATGCCAGAGGTAAAAGACTTGAGGCTTTAAGAAATAATGGATTGCAATATAAGAAAAATCAGGAAGTAATAAAGGCAGAGATTAGGATTCTTGGAGAACTACCAAACGATGATATTTATGATTTTGTCTTGCTTACTGTCCGGGAAAACCAGCTGTATGAAGCACTTACTGAATTGAAAAATAATAAAAGTAATACGATTGTTACAATGATAAATTCACTGGACAGTTACAATAAATGGGAAGACATTGTCGGAAAAGGAAGAATATTACCGGCTTTTCCAGGAGCAGGCGGAAGTATAAATGATGATGGTATCCTTGATGCAGCACTTACTCCAAGGTTGATTCAGCCGACAACATTTGCAGAAATATCAGGAAATAAATCCGAAAGAACTAAGCAGTTTTCAGAGATATTGAGGCATGCTCATATACCATACCAGAAAGTAACGGATATGCATCTATGGCAGCTTTGTCATCTTGCTATGGTGGTACCGATTGCAGATGCGTATTATGAATCAGACGATCCGGAGAAAGTGGGAAAAGAATGGAAAATCATGAGGAAAACAGCAGAAAGGCTGAAAAGAAATTTTAATTTTTTGCGAAAACAAAAGGGTAAACTGTCACCATGGAAAATGAATATTTTTCGCTTTTTACCATTGTCATTTCTGACGATTATGCTGGCAGTTACATTTGGAAGCAGTTTTGGAGATAAATTTATGTATCAACATGCTATGAAGGCACCAGATGAAATGAGGGAATTGCATAAGCAGTTTTATGCTTATATGAAAAAAATGAAGAAATGCGGATGCAAGGCGAAAAAGGTACAGTGATTGGAGAAAAAAGCATGAAAAATGAAGAATATAAAAAATTGTCAATTAAAGAGTTTACAAAAGCAGCAGGAAGATATGAAAGTAACCATGCTGGCATTTACGAAATGTGCAAGAAGGATTATCCGGATATTCTGGAAGAATTAGAGAAGGAGCCATTTAGAGATTTATTAGATGCAGGCTGTGGGCCTGCTCCAATGATTTCTTTATTAGCAGAAAAACATCCAGACCGGCATTATACAGGACTGGATCTGACTCCTGCTATGATTGAACAGGCAAAAAAGAAAAATATTCCAAATGCAACATTTGTTGTAGGAGACTGTGAGAACTTTCCTTTTGAAAAGGATTCATTTGATGCAATTATTTGTTCTATGAGCTTCCATCATTATCCGGATCCACAGGCATTTTTTGACAGTGTGAAAAGATGTCTTCGCTCAAATGGAAGATTGATACTGAGAGATGTGACCAGTGACAATAAAGTATTGGTATGGCTAATGAATACATTGGAAATGCCGTTGGCAAATATATGCGGACATGGAGATGTCCAAGTGCCAACAAGAGATGTGGTCATAAAATGTTGCAAAAAAGCAGGATTAAAAGTAGAAAAATTTGAAATTCGTAAAGGTATGCGAATGCATTGTGTTGTGAGAAAACCTATGGGAAAGGCGATAGGAAATGAAAGATAAGTATCTTAGGGAAACACGAATGGTTGATTTTTCTAATCCGGCAATTCAAAAACTTATTCAAAATATGAAATGGAAGGAAATGGGTGAATTTGAAAGGATTAAGGCAATCTACAACTATGTAAGAGATGATGTTTTATTTGGATATAATATTGATGACGGAATTTCAGCTTCAAAAGTACTTGCAGATGGTTATGGACAATGTAATACAAAAGGAACTTTATTTATGGCACTTTTACGTGCCTGCAATATTCCATGCAGAGTACATGGTTTTACGATTGATAAAAGATTGCAGAAAGGGGCTATGACCGGGTTTGTTTACCGTAATGCTCCAAAAAGTATTTTCCATAGCTGGGTAGAAATTAATTTCGAAAATCAGTGGTACGAACTGGAAGCTTTCATTTTGGATAAAACCTACATAAAGAAGTTACAGGAACAAAATTCGGAATGTACAGGTGCATTTTGCGGTTATGGAGTAGCAGTCAAGGATTTCAGAAATCTCATTATTGAGTTTGATAGGAACAATACTTATATTCAGAGCGAGGGAATCAATCAGGATTTTGGTGTTTATGATTGTCCAGATGAACTGTTGAGGGAACATCATCAAGAAATTTCAGCCTTTAAAGCATTTGCTTATAGACATATTGGAAGACACCTCATGAATCGTAATGTCAGGAAGATTAGAGAACGATAGTTTTAAGCTTTTAGAATTAAAATTAAATTTGGAAGGTAATATGGCAGACAAAATACAAAATGCTTATGAAACATCAAAAAATATATATGACGATGTTCTTACGCAAAGAAATATTTTCAGCAAACTGTATATTAAGTTATTTTGGAGTGGCACGGATGATAATGATATAGCACGAAAAGTTTTATCATATGTTCCTGATGACTTTTCAGGAAAGCTTCTTGATGTTCCGGTTGGAACTGCTGTATTTACGGAAAACAAATGGAGCTCTCTGAAAAATGCACATATTACTTGTATTGATTACAGCATGGATATGCTTGAACAAGCCAGAAAAAGACTTGGTAGTCATGCGCATATCAAATGTATTCAGGGGGATGTGGGAAACCTGCAAATGGAGAATGAATCTGTTGATACCGTTGTCAGTATGAATGGTTTTCATGCATTTCTTGATAAGCAAAAAGCATTTCATGAAATATGGCGTGTTTTGAAACCAGGCGGCGATTTCATTGCCTGTTTTTATCCAATGCGTCGTAAAACCCCTTGCTTCAGTTATGGGGATATAAGACGCGTCCATCGAATTTATGCAAGTAATTGAAGATGGACAAAATA
>NZ_QUGY01000023.1:0-40202 GCF_003479245.1 Ruminococcus sp. AF17-12
CAGGTTAAGAATTGATTCAAAGAGTTTGATTAACGATCAACAAGCATGTATGTAGTTTTGAGAGTACAATGTAAAAGAATTTGTGGCCAACAGCCACTTTTTCTTGTATATAGGGGATTGGTCAAATGGTATGATAGGGGTCTCCAAAACCTTTGGTGGGAGTTCGATTCTCTCATCCCCTGCTATTAGTAACGCTGAAAAGTCTTGTAGATCAGGACTTTTCAGCGTTTTTTAATTTCCTATATTATTGTTTATGAGATGCTTTGAAAAAGGTATCTTTTTTTATTAATTTGTCGTCTGCCAGGAGACCAATTAGGTAATATATAGAAATAAAATATAAATACACAGAAATAGTGAAACAGGATTGCATAGAATTTCATTCTTTTAAATGATAAAATATAGGCATAATCATAAAAATATAGGAGATATATGATGAGTTTGGAAAATGCCTTTATAGAACAGCTGGCTCAATATATAGAAATAAATTATAAGGAATATTTACCAGTAACAGATGAAAATATACTTTACGAAAAATATGCACCCTTCGTAGATATTCCTGAACGAAAAGAACTGACCAGAGATCAGTCCATGGATTTACAGCATCTTTTGGACGAAGCGGGAGATTCTTTTCATGAAAAGCTTTTTGAATTGATAGATAAGAGTGGGATGTCAGATGTTGAAGTATATAAAAGCGCATGTATTGACAGAAGATTATTTTCGAAGATTAGAAGTAATCCAGCTTATCATCCCGGAAAGAGTACAGTGCTGGCACTTGTATTTGCATTAAAGTTGGATATAAAAGCAGCAAGAGATCTTTTAGTCAGGGCGGAATATGCACTTTCTCCATCTAACAAAGGCGATCTGATCATAAAATATTTTATTGAGCATCAGGTGTACGATCTTATGGCATTAAATTTCACCTTAGAAGAATATGGGCAGCCAATACTTGGAGAATAACTGGTAAGATCCGGAAAGGAGATAATTAATATGTCATCACTTACAAAACAGGAAAGAACAGCAAAAATTGGAGAAATCGTGGAAAAAGTCACACAGATGACAGATGAACAGCTGGGAAATGTTCATGAATATACATCGGATGAATTCGAAGAACCAAACCATGAAGCGGAGGCATTAAATGCAGTGATCCGATTGAGTCGAAAATATGGAAAAAATAAAGATAAGGTCAGATAACAGATGGGAAAGTTTTACTCATTATTAACTTCAGTTGGAATATATGAACAAAATTTGAGCCTTCCATCCTATGAGATGGATCTTAAATTAATGGAAAATGCATTAATAGAAGGTCTAAGGCTTTCGAAGGATACAATAAGAACTCTAGGGAATTCTGGAATTGTAAAGATGAGAAGTTTTGTGCGCGCATTGATGGAATTTTCCAGTATGATCGAGGAAGAGGATGGATTTATTTTGTATTTTTCCGGTCATGGCTGCAATGGAGATCTGTGCTTTTCAGATGGAATGATCAATATTCAGAGCATCATTGATTTTGTAGAAAAGTTAAAATCAAAAAATAAAATTATTATTTTGGATTGCTGTTATTCTGGTAAATTTTATGTTTCCGGAGTCAAACAAATGAAATTGGAGGAAGCGATCACTACTTTTGCAGGAAACGGAACGGTTGTTCTTGCTTCTTCATCATCTAATGAGAGTTCATGGCTCGGACCCGGGAAGAACCACAGTTTGTATACAGGAATGTTAACAACAGCAATGACTGTTAATCGAAGAATCCGTAAAGGAAAAATTTCTATTTTTGATATCCATGAGGAAGTATTAGCTATTGCAAAAGCATGGAATAAAAACAACCCTAATAAGATGCAGCATCCAATATATCGAGGGAGAATCGGTGGTACCATATACTTTGAGGTGGAGAAATATACTCCGTATGAGACTTTACAAGTGTATCTGAAAGCAGAAAATTATACAATAAGAAATGTAGAGCCATTATCTTCAAGGAAAGAAAAACGTTTGGCAGTATTTGTAATGATATCGGAGAAATATTGTGCAGAAAAGCAATTAGCATTAATAACGAAAGAGATTGTATCCTATGTCCGAAATTTAAATGTATTTTCTACGGTAGCTTCAGAAACAAAATTTAAAAATATGTCAGCCATGGCTGTATGGTGTTATTTCGGACATGATGAGAGTGATATGGTCAATCATAGATATTTTGCCAGAAGTATATGGGCCTGCGACAGAACTGGGAAAAGGAAATATTATTCAGAACAGAAAAATTCTTCAATAATAAGAGGTATATGGGTAACTACAGATTCTTTTTATGAATCCGTGCGCAGACTTCAGCAATCGGAACTTACCAGAGAGGAGTTCGAGTCCGGAATTCAGAAAACGTTATGCCAGATTACATCTTTGGCAGAACGATATATTGCAGATATCAGAGAAATTGATAATCAGACAAAAATAATTTCAGAAATTCGTGAAACATACAGAGAATGGATCCGACAGGTATATGAGGAATATTTTAAAATGACGGAAACTCCCACAGTACCAGATGATCTGCATGATCGTTTCAACATAGTGGAAGATCTGGCGGGCTGTGTATTGGATATGGCACTTTTGCTGAATAAAGATGAAGAATATACAGATGGAAACCAGTGGCTGATAAAGAATAACATTCGAAAGTATTATGAAGGACTGGAAAAGCTGAAAATAATTGACGAAAAAAGTAGATAAAGTCTGAATTAACGCTAAATATGTCAAATATGCAAATTAGACAATAATTAATTGCTTTTTATGTATAAAAATCGTATAATCTGATTAAGAAAATTGTTGAATTTTGATAAAAACCACACATAGTTTAATACAGCAAAGCAAGAGGTTTGCATAACATAAAATCGACAGAACTGAGGTGAAATTTCGTAGTAAATATAATATCGGTGTGATGAAAACATTACTTTCTTTACAAAAATGAGAGAGTAATGTTTTTTTATTAAGAATTCAAAGAAAGAGATTTACTGGAGGGAAAGAATGAAGACAATTAGAAGAAAAACAGGTATAGGATGGGAAGCATTGTTTCTGGGATTTAGGAAAGATCCACGAAGAAGAAACAAAAAAACGCAGCGAAGCCCAGGCAGAGCTTGCCAAGATTGAGGATGAACTGAAGCAGGCGTTACTGCAGGCTGGGCAGAAGGTGTGATGGGAGGCTTTTTAAATGTATGCAGAACTTAAAGTGGAATTTGATTCAAACGAAATTAATTTTCAACAGTCATCAAACTTGCAGGGAGTACTGATGGAGAATATTTCATCAGAATATGCGGAAAAGCTACATGGAAATCAGTTAAATCCATATAGTCAATGCATTTTAAAAGAAGAAGGAAAAACTATCTGGTATCTTAAAACATTAAATACGGAAGCCTACGAAATGCTTTTGCTTCCAATGACAAAGCTTGATACGATTACGTTACGAAAAAAGAATAAAACAGTAAATTTATTAAATAAAACAGTAAGGATCAAAGAAGATAAAGAACTGATAAAAGAATTCTATGAAAATAAATGTTCCAGATATTTGGAATTAAGTTTTAAAACGCCCACATCATTTAAACGAGATGGAAAATATGTAATATATCCAGATTTAAGTTTAATATATGGAAGCCTTATGAGAAAGTTCAGTGCTGCATCGGAAGAGTTTAATATGTATGATGAAGATACATTAGAAGAACTTGTGACACAAAGTGAGATTGTAAGATATCGCTTACAGACAATACCGTTTCCATTGGAAAAAACGAACATTACAGGATTTATAGGAAATATTTGTATCCATATCAAGGGTCCGGAAACAATGGCAAGGTATGTAAGGATGCTGGCAAAATTTGGAGAGTTTTCCGGTGTTGGAATAAAGACAGGAATGGGAATGGGTGCAATGAAATATATCAGGAGGAATGAAGATGACTGATGAAAAAATTAAACTGATTATAGGAAGTCTGCTTCATGATATTGGAAAAGTAGTATACAGAGAGGGGGATGATCGTAGAAATCACAGTATTTCCGGTTATGATTTTTTAAAGGAAAATGGTGGTATTGATGATAAAGAAATTTTAAATTGTGTAAGATATCATCATATATCTGCTTTGAAGGGGGCAAAACTGCAGGAAAATGATCTGGCGTATATTGTGTATCTTGCAGATAATATTGCAGCTTTTGCAGACAGGAGAAAGAAAGAGGGCGAAGATGTTTCCGGATTTGATCTGTCAGTTCCTTTGCAGAGTATTTTCAATATATTAAATGAAAATGATCAGGAATATTATTATCTTCCGGGGGACATGGAAGATAAAGGGAATGTTAATTATCCAACTCCTGAAAAAAGAAGTTTTTCAAAAGAGTTTTATATGAAGATCCGACAGAGAGTGCTGGATAATTTCAAAGGAATGGATTGGAATGACGAATATCTGAATTCATTGTTAGCGGTGATGGAAGCAAATCTTACTTATGTACCATCTTCTACTTCAAAGGGAGAACTAAGTGATATTTCACTGTTTGATCATGTAAAGCTTACGGCTGCTATCGCCAGTTGCATGTATGACTATTTAAATGAAAACCATTTGAAATATAAAGAAGAGCTTCTGGATAAAAAGGATTTTTATGATAAAAAAGCTTTTTTATTATGTTCAATGGATATTTCAGGTATTCAGAAATTTATTTATACGATCACGTCCAAAAATGCATTAAGAACTTTACGTGCAAGATCTTTTTATCTTGAAATCATGATGGAACATATCATTGATCTGTTGCTTGATAAGCTGGAGCTGTCCAGAGCGAATCTGTTATATTCAGGCGGAGGGCACTGTTATCTGCTTCTGGCTAACACAAAAAAGACAGTTGACAGGATAAATGAATTTCAAAAGGAATTAAAAGAATGGCTCCTGGAACAGTTTCAGATTGAATTGTATGTTGCTTTTGGTTATGTGGCATGTACTGGAAATGCTTTTCGTAATATTCCGGAGGGTAGTTATGGACAGTTATTCCGTGAGATGAGCAAAATGCTTTCAGAACAGAAACAACATAGATATTGTGCACAGGATATTATTAAGTTAAACCATAAAAAACTCAGGGATTATTCCAGAGAATGTAGGGTTTGTAAAAGAATCGGGCGGGTAGATGATGAAGGTGTTTGCCCATTATGCAGGAAAATAGAAAGCTTGTCCAAGAATGTTCTGTATAGTGAGTTCTTTTCAGTGGTCCTGGGAAATTCAGAAGAAAAAAAGGGCATGCCATTACCAGGAGGCTGTTACCTTGTGGCAGATACAAAAGAATCATTAAGCAGACGAATGGAAAAGGATGATCATTTTGTGCGTGCTTATTCCAAGAATGAAATGTATACCGGAAAACATATCGAGACTAACTTATGGGTGGGAGATTATACTACAGGAGATACATTTGAGGAATTTGCAAAGAAATCAAAGGGGATTAACAGAATTGGAGTTTTACGTGCTGATGTAGATAATCTTGGACAGGCTATTGTATCCGGCTTCCAGAGTAAAAGAAATGGAGACAGATATGTGACTTTGTCGAGAACTGCGGCATTATCCAGACAGTTATCTATTTTCTTTAAATATTATATTCGATCTTTATTAAAAAACGGTGAATATTCGCTGGAAGGAAATGAAGGTGTAAAGGAACGTCAGGCTACGATCGTATATTCTGGCGGAGATGATGTATTTATTGTCGGTGCATGGAATGATGTAATAGAGCTTTCTGTAGATCTGCAAAAAATGTTCCGAAAATACACACAGGGAACATTAAGCATTTCTGCAGGTATTGGTATTTATGAAGATTCATATCCTATTGCAGCGATCGCACAGGAGACGGGAGCTATGGAGTCTGAATCGAAAAGAATGCCGGGAAAAAATGCAGTAACCATTATGGAAGATGGTGAGAGACATCTGGTGGAAGAAGGTGAAGAGGAAAAAGAAATCAGTGACGGTACATATTCCTGGGAAGAATTTGATCAGGAAGTGATTCAGGAAAAATATAGAGCATTGAGTGAGTTCTTTGAGGATTTAGAAGACAGAGGTATGGCATTTTTGTACCGAATGTTGGAACTTGTACGTGGACATGAGGAAAAAATTAATTTTGCAAGAATGATGTATCTACTTTCCAGACTGGAACCATCAGAAGAAGGACCGAAAAAAGAAAAATACAGACAGCTATCAAAAAAGATGTATGAGTGGATCCAATCAGACCAGGATTGCAGACAGTTGAAAACAGCAATTAATCTTTATGCTTATATAAATCGGAAAGGAGAGGGTAAAGATGAGGATTAATGATAATAATTGTGTGGATAAAGCGGAAAATGTTATAAAAAATCTTGTGAAGGGGGCTAGAAAAAATTTTAAAGGGGAACCAGATATTGTTACAACCTCTAAGATTAGAAATCTGTTGGCTATGAATGCAGATATTTACAATCAGGTTCTTACAAAGTCTTCAGAAAAACTGGATGATGAGATTTGTGGAAGAATTGAGTATCTTCGAGTTCGTTTTATGTATGAATGTGGGCGAGAACCTAAAGTAAAGGAATTTGTGCAGCAGGCAGAAATTTTAGAGATACTCAAGGAGATCAAACAGAGAAAAAAAAATTATCTGTTATTCAGCAGATATATGGAGGCATTGATCGCGTTTCATAAATATTATGGTGGAAAAGAACAGTAAGGGGGAAAGAATATGTACGCAAAAATTCAGATTTCAGGAGATATTTTAGTAAAGACAGGTATGCATATAGGTGGAAGCGGAGCCTTTGCTGCAATAGGAGCAGTAGATTCACCTGTTGTGAAAGATGTGAAAACAAATCTTCCTATGATACCAGGTAGTTCCTTAAAGGGAAAAATGAGAAGTCTTCTTGCCAAAGAATTCAATGAGCAGATAACAGAACCGAAAGGTGATCATGAGCGTATCAGCAGATTATTTGGATCTTCAGAAAAAAATAAGATCAAAAGAAGCAGGATTTTGTTTTCTGATATGGTATTAGCAAATGAACAGGAATTAAGAGAAGCAGGACTTCAGAGTATGACGGAAGTTAAATTTGAAAATTCTATTTCAAGACTTACTGCAGTAGCGAATCCGCGTCAGATTGAGAGAGCGGTCAGAGGGTCAGTTTTTGGATTGGATCTGATCTATGAAATGGAAAATGAGCAGGAATTTATAGAAGATATGCAAACTCTGGCAGAGGGAATGAAATTATTACAGTACGATTATCTGGGAGGAAGTGGATCTCGTGGTTATGGTAAGATTCAGTTCAACAATGTGCATGCAGAGGGTGTAATCGGCAATGTCGATAATATATTAATTGATAAATGTAATGAAATTCTCAAGGAAGTCGTAGACGCATAATGGAGGAGAGGGACTTTGGAGTATAAATTGTATTGTTTGGAGTTTCTGACAGGAGTTCATTTCGGAAGTAAAAATCTGGACAGTACTGAGATCACTTTTCATGCAGATACATTATTTGCTGCATTGTTTCAGGAAGCATTAAAGATGGAAAAGCAGAAAGAATTTTTGAATGCTGTTTCAGAAGGCAGGATAGTATTATCAGATGCATTTCCATACATAGGGAAAAATTATTATATTCCTAAACCAATGATCTCTGTTCGTGTAGATGATAATGAGAAACAAGGAAATTCCAGACAGAAAAAAATGTTTAAGAATTTAAAGTATATTCCGGTAAACACAGTGGAAGCTTTTATAAATGGAACGTTTCCGGAAGAACATATGGAAGATATGCAGTATCTTGGAACTAATGGAATGAAGGTTTCAGTAGGAATCCGTGGAATGGAAGAGCCTCAGCCATATCGTGTAAGTACATATCATTTTACAGATGGCTCCGGTTTATACATAATAGCCGGAATGGAATCAGAAAAGGATCAGGAATGTTTGGACGAGTTATTTGAAAGCCTCCAATATACAGGATTAGGTGGCAAAAAAAGTTCTGGGATGGGAAGATTTAAATGTAGGGTTTGTGATATTCCGAGAGAAATGAAAGAACAGTTGACCCAAAAAGCGTCGCTGCATTTACTCTTATCAACAGCACTTCCCGAAGATGAAGAACTTGAAGATATTTTGAAAGGAGCAACATATAGTTTGCTCAAAAGAAGTGGATTTATAGATTCTCAGACATATGCCGCTCAGCAAATGAGAAAAAGTGATATTTATGTTTTCTCTGCGGGTTCCTGTTTTGTAAATACTTTTAAAGGAAAAGTCATAGAAGAAAGAAATGGTGGAACTCATCCAATATTCCGTTATGCAAAAGCTTTTTTCATGGGGGTATAAAAATGGGACAGAAATTAAAAACATATCAGATACAGTTGACTGTAAAAGGTCCGGTATTCATAGGTGATGGGAATCAAATACAAAAGAAAGAATATGTTTTTCTGAACAGGAATACAATTGGAGTTGTGGATGCTGCGAAGCTGTATTTTCTGGCACAAAAATTGCATATACAGAATGATCTTGAGCGTTTTATGGTTGAGGATACACGTGAGGATTTAAAACATTGGAGTATCAGAAACCATGTTTCGCTTACAGATCTGAAAAGGTGTATGAAATATACAGAAAATGTAGGAGACCGCTCCGAAGAAAAAGGCAAATTGCAGATTATGACATGCGTGACAGATCCTTATGGAAATCCGTATGTACCGGGAAGCTCATTAAAAGGAATGCTTAGAACGATTTTACTTAGCAAGGATATTGCTCAAGATCAGATAAAGTATAAAAGGGATCAGAGTCAGATCAGGAGTGAATTAAGTACTGGGAGAAAAAATCGTAAAATTTTGAATCGAAATATTGGAATAATTGAAAAAAAGGCTTTTTGTACATTAAAGCATACGGATAAAGAAGATGTGGAATTTGACAATATGTCTGGCATTATCGTAGGCGATAGTGAACCTTTGAGTAGAGAAGATATTGTTTTATGTCAGAAGTGGGAACAACATGTAGATGGATCATATAAAACATTAAATCTTCTGAGAGAGTGTATTAAACCTGGAACTGTGATAAAAAGCTCATTGACAATAGATGAAACAGAATGTAATCTAAAAATTGAGGATATTTTGGATGCAGTAAAATTGTTTTATGAGCAGTATTATCAGGTGTTCCAGAGTAAATTTCCGAGATGTGACAGAGGTAAACCTAATACAGTATTTTTTGGTGGTGGAAGTGGTTTTGTTTCAAAAACGGTTGTTTATCCTATGTTTGGTGAAAGAGAAGGTATTGAAATAACAAAAGATATCTTTGACAGAACAGGTGTGCCACAAGATCATAAACATTATAAAGATACAAGAATGAGGGTTTCACCACATATTTTGAAATGTACCCGCTATCAGGGAAAAGAATATATGATGGGACAATGTGAAATTGATATTTCTTAATAAAAGAGAATATCTGTTTGGATTTTGCCGCGCATGGCTTAAATACTGAGTTTGCTGCCGATTTAAGCGAATGAATTTTATTTATTTTTCCAAAAATATTTTTCCCACGCAATCCCGACCATGAGCCCAGACTGGTGGCGGGATTGTAGGGATGGTATTGAGAAATGTAGTTCCCCGACAGGGGACGGAAATCTGATTCGCAGCTCTGCCTCTGTTTTAGTGTTCCCGGATTGAGAAATGTAGTTCCCCGACAGGGGACGGAAATTATTCAGATAGATATATTTGCCCTTATGGTCTTTCCCATTGAGAAATGTAGTTCCCCGACAGGGGACGGAAATCGCTTGTCTTGCGTTTTGCAAGTTCCTTTTTAGCCATTGAGAAATGTAGTTCCCCGACAGGGGACGGAAACTTTAGAAAAGTTTTTACAATCGTTATGTATTTCGTTTACTATTGAGAAATGTAGTTCCCCGACAGGGGACGGAAACCACATAACGCCATTATAACCACACTTACAATCTCATTGAGAAATGTAGTTCCCCGACAGGGGACGGAAACTTAATTCTCCGGCGTATTTGATACTTTTGGGAAGATTGAGAAATGTAGTTCCCCGACAGGGGACGGAAACTTTGTTTTCCTCCTATTTTAAGTTGTGTTTTTTGTATTGAGAAATGTAGTTCCCCGACAGGGGACGGAAACGCTGAGTACGATTGCTACTATCGACCAGTCTACTATTGAGAAATGTAGTTCCCCGACAGGGGACGGAAACGATTTTAAATTTCGGGTGTGGTGTGAGTGTACATTGAGAAATGTAGTTCCCCGACAGGGGACGGAAACTTTCTTATAGTTTTCAACGCTCAGCTTTTTCAAATTGAGAAATGTAGTTCCCCGACAGGGGACGGAAACATGATTTTCTCGATATCGGAAAGTGAGCGCTTTACTGATTGAGAAATGTAGTTCCCCGACAGGGGACGGAAACCACGACTTGTTTTTATGTATCATTGATAGAAAACAAGTAATTGAGAAATGTAGTTCCCCGACAGGGGACGGAAACAATAACCTGTCACCGCTTCAGTTCCAAAATTATCATTGAGAAATGTAGTTCCCCGACAGGGGACGGAAACGTAATAATATATTTTTTCATAATTTATTTCCTTTCTGGAAATTGAGAAATGTAGTTCCCCGACAGGGGACGGAAACCCTTTTTGTCAAGTTTGAAAGTCGGAACTGTAATTATTGAGAAATGTAGTTCCCCGACAGGGGACGGAAACATTTTGAAACTTTAAGAATTAGATTTCAGACAGTATCATTGAGAAATGTAGTTCCCCGACAGGGGACGGAAACTCCTGCACAGAAATACAGGTGATTTCATTTCCATATTGAGAAATGTAGTTCCCCGACAGGGGACGGAAACTGTATATTCGGACTTGGTGAATTTCTTGCCACCATTGAGAAATGTAGTTCCCCGACAGGGGACGGAAACTTTGCACTCATATGCTTCCGGGTCATCGTAGTCCTTCTCAATTGAGAAATGTAGTTCCCCGACAGGGGACGGAAACTCAGTTACGAATCCGGTCAATGTTGCTCTGTTTAATTGAGAAATGTAGTTCCCCGACAGGGGACGGAAACGTGTCTGATAATTAATGCTATAATCACAACACATAATTGAGAAATGTAGTTCCCCGATAGAGGACGGAAACTTTTTTTGTTTTGCATTAAACATTTGTTTATTATTGAGAAATGTAGTTCCCTGACAGGGGACAGAAACTCTACAAACTTATCACCAAGTGCTTTCACCATGTCCATTGAGAAATGTGATTCCCCGACAGGGGACGAAAATATCTATCCATTTATTCGAGCACAGAATAATAAACTTTATTGATAATATGTAATATACGGAGGTGAAAAATGGGATTTTTGTATGTGAATGAAAATGGAGCGACTATCGGAGTTGAAGCAAATCAGTGTACTGTGAATTATAAGGACGGTATGAAACGTCTTATTCCAATTGAATCTTTAGATGGAATTACGATCATGGGGCGTTCACAAATGACAACTCAGTGTGCGGAAGAATGTATGAGCAGAGGGATTCCGGTAAGCTATTTTTCGAAGGGTGGAAAATATTTTGGCCGGTTGATATCAACAGGACATGTTAATGTGTCAAGACAGAGAAAACAAAGTGCTCTTTATGATACAGAATTTGCTGCAACGCTTGCTATGAAGATTCTTTGTGCAAAGATTAAAAATCAAAGTGTAGTATTACGTCGATATGAAAAAAGCAGAGGGATTAACCTGGAAGAAGAGCAAAAAATGCTGACAATCTGTAAAAATAAGATCATGACTTGTAATAGAATTGAGGAAATGATCGGTTTTGAAGGACAGGCGGCTAAATATTATTTTAAAGGACTGGCAGCCTGCATTGATAAAGAGTTTTCTTTTCAGGGAAGAAGTCGTAGACCACCACGAGATGAATTTAATTCTATGATCAGTTTAGGCTATTCAATATTAATGAATGAAGTGTATTGTAAAATAGAAATGAGAGGCTTAAATCCTTATTTCGGTTTTATTCACAGGGATGCAGAAAAACATCCAACATTGGCAAGTGATATGATGGAAGAGTGGCGAGCAGTAATTGTAGATGCAACCGCAATGAGCATGATCAATGGACATGAAATACAAAAAGAACATTTTAATTTCAGCATGGATGAGCCAGGATGTTATCTGACGAGAGATGGTCTGAAAATATATCTGAATAAGTTGGAGCGTAAATTCCAGACAGAAGTGCGATATTTAAAATACGTGGATTATGCAGTAAGCTTTCGAAGAGGCATTTTTTTGCAAATGGAACATCTGGCAAAAGCAATAGAAGAAGGGGATGCAAATCTTTATGAGCCAATTACCATTCGATGATGAAGACTATTATTTTCAGATATCAGAAGAGTTGGAATCAGATAAGGAATTTATTCTGATCATTTATGATATTGTAGAGAATAAAAAAGAGTAAAATTTGCCAAACTTTTATCTGGTTATGGAATAAGGGTACAAAAATCGGCTTTTGAAGCAATGTTGACAAAACAACGATACAATAAATTGATTAAGGAAATTCCTCATTATATCGATAAATGTGAAGACAGCGTCAGGATATATAAGGTGTCAGGAAGAGAAAAAGTCATTTCCTGGGGAGAGGTGCCAGAATTTGATGAAGAAATTATCTTAATATAAGTTCTAATGAAAAATATAAAAAAGGGAGTATAAAAAATGGGAAAAAAATATTTATTTTCACCAATTGGAAACACAGACCCGATAAAGTATTTATATGATGGTTCAATGCTTCATATATGCAGATATTATGAACCAGATGTTGTATATCTGTATTTATCCAAAGAAATGGCAGAGAACCATAAAAAAGATAATAGATATGTAGAAACCCTGAATCTGTTAGGGGACTTTTTGAATCACAAATTTGAAGTACATATAATTGAAAATCCTGATATGGTAGATGTTCAACAGTATGATGTGTTTTATGATGAATTCCGGAAAATTATTTCAGAAATTGAAGAACAAAAAGAGAAAGAAGATCAGTTATTAGTTAATATGGCATCCGGAACACCTGGTATGAAAAGCGCACTGCTTATTATGGCAACGTTGGCGGAATACAGATTTTTGCCAATACAGGTGTCTACTCCACAGAAGAAAAGTAATCTGGAACATGAAGAAAGAGACGAATATGATGTTAAAGCGAACTGGGAACTGAATGAAGATAATGAGGAAAGTGCAGAAAACAGATGCCAGGAAGTGAAGTGTCTGAATTTGATGCGGCTACTGAAAATCGATATGATAAAAAAGCACTTATTATCTTATGATTATCATGCAGCGCTGGCAGTTGGTAAGGAAATCAAGGATGAATTAAATCCTGTGGCATGGAAGTGGTTACAGTCAGCAGATGCGAGAGCAGTTTTGGATTGGGAGAGAATGAACAGGGTTTTACCAGAAAATAATGGAATTATTTCAGCAGTGAGACAAGAAAATAAAAAGAAAATCTTGTTTGAATATCTGTTGGCTTTAGATTTAAAAGTAAAACGTGGAGAGTATGCAGATTTTATCAGAGGAATTACTCCATTAATCATTGATCTGCTGGAAATGGTCCTTGAGCAATTTTGCGAAATTAATGTTACACAGTATTATAAGAAAAAAGAAAGAAAATGGGATAGATATAAATTAGATGGCACAGAAGTATTGGGTATTATGAATGAAAAATTTTATCCATTTAGATATGGGATAGTATATTCAAGCCATTTGCAACCAATTATTGAGAAAAAATGTAAAGATGATTTATTAAAACAGAGAACTAAAGGTCTGGTAGAAATTGAGCAGAATGTCAGAAATATTGCAGCTCATAATATTGTGTCAGCTACACCAGAGTGGGTTAAAGAACAAGCTGGCAGGAGTGTAGAAGATATTTTGTGGCTGCTGAAATATATTTGCGAACAGGTAAAAATAAATACCAGAAAAGAAAATTGGGATTCGTATGATTATATGAATAAGAGAATTATTGAAGAATTGGATAGATGAGTATGCTATTTCTCTTTTATGGGAAAATGAATTGCCGCTGGATGAGGTAAAGAAATTACAAATGAAATAACATTCTTAGAATTATGTAAACAAAACCAGGGGATTGCCACCAGGCAATCCCCTGAAATATTTCATATGAAATTATAAAATTATTTCGCTTCAGCTTCAGCGCCTTCAGCGTCCTCATCCTCTTCCGGAGCTGCCTCATACTCACCGATATGAACAACAACTGCATCCTCAGGTGTAACGAAGTGAACCTGTTTGCCTTCCGGGATCGGGAGGTCTTTTACATGGATATCACGGACGTCTGCAGGATAGCCGTTGAAGTCGATGACGATGGTGTCAAGAAGGTTGGCCGGATCTGCTTTGTAGTGGATCTCTTCCATCTCCTGCTCAACGATACCCTGAACCATGTCGGTGTGCTCCAGTTTGACAGCGACTGTTGTGGAAACCTTCTCACCGGCTACCAGTGCCTGGAAATCCAGAGCCATCAGCTGTTTTTCAATTGGATTATAGTCAATATTTTTTACCAGGGCATCAACTTTTTCGCCTTCGATGTCCAGGTAAATCTGTGTACCTTCTTTATTTGCTTTAATGAATTTGGCTGCCTCGGCACCGTCAAACTGAAGTGCTACAGGCTCTTTCATTTCTTTTCCACTAAGAATTCCTGTGACGTAACCCTCACGTCTTAATTTTTTAGCTTTTACATTCGGGTTTCTTTTCTCTGCTTTCAATGTGATCATGTCAAATTCCTCCTCCTGATGCATGGATTCCGGTAATGTTGCTGTTCGCGCTGTTCGCAGTAACACGAATTCTGCATTTCTTTTCTGACTGGGATTATTATAGCACTTCTCGGACGAGGTGGCTAACAAAAAGTTAGAAAATTTAAGAACAATATTTTGTATTGTTTGACTTATATACAAAACTTCAAGGGTAAAATTAGACAAAAACAAAGCATATATTTGAGATTTTACAGAAAAAATTAAAACAACATAAAAAATTGCACAAATCAAGTGATCATAAAAGCCTGAAAGTTGTCATTTATCTGGAAGAGAGGCAAGTATTAAATATGAATATTCTATTTTTATTTGATTCAGATATGCGAGGAGACGGGAAATATCCATATTGCTGACATATTGGAGAGAGCTGTTGTGATCAATGTAATAAAAATTGGAAGATATGATGCAGGACAGAGATGACGGCGAAAGAAGGTGGCAACATAACGCGATGGGTATTTTACTCTGGAGAAAGAATTTAACGGAATTGCATATAATTTCTGAAACAATTTAACATACAATTCACAAATCTTTATCTCAACCACGATATCTGAACAGCCGGAAAAATCCTATACTACAAACTATGTGAGCGAGAGAAGAGAAAGGAGATAAGTAATGTCAGAAATTGCACTCAGAAATGTATGTAAGCAATTTGATTCAGAGCATTACGGTGTGAAGGATTTTAATCTTGATATACATGACAAAGAGTTTGTGATCTTTGTAGGTCCGTCCGGATGTGGAAAATCTACTACTTTGCGTATCATCGCAGGTCTGGAGGAGATCACAGACGGTGAGCTGTGGATCGACGGTGAGTTTTCCAATTATCTGGAACCAAAGGAGCGTGGAATGTCCATGGTTTTCCAGAACTATGCTTTATATCCCAATATGACAGTTTACGGAAATATGGCATACGCCCTGAAGATCCGTAAGCTTCCGAAGGATGAGATCGACAGAAAGGTCCATGAGGTGGCAAAGATCCTGGAGATCGACCAGCTTCTTGACCGGAGGCCGGCGGCTCTTTCCGGCGGTCAGAAACAGCGAGTTGCCATTGGAAGTGCAATTATCCGGAAGCCGAAAGCCTTTCTCATGGATGAGCCCCTTTCCAATCTGGATGCAAAGCTTCGTGCTCAGATGCGTGTGGAGCTTGTGAAATTACATAAACAGCTGGACACCACCATTATTTATGTAACGCACGACCAGACAGAGGCCATGACTCTTGGGACTAAGATCGTGGTCATGAAGGATGGCCTGATCCAGCAGGTGGGAGCGCCTCAGAGTATTTATGACAATCCGGTAAATCTTTTCGTGGCAGGCTTCCTTGGTTCTCCGTCCATGAACTTTTTCCGGTGTACGGTAAAAGCAGAAGAAAATAATCGCACGGCCCTTCTTCTGGATGATGCCAAAACTGTGAAAAAGGTTTATCTGGACGGAACCAGAGGAAAACAGATCGCAGACAGATATAACGGCAGACACGTGATCCTTGGAATCCGTCCGGAGGATATCTACGAGCTGGACGAGGCGAAAAAGCTTGGTATTGAAAATGAAAGCGTAGATGTAGATGAGCCTGTAGTAAACCGGGAGATGCTGGGAGCGGAAGTGATCCTCTATTTTGATGAGCAGGGCAAAACCCTGGCAGTCCGCTTAAGTCCGGAAAATCAGACACAGGTAGGGGAGAAGGTTTCTCTGTATTTTGATATGGAGAAGGCCCATGTGTTTGATCCGGAGACAGAAGAAAATATTTTTGTGTCATGAATTTATGTCACGAAAAAGCTTGAGTGCAGGCAGATCAGCCTGTAGATAGAATCTGATTATGCAAGGAGGAGAAATAGTTATGGAAAATAACAGCAAAAGCAAGATCACACCGTACTTATATCTGGTGCCTTGTATGCTTATTTTTGGAATTTTTCTGTTTTATCCGTTTGTGAAAACAATTTATTTAAGTCTTTACAAGACCAACAAGATGGGACAGGCAAAGCTGTACGTTGGTCTGGGCAATTATAAAGAGCTGCTTCAGTCAGCATCCTTTATCAACAGTTTGAAGGTGACGCTGATCTTTGTGCTGATCGTTGTGGTCGGCGGCATGCTTCTTGGTCTGATCGCAGCAGTGCTTTGTAACAAGGCGTTTCCAGGAATCCGGGTGTTCAGTACATCCTATGCTCTGCCAATGGCTATTGCATCCAGTTCTGCGGCAATGATCTTCCAGATCATGCTCCACCCGGCAGTAGGTATTGTGAATAAGCTTACCGGCCTGGATATCAACTGGCTGAACGATCCGAACACGGCTCTGATCTGCGTAGCCATTCTTACTGCGTGGCTGAACAGCGGGATCAATTTCCTGTATTTTTCCGCAGGACTCGGGAATATTGATGAGACCATTTATGAGAGAGCTTCTGTGGATGGAGCCAGCAGTGTGCAGCAGTTTTTCAGCCTGACGCTTCCGGGACTTTCCCCGATCATGTTTTACACACTGGTGGTAAATATCATACAGGCATTTCAGTCCTTTGGACAGATCAAGATCCTGACAGAGGGTGGTCCTAATGAGTCTACCAATGTTATTGTTTATTCCATTTACAGGGATGCGTTTTTTAACTACCGCTTCGGAAGTGCGGCAGCCCAGTCGGTTATCCTGTTTGTGATCATCATGATCATCACACTGATCATGTTCCGTATTGAGAAGAAGGGAGTGAATTACTGATGAGCCAGATGGAAAATATGGCAGTCCCGGCAGTGGAAAACATGTCAAAAGAGGAGCTTCTGGAGCTGAAAAAAGCTATGAATGCAAAGGCTCTTGCAAAGAGAAGGACAAGAACAGCGCTCCGTGTTACGGCAAATGTGGTGTTTGCAGTTCTGATCCTGCTTCCATTGCTTTATGCCATCAGTATTGCACTGATGCCTTCTAGTGAACTGTTTACTACAGAGTTGAATCTCTTTCCCAAGAATCCGACCTTTTCCAACTTTATCAATGCATTCCGCACCGTTCCACTTCTCCGATTCATATTGAATTCCTTTATCATGGCGGGATGCATTACCATCGGACAGATCATTACCTGTTCTCTTGCTGCTTTTGCGTTTTCTTTCCTGGAATTCAAAGGAAAAGGTATTCTCTTCATGGTTGTGATGGCAACCATGATGGTTCCGGGAGAGGCAACGATCATTTCCAACTACCTGACGGTATCAAGCTGGGGAATGCTGGATACTTATCAGGTACTGATCGTGCCTTACCTTACATCCGCAATGGGAATTTTCCTGTTCCGTCAGTTTTACATGACTTTCCCGATCTCACTGTATGAATCGGCAAAGCTTGACGGCTGCAGCAATCTGAAATTTATCGTAAGGATCCTGCTTCCGCTGACAAAATCCGCTATTGGCGCTATGGCAGTGTATACCTTTATCAACGCATGGAATATGTACATGTGGCCGCTGCTTGTAACAGGCTCCAACAATATGCGAACCGTTCAGATTGGTATCAGTATGCTGGATAGTGTGGATTCACAGTCTATCACCCTGATGATCGCAGGCGTTGTTATGATCATCATTCCGTCCATTTCCATCTTTATCGTTGGACAGAAGCAGCTGATCAGAGGAATGTTCTCGGGTGCAGTCAAGGGCTGATATCGGAGCAGGCAGCAACCCTGCAGCATCCTGCTGTAAGGGGAAAATATTGCAAAAAGATACTGCAAAATCGTAAGACGGGCAGTTCATCTTATATAAAAAAATGAAAAAAGAGAAAATTTTTCAAGAGGAGAAAAAAGTTATGAAGAAAAAAATCATCGCAGCTTTCCTTACCACAGCAATGACTATCGGTTCTCTTTCCGGAGTAACTGTATTCGCCGCAGATGCCGGCACAGATGAAAAAGTGGAAATGGCAGATGCTTCCGATGTAGACGGAACTACCATTACCTTCTGGCATTCCATGGGTGGCGTCAATGGTGAGGCGATCGATACACTGGTAAAAAAATTCAACGATGAGAATGAATACGGAATTACGGTAGATGCTCAGTATCAGGGTGAATATGATGATTCCCTGAACAAGCTGAAAAGTGCACAGATCGGAAACATGGGTGCGGATCTTGTACAGGTATATGAGATCGGAACAAGATTCATGATCGATTCCGGATGGATTGTGCCTATGCAGCAGATGATCGACGCAGACAGCTACGATGTATCTGAGATCGAGCCGAACCTGGCTGCATACTACACCATCGACAATGAGCTGTACTCCATGCCATTCAACTCTTCCACACCGATCATGTATTACAACAAGGATATGTTTGATAAAGCAGGCATCACAGAAATTCCGGACAGCCTGGAAGGCATCGGTGAGATCGGACAGGATCTTCTGGACAGAGGCGGCGCAGGCGAGGTAATGTCTCTTGGAATCTACGGATGGTTCTTCGAGCAGTTTATCGGAAAGCAGGGCCTTGAGTATGCAAACAACGGAAACGGACGTAAAGAGGCTGCTACAGCTGTTGCTTTTGATGAGAACAGTGCTGCAAAAAATATCCTTACAGCATGGAAGGATCTTAACGACAAGGGCTTCGCACCGGTCGTAGGAAAAGGCGGCGATGCAGGTCTGGCAGATTTTTCTGCAGGAAAATCTGCGATCACTCTTGGCTCCACAGCTTCCCTAAAACAGATCCTTCAGGATGTAAACGGAAAATTTGAGGTTGGTACTGCATACTTCCCGAAGATCAAATCCAGTGACGAGGGCGGTGTTTCCATCGGAGGTGCATCTCTTTGGGCACTGAACAACAATGATCCGAAAAAGCTTCGTGCAACATGGGAGTTCGTAAAATTCCTGATCTCTCCGGAGTCTCAGGCTTACTGGAACGCACAGACCGGATATTTCCCTGTAACTGTAAAGTCTCAGGAAGAGCAGGTATTTAAGGATAATGTTGCAAAATATCCGCAGTTCCAGACAGCGATCGACCAGCTCCATGATTCTTCCGCCGACTATGTAGGCGCTCTGTTAAGTGTATTCCCGGAGGCAAGAGCTACCGTGGAATCCGAGATTGAAAGTATGCTCAACGGAAAAGAGGATGTGGATACAGCTGTGAAAAACATGGCAGATTCCATCAACAAATCCATCGAAGAGTATAACTTGGTGAATGAATAATTCGAAAAGGCGTGGAAACTGAAAAAGAAAAATAAATATATACAGCCAAAAATCCCCGGGTAAACTCCAGGGGATTTTTGCTATAGTCACGGAAAAAAACATCCTGACAGGAAAATATCAGGAGAAAAATCAGAGGAATCTCTGGACGTAAGAGTATATATTGGCTATAATGATGAAGTTAATATCTACTCCTCAGGAAGGAAGAAAAATCTGTGAATAGAAGTAAAAGAGAAGATTATAAGAGATTTGTGGTATTTTGTCTGGCAAGTCTGATCGTGATCGCACAGGCAGCGATCTTTGCTTATGTATGGTATGATTTTTACAGTGACCTGATCCTGAAGCCATTCTGGAGAAAGGGTAACTGGGTAATGATCCTGATCTATGCGCTGATCTATCTGATGTTTGCCAAGCTTTACGGAGGTCTGAAGGTAGGCTATCTGAAGCGTATCGATGTATTTTATTCATTGACGCTGGCAACGATCTGTACCAATGTTGTGACGTATTTTCAGATCACACTGATCAACAGATGGTTTATGTCGGCCAGACCGGTGATCGAAATGACCGGAGTCCAGATTGTTGTGACGGTACTGTGGATCTGGGGCTCCAGGTATATTTACTCCAGACTGTACGGAGCCAGAAGGCTGCTGGTGATCTACGGAGACCGTGATCCCGGTGATGTGATCCACAAGATGAACACCCGAAAGGATAAATACGATATCAGCGGTAAGGTTCATATCCGTGAGGGCGAAGAGAAGATCCATGCCATGATGGAAGATTATGAAGGCGTGATCATCTGGGATCTTCCGTCCCAGATCCGAAACAAGTATCTGAAATATTGTTTTTCTCATTCCATCCGCTGCTATATGAGCCCGAAGATTTCCGATATCATCCTGCTTGGAACAGACAGGATCCATCTGTTTGATACGCCGCTTCTGATGTGCAGGAATCAGGGACTTTCCATGGAGCAGCGTGCAGCCAAGAGAGTTCTGGATATCATTGTTTCCGGACTTGGGATCATCGTATCCTCACCCATCATGCTGATCATTGCCATTGCGGTGAAGGCTTATGACGGCGGTCCGGTATTTTATCTCCAGGATCGTCTTACCTATCAGGGAAAGGAATTCCGCATCCGGAAATTCCGAAGCATGTGTGTGGATTCCGAGAAGAACGGAGCACGTCTTGCGTCCAAGCACGATTCCCGTATCACACCGGTAGGACATGTCCTGCGTAACCTGCATCTGGATGAGCTTCCCCAGCTGTTTAACGTGTTTATGGGTGATATGTCTCTGGTAGGTCCACGTCCGGAACGAGATGTGATCATGCAGGAATATGAGCAGGAAATCCCGGAATTCCACTATCGTCTTAAGGTAAAAGCCGGACTGACCGGTTATGCTCAGGTATATGGCAAATATAACACCACACCGTATGATAAGCTGAAGCTGGATCTGTTTTATATTGAAAATTATTCATTCCTTCTGGATATCAAGCTTCTGTTTATGACTGTAAAGATCTTTTTCCAGAAAGAAGTTTCCGAGGGCGTGGATGATAATCAGAAGAACGCTCTTAAGGATTCCGAAGACAAAAAATAAGTAACGAAACGAAATGCGTGTCAGGCTGCGGCAGATCATCCTGACGCGCATTTTGTGGATAGAGAGGACGGAGGTTGTTTTTATGGAAAAGCCGTTGGTTTCCGTAGTGATGCCCGTATATAACGGGGAAAGATATATTGGAAAAGCGATCGAATCAGCACTGGGACAGGAGGTTCCGGTAGAAGTGCTGGTCATTGATGACTGTTCTGCAGACGGCACAGAACTTGCTGTAATGAAATATATGGACAGCGGAAAGATCCGTTATATCCAAAATGAACAGAATATGGGGGCTGCCCGTTCCAGAAACCGGGGCGTAAAGGAAGCCCGGGGAAAATATATCGCATTTCTGGATGCGGATGACTGGTGGGAAAAGGGCAAGCTGAAAGCCCAGACAGAGGTTATGGAACAGACCGGCTGTGCGATCTGCTCCACCGGAAGAGAACTGATGACGCCGGATGGGCGCACTACCGGCAAATATATTCCGGTAAAGGAACGGATCACATACAGGGAGCTTCTGAAGCATAACAGCATCAACTGTTCTTCCGTATTGCTACGCAGAGAAGATGCACTTGCGTTTCCAATGGAGCATGATGACAGCCATGAAGATTACATTACCTGGCTCCGGATATTGGGAAAGGGAGGATTTGCAGCAGGGATCAACAGACCTTACCTGAAATACCGGCTCAGTGAAGGGGGAAAATCCAGAAATAAGCTGAAGTCTGCGGCAATGACTTATCAGGTGTATCGGTATGTGGGATATGGTCCGCTGAAGAGTCTGTTTTTCTTTGTTTCCTATGCGCTCCACGGGATATGGAAATACCGTTGAAAAATTCTGGAAGAGGTGAATAATTCTGACATATATTAATTCTTTATTTCCAAATTCATAAATATATGTTATTATTTATTCATACTTTTATCAAATATTACAAGGTGGAAACAAATGAAACAGAGAACGGATAGCCAGGGAGTTCCGTATTCTTACCTGGTCGATAACATTAAAGTAGTACTGATCTTTCTTGTCGTATTTAATCATCTGATCGCATTTCAGCTGGTCAAGGTGGACATGGTGGTGCGTTATGTATGGTATGGGATCACCATTTTTCACATGCCTGCTTTTATTTTTATATCTGGATATCTTTCCAAGAAGCCACAGGATGTACTGAAGAATGTGAAGAATCTGCTGATCCCTTATATTCTTGGATACAGTCTGACCTGGTATGCTTATATCTGGACCGGCAGAAGCATGGATTATGAGCTGCTCCGTCCGTCCGGAACAGTTATGTGGTATGTGCTGGCATTGTTTATCTACAGGCTGACTATCGAAGCACTTGGCAAGATACGTTTTATCGTGCCTCTGAGCATTATTTTTGCATTGTGGGCAGGAACAAGACCGGAATTTACGACTTATCTTTCAAGCTCCAGGATTGTTGTATTTTTTCCGTTTTTTGTGGCAGGCTATCTGTGGAAGAGTGATTACACAGACGTGGTCCGTAAATTCAAGGGTAAATGGATCCTGCTCCTGGTTTCAGCCCTGCTTTTGTATGCAGTTCCGAATTTTATGATCGCCAATGAGATCCCGGTAGATATTTTCCGTGGGAATCATACGTATCAGTTATCGGGAATGGATGATATCACAGGAATGCTGATCCGCCTTCTGATGTATCTGGTATCTTTTGTGCTGGTGCTGACGTTTCTGGCATTGATCCCGGATGTGAAGCTGCCGGTTACCTTTGTTGGAAGAAATACCATGGGGATTTATTTTTTCCATTATCCGATCATGATCGTACTCAACGGCCTGCTTCTTCTCAGCATCCCGCAGATGCTGAATGTCTGGGTGCTTTTCGGAGTATCCTGGGTGCTTGTGCTGATCCTTGGAAGCAAGCCGGTATCTTTCCTCTACGGAGGGGTACTAAACCTGCTTACATTTATTCTGTTCAAACGTGAGAGGCAGGTGCAGGATGAAGGACTTGAGGATGAATATGATGAAGATGACCGTTATGAGATCATACTGAAAAGAAAGAAAGCCATTGAGGAGCTTGCGGCAACTCTGGACGAGGAGGATGCACGTAAGGTGAAGGACGATGTGGCGGCTGTACTGGAACATGAGACAGAAGAGACGGAAGAAATCCGTGGCGAGGATTTCTTTGTAGATGAGGATCTTGAGATGGAGGAAGGCATGGATGATGCCGGAGCTCCACAGGAATTTGAGCAGCTCCAGGACCTGGATGATATATTAAAGATCACAGAACCGCAGGGGGAAATGGAAGTGCTTTTGAAAAATAAAGAAGAGAAAGCGCAGGATTAAATTAATAATGAAAAAAGTCATTACTTACGGTACCTTTGATCTGTTCCACCAGGGACATTACAATATTCTGAAAAGAGCCAGGGAGCTGGGGGATTATCTTGTTGTGGGTGTCACCAGTGAAAGCTATGATATCGAACGCGGCAAGCTGAATGTACAGGACAGCCTTCTGAAGCGTATCGAAAATGTCCGCAAGACTGGTTTTGCGGATGAGATCATTGTAGAGGAATATCAGGGGCAGAAGCTAAATGACATTACAAAATACAATATCGACCTTCTGGTAGTCGGTTCGGACTGGCGTGGCAAATTTGATTATCTGAAGAATTACTGTGAGGTCGTTTATCTGGAACGTACCAAAAATATTTCCAGTACCAAGCTCAGAAGTGAGGGTATGATCTACAGCATGGGCATTGTTACGGATGATACAGAGGACAACGAAATGGTGATGGAGTCCAAGTATGTCAGCGGACTGCATGTAGAAAGTGTGTATTCCGAGGACGTTTTTGTTGCGAGAGAATTCTGTGACAGATACGAACTTGACTCTTATGGTACAGATTACGGGCAGTTTCTGGAAGGATTGGATATCATTTATATCCGATCCGGTCTGAAAAACAGGGCAGATTATATCCGAAAGGCACTGGAATGTGATAAATATGTGATCAGTGACACGCCTATGGCTCTGGAACCGGAAGAGATAAGAGAGCTGTTTGCACTGGCAAAGGCACATCAGGTTGTTCTGGTAGAGAAGCTTACCATGGTCTATCTGCGCGCGTTTACGCAGCTTGTCTGGCTGACACATGGAGCGCTTGTGGGAGATGTGGTAGCTGTAAAATGCGCGATTTCTCAGGATGATTTTGAGGGCGGAAAAAATTTCAGCGAAACAGTCAGCCAGGCGCTGTGTGCATGCATCAAGCTTCTCGGTAAGGATTACCTGGATGTGAAGAGCAATGCGGTGAAAAGCAGTGACGGCTGCTTTATTTATGATATGATCACGATGAAGTATCTCCGGGCACTGGCGACCATTGAGATCGGAACAACGGTGGATGTGGAAAACGAGCTTGCGATCATCGGAACCAGGGGGCGTATCACCGTACCCGGTGACTGGTGGAATACCGGATATTTTGAAGCAAAAATAGAAGGTCAGGAATTCCTGAAACGCTACAGCTTTAATTTTGAGGGAAATGGTCTTCGCTATCTGCTTCAGGAGCTGGTCATCATGATCCGTGACAGACGGACAGAATGTACGAGATTTTTTTATGAAGAATCAGAAACTCTGGCTGAGCTTTTGAAAATAATTAATCAAAGAGGTTGACAGATGACAGAAAAACAGAAGCTTCTTTTGCAGCTCTTCCGGGAGGTTGACGCGATCTGCAAAAAGCATGATCTTAGATATGTAATGGCCGGAGGTACTCTGATCGGTGTTCTTCGAAATGAAGGCTTTATCCCATGGGACGATGATGTGGATATTTACATGCCCAAAAGTGACTGGGATAAATTTGTAGAAATATGTCAGAACGAGATGCCGCCGAACCGGGCGGTTTATTGTGCAGAAGTGGACCGTAATTATACCAACGGTTTTCCGCGCTACGGAAGTACGGATACCTGTGCGATCCACAAGCATCAGATCATAGGGGACGACAAGGCTGGTGAGATCATTGACGTACTGACTCTGGATCCCATTCCGGATGATGACCGTGAGTATGAGAAATACCGGGACCATATGATGATCTATACGGAACTTCTGAATATCAGCATGGTCGTGGGAGTCAGATGGGAAATTTCTCCCTGGCGGTATCTGTACTGGCTTTTCCGCTATACCTTCTGCGGAAAGGACAGAACCTTAAAGAAATTGGAGAAGATCATGTTTTCTTATAAAGAAGAGGAGTGCAGCCGCTATGCCATGCGATGGGGAGGCTGCCCGTTTCTTTTTGACAAGAATATGATGTTCCCTGTAAAATATATGGACTTCGAGGGCGAAAAGGTTATGATCCCTCACAGGACCAGCGATTATCTGATCTGGCATTACGGGGACGAATGGTCCTATATACCGCCTCATGGGGAAAGAGAATCTCATGAGTCTGTTGATGTTCCGGGCGCCAGCTATCAGGAGGTGCGGGATGAATATACGCCAAGGATCGACAAAAAACGTATCCGCAGACAGATGCTTTTCCGCAAATTCTACTGCCTTCTTATGGCAAAGGGAGACCATAAACAGGATGACAGACGAAGAAGGATCAAAGCCGGTGTTGTAGCCCGGGATGTGTCTGCCCGGCTGATGAGATCCGAAAAAACAGCGGAGACCCTGCTGAAAGAGAGAAGATATGATGTGCTTGGTGAGATCTTTGAGGAGTATTACCGTGTACAGCTCAGCATGGAGTTTATCGGGCGTGAGGATTTTAACGGGATCCGTCCGTTCTATCATCCGATCCTGATTCCGCTGGAGGATAAGGCTTTTCAGGCGGCCATGCTGACACTGATCTATCAGGAGCGTGTTTCCAAGGCATACCGTATGTACGAGGTACGCAAGAAAATGGATCATCTTACTCCGGAAATGGAGCAGACAGTGGAGGATATCCGCCGTTTCCGAAAAGCAGCCAGCCACTATGAATTTAAAGAAATGCAGGAAGCAGAGGCGATCGTGGATGATCTTCTCAGAAAATATCCGGATGCTCCGGGATTCCTGAAATTTAAATGCCGGTTTGTGATGGAGCGCCTGGAAGGACCGCAGAATGCTTCGGAAGCGGAGAAATTTCTGTCTTACTGCCTGAGAGTATTTCCCCAGGATGGATATTTTATGAAATATAAGGGGGATCTTCTCTGGAAAAAGGGCCTCCGGAACGAAGCAATGGCAGAGTATCTGAAAGCCAGAGAATGCACCAATAACGGCATTGTGCAGCTGGAACTGGATAAATTCCTGAAAAAACAGAAGTCCCAGGCGATCCGGGACTGTCGGGATCTGCTTGGAAGCCAGAGAAGATCAGAAGCACTCTCTCTGATGGAATTTTGGAGCAGACTGATGCCGGAGGATGAGGAGATCAGAGGCGCTCTTTATCTTGCGAAGGTATATTCCGTCCGTACAAAAGGGGAGCTGGAAGAGCTGGTGAGAGAGCTTTGCAAAGAACTGGGGATCACCGGTAATTCTCCAAGGGAGGGAACCCTTGAGGAGCCAGTGTACAAAGAGGCACTTACCTGTGCATGGCAGAGATTCGGCTATCCCAAAGCACTGGCAGAGGGCCGTACCAGGATCCTGTGCAGTGAGGAAGAGGGCGAGATGGAATATCTGGCAGAGGAGATCCGCAGCTTTCTGGTCCATAAGGAATGGCAGGGAGAGGTATACAAGCTTCTGGGAGATATCCGGAAGAAACAGGGGCGTACCCGGGAAGCCTTCGAAAATTATTTCCTGGCATTGGATCATGAGCCGCATCCCTATATAAAAAATGAGCTTTCCAGGATCTTCCTGGAGGATCTTTACGATGGAAGCCGGCGTACCGGATTTTTCGCAAAGAAGGCAGACGTGACAGAATTTCTGAACAGCTGGCTAGATAAGTATAAAAGTCAGGAGGAGCTTCAGGAGCTTCTGAAGCGGATCCTGTAATGACAGATCAACAGAAACGAGGCAGAGTGTATTGAACAGAGAACAGCAGAAAGTACTGGAACTTCTAAAAGAAATAGATACCATATGCAGAAAAAATAAGATCACATATTATCTTTCTCCGTATCTTACCCTCTGTGCGGTAACGGAGCGCCCTTTTCCCATGAATCCGGCAAGCAATGATATTTATATGAAGACCGGTGATATGGCCCGGTTTAAAAACATCTTTGACGAAGAACCGGAGCTGCGCAGAGCTCTGGAATCTATGGAGAATAACAGCCGTTTCCCCGGATTTTTTCTGCGTTATACAGATAAAGATACATTGTTTTATAAGCTGGACGAGTATGGAAAATACAAACATCCGGGACTGGGGATCAATATCCTTCCGCTGCAGTGTGAATATGGTCCAAAGGGAAAATATCTCTGGAACCGTATGCGCGAAGAGGGATGGAAGAGGATCTACGGAAAAAAAGGCAAGTGGCGGAACCGGCGTGAGCTGGGATGTATCTGGATGGTGCGAGTCCTTTCCCTTTGCGGACGAGGCTGGCTGGCAAAGAGCATATTCCGGGATCTGCTCCGGCAGCCGCAGGATGGCGCAAAAACATATGTACTCCGATATTTTGACCAGAATCTTTATTTTCCTGCGCATATTTTTGAAAATCCCGGGGAGGCAATGCTTGGAGGAGAATCCTTTATGGTCCCGGGAAACACAGACAGCTATCTCACCCGGGCCTACGGCAAAAATTATCGAAATAAGTCAATGGAAAACTATGTTCCCGGCTCGCTGGTGGTGTGCAGCACACTGATCCCATGCGAGGAATTTCTGCAGCAGTCAAAGGAACTGAAGAAATTTGCTTCTGTCAGGAAGAAAAGGGAAAAGCGCAGGCAGTTTGGAATGAATTACCGGGAATATCTTGCACAGTGCTGGGATTATGCAAAATTCTGCGGGGAAAAATATACCTGTGCACTGGCTTATCGCAAAAAGCTCAGCTATATCCGGAATCTCTTCAAAAATGAAGATTATGTGGAACTGGAAAAAGCATTTGCAGGATATACCAGGATGAATGATCGCTGCCTGAAATATGAAGAAGCATTTGAAACAGATCCGGAGGTTTTTGACCTGTATCTTAAGTATCTGGAAAAAACAGGAAGGATCTCGTATATGGAGAAGGTAAAAAAATATGTCTAAGGTCAAGCTTACAGATTATGTTGTGGAATTTTTGCAGAAAAAAGGGATTCATGATTTCTTTGGATACCAGGGAACCATGATCGCACATCTGGTAGATTCCATTGAGAAGAATCCCCATGTAAGAAGTCATTCCAGCTATCATGAGCAGGGAGCTGCTTTTGCCGCCTGTGGTTATGCTCAGGCAAAGAATGCCTGCGGCTGTGCCTATGCCACCAGTGGTCCGGGAGCTGCCAATCTGCTTTCCGGTGTGGCAGATGCGTATTTCGATTCTCTTCCGGTGATCTTTATCACCGGACAGCTGAATACCTATGAATATTCCGGTATTACAGGCCTTCGTCAGCAGGGCTTTCAGGAGATCGATATGGTTTCCATGGCAAAGCCGGTAACCAAGTACGCGGTGCAGGTCCGTGATCCGAAAAATATCGTTCGTGAACTGAATCTTGCATGGCAGATCGCCAATACAGGACGGAAAGGGCCGGTTCTTATCGATCTTCCTATGAATGTGCAGAGAGGCGAGGTGGAAGATCCGGCTTATGATATGGAATTTTCCGAGGAAGAGATCGAGACAGCTGTATATGGAAAAAATGATCCGGAAAACGGGGCAGCCTTTTACAGGGATGCAGTTGCAAAGGCGGATTCTTCTGATGGAGCAGAGGCGGCAGAATATATTCTGAATAAGATCAGGACTGCAAAACGGCCGGTATTTATGATCGGTCACGGAGCTTCCGGAGAAGCAGAAAAAATGCTCACAGATCTGGCGCGTGCCCATCACATTCCAGTGATCACAAGCGTACTTGCCCGGTCCGCACTGAGCTTTGATGATCCTTTGAACTTCGGGTGCATCGGAGGTGCCTACGGACACCGGTATGCAAATATGATCGCCAATGCAAAAAGCGACCTTCTGCTCTGCTTTGGAATTTCCCTGTGTACCCGTCAGATTGGTACTAAGGTTCATGAGTTTGCGAAGAATGCCGAAATCATCCGTGTGGATATTGATCCTTATAATCTTCAAAGAGAGATCCATGAGGGAAGAGAAGGTGAGAAATGCTTTTGCGTCAGCGCAGAGACTGTGGTGCGTAAGCTGACAGAGCAGCAGGCACAGATCGGTTCCTATGAGGAATGGCTTGCTGTCTGCCAGAAGATCCGTAAGGAACTTTGGAAAGTGGACGATGAGACACCGCAGCGTTATCCGAACCGCATGATCGCATATTTGAGTGATCAGCTTTCCGATACCGGAGCGGTTGCTGTGGATGTGGGACAGCATATGGTATGGAGCTATCAGTCCTTCCACAATCAGCAGGGGCAGAAGACACTTTTTTCCGGCGGACATGGTGCTATGGGATATGCACTTCCGGCGGCTATCGGAGCTTATTATGCTACCGGCAAGCCGGTGGCATGTATCTGCGGAGACGGAGCCTTCCAGATGAATATCCAGGAGCTACAGTGGGTGAAGCGTGAGAATATCCCAGTGAAGATGATCGTAATGAATAATGAGGCTCTGGGAATGATCCGTCATCTTCAGAGAGATTATTTTGACTGTGTATATGCGGATACCTCCGATGGCAGCGGATTTTCATCCTGCGATTTTACAGATGTGGCGCAGGCCTACGGAATTCCTGCAAAGCGCATCCAGGGAGAAGACGTGGAAAAATATGCCGGTGGATTCCTGGAGCAGAACGGACCGGAGCTTCTGGAGATCATGCTGGAGCATGGAACCTACGCATACCCGAAGACCTGTCTGGGTGAGCCGATCCACAATCAGCAGCCTTATATACCGAAACCGATATTTGATGAACTGATGGAGCTGTAAAATGGGAAAAATAACTGTGATCACAGGCGGTACCTCTGGAATCGGAAGAGGGATCGCCGAAAAGATCCTGGCAGAGTCAGCAAAAGCTGACAGGATCTTTGTAACATATGGACATGATGAGAAGAAGGCACTGTCGTTTCAGGAGAGCCTTCCTGAGGAAAAAAGATCTCAGGTGACTTTGATAAAGGCAGATATGTCTTCCTATGAAGAGATGATGGTTTTTGTGGAGGAGCTGAAAAAGCAGACAGACCATATTGACTGGCTTGTAAGCAATGCCGGCATCAGTACCTACGCAAAATATGAAGACTACAGCTTTGAGGAGTGGACACGGATCGTAAACACCAATCTTTCCGTACCTGTATTTATGGTAAAAGAGCTGAGATCCATGATGGTGGAGGGCGGCAGTGTGCTCTTTACCGGTTCCTATGCAGGACAGCAGGCGTATTCTTCCTCCCTTGTATATGGAGTCACCAAGGCAGCCATCCATTTTCTGACAAGATCCCTGGTAAAGGAATTTGAGCCAAAGGGCATCACAGTCAACGCTATTGCACCTGGCTTCATCGAAACTCCGTGGCACAGCGCTCGCACCCAGGAGAGCTACGACCGTATCAACCGGAAGATCGCACTCCACAGGTTTGGAACTGTGGAGGAAGTGGCGGATATGGCTTATGCAGTGCTGTCTAACGGATATATGAACGGCAGTGTGGTGGATATCCACGGTGGTTATGACTACTTTTAATAGAAGTTGAAAGTGTGCAGGAAGACAGAAGAAGACATGTTGTGCCTGCACATAAGGGGCTTCTTATGACTTTCTGTACAGGGCGACGTCCCGAAAACGAAATGCAGCGAAGCAGAATCGGGTTTGCGCACTTGAGACGTCCGTACGGAATCTGTGAAATTCTTTATATTTAAGCGAAAAAGGCTTGACTTGCACACCTGCTCTGTGATAAAATTGACGAGCGACATGGAAGTTAGGTCTTTTTTTTATGCCCGAAAATGACGACGGATATACGTTCCGGGCGGCATAGAAGACCATGCAAATGAAAACACTGGAGGTGGAAGTTGTGCGCGTTAAGATTACATTAGCATGCACCGAGTGCAAGCAGCGTAACTACAATATGACGAAGGAGAAAAAGAACCATCCTGAGAGAATGGAGACCAAGAAATATTGTAAGTTCTGTCATACACACACTCTGCACAAGGAAACAAAGTAATCACAGAGATTTGTGAGGTTATGCTATGGAAAAACAGAAATCTGAGGATAAGCCGCAGAAGAAAAGTTGGTTTCAGGGACTTCAGTCAGAATTTGAGAAGATTGTCTGGACAGACCGTCCCACACTGGCAAAGCAGACTGTTGTGGTCGTGATCATCACGATCATCCTGGCAGTGGTTATCAGTGTAATGGATTCCGGAATTCTGGAATTCATTAATTTCTTAATGAAGTAAGGACAAGGTGATTATATGTCAGAAGCAGCAAAATGGTACGTTGTCCATACCTATTCCGGGTATGAGAACAAGGTAAAAGCCAACATTGAAAAGACGATCGAGAACAGACACCTGGAAGACCAGATCCTGGAGGTACGTGTTCCGCTGCAGGATGTAGTGGAGATGAAGAACGGAACCTCAAGACAGGTTCAGAAAAAGATGTTTCCAGGCTATGTGCTTCTCAATATGGTGATGAATGACGATACCTGGTACGTTGTCCGTAATACCCGCGGTGTTACAGGATTCGTAGGACCGGGATCAAAGCCTGTGCCTCTTACAGAAGAGGAAATGATGCCGCTTGGTATCCAGAAACCGGATATCGAAGTGGACTTCGCAGAGGGCGACATGGTAGTCGTTACCGGTGGTGCATGGAAAGATACAGCAGGTGTGATCACAGGTATCAACATGCAGAAACAGACGGTAACGATCAATGTTGAGCTTTTCGGTCGTGAAACACCGGTAGAAATAAGTTTCACAGAAATCAAAAAAGCTGAGTAATTCAAAAACAAGGTAACAGCAAGTGGGAGGGACACACCCCCGCCAATACCACATAGGAGGTGCCGAAAATGGCAAAGAAAGTAACAGGATATATCAAATTACAGATTCCGGCTGGTAAAGCAACTCCAGCACCACCTGTAGGTCCGGCTCTTGGACAGCATGGTGTAAACATCGTACAGTTTACTAAGGAGTTCAACGCAAGAACAGCTGATCAGGGAGATCTTATCATCCCGGTTGTCATCACTGTTTACGCTGACAGAAGTTTCAGCTTCATAACCAAGACTCCGCCGGCAGCAGTTCTTCTTAAGAAAGCTGCAAACATCAAATCTGGTTCCGGTACACCGAACAAGACCAAAGTAGCTAAAGTTACTAAGGCACAGGTTCAGGAGATCGCTGAGCTGAAGATGAAAGACCTCAATGCAGCATCCATCGAGGCTGCTATGAGCATGATCGCCGGTACAGCAAGAAGTATGGGAATCGAAGTCGTAGACTAATAAATACCGAAGCTTAAGTTCGGGGTTCCCGTAGAAAAAGTGAAATTTTCAAGTGGGAGGGCTTTTCCCCGCAAATACCACAGGAGGTTATAGAAATGAAACGAGGAAAGAAATATGTGGAAGCTGCGAAAGCAGTAGACCGCGCAACATTATATGATGCACCAGAGGCTATCAGCCTTGTTAAAAAAGCAGCTGTAGCTAAGTTCGACGAGACCATCGAAGTTCACATCCGTACAGGCTGCGATGGACGTCACGCAGATCAGCAGATCCGTGGAGCAGTTGTTCTGCCACACGGAACAGGTAAAAAAGTTCGTGTACTTGTATTTGCTAAAGATGCTAAGGCAGAAGAGGCAAAGGCAGCAGGAGCAGACTTCGTAGGAGCTGAGGACCTCATTCCGAAGATCCAGAACGAGGGATGGCTTGACTTTGACGTTGTAGTTGCAACACCGGATATGATGGGCGTTGTAGGTCGTCTTGGTCGTGTACTTGGACCGAAAGGTTTAATGCCAAACCCGAAAGCTGGTACTGTAACAATGGACGTAACAAAAGCTGTTAACGACATTAAAGCAGGTAAGATCGAGTATCGTCTTGACAAATCCAACATCATCCATGTTCCGATCGGAAAGGCTTCCTTTACCGAGGAGCAGTTAAGCGACAACTTCCAGACGCTTATGGGAGCTATCACAAAGGCTAGACCTAGCACACTGAAAGGTCAGTATCTGAAGAGCGTTACAATCGCTCCGACAATGGGACCTGGTGTTAAGCTTAACCCGATTAAATTAGCTCAGTAATAAATTTTAAATACCCTGTACAGAGGAAACTTTGTATGGGGTATTTTTTTATACATTTATACACCTTGATTTTTGGGGGCAAAAATCCTACAATAAGGCACAAACAGAGTTGTAACAGACCGAAAGCTCATCAGAGCTTTTTCATATAGATTTTACAGAAGAAAATAATAATCATGTTAATATAAAAAAGATGGGGAAAACGTTTCTGTAAGTAAAACTTACAGATGAATTTGTCGGAACAGGGAGTATAAATTGAGATCAAAAAAGCGTAAAGCGAAGAAAATAAAAAAACAGGTAAACAAAATAAAAATGATACTCTGCCTGGTGGTAGAGGCTATCGTGATCCTGACACTTGTAGTGATCATCGGCTGGAATAAAGGGGTAGGTGACTGGATGGAGTCTCTGCAGAGACCGGTTGTCCGTAAGCTTGAGATGAGCGGTATCAACAGTCCCTATGCAGTGCTGATGCAGGTAAAAGGCGGAAAGATCATCGGAAATATGAAGGGCGATGAGAAGATCTATCCGGCTTCCATGACGAAGATCATGACGGTGATCGTGGCTATTGAGAACCTGGATGATCTGGATCAGGAGATCACTCTGACCCAGGAAATGTTCCAGGGGCTTTATGAGCAGGATGCCACCCAGGCAGGCTTTCAGCCCGGTGAGACCGTGCGGGCCATCGACCTTCTTTATGGTGCCATGCTGCCATCCGGTGCGGAGTGTTGTATCGCACTGGCGGATACCGTAGGCGGTTCCAGGGATGGATTTGTGGAGCTGATGAATAAGAAGGCACAGAGGATTGGAATGAATGATACACATTTCTGTGATACGACAGGGCTTCATGATCCGGATCATTACAGTACAGTGAGAGATATTGCGGTGCTGCTCAGGTATGCGCTTCGGAACGATACGTTCAGAGAGATCATTGAGAGTCCGCGGCATTCCACAGGAGTGACGAATATCCATCCCAGCGGGATCACATATTACAGTACCATGTTCAAAAATCTTTCTGACCCTTCCGTTACCGGCGGCAAGATCCTGGGCGGCAAGACAGGATATACCAGCGAGGCGGGTCTGTGTCTTGCAAGCTTTGCAGAGATTTACGACAGGGAATACATACTGGTAACGGCAGGCGCATCGGGAAATACCGGAAGCCCACTCCATGTGGAGGATGCGGTGACGATCTATAACCGCCTTGGAAAGGCCATTGAGGCACAGATGACAGGCAGTGATGGATCGGAGTCTTGAAAAGATAAAGGACAAATTTTGTGTATCGCGAAGCGTGTTGCAGAGAACGGAGTGAACAGTAATATTTTTGGATAAATAAACACTGGCACAGAGGTGTATGCTGCTGTATTGGCAGCATAACGCTTCTGTGCCGTTTTTTGATTCTTCAAAATGAAATCGTATAGCGGGAACCTGCAATGTATTCACGGCTGATGTAAAGCGGATTTCCATCAGGAGCTTCCATATAGGAATCCAGGATCAGCACGGGATCGCCGGAAGACAGACGCAAAGTTTTTGCCATATCCGGGGAGGCTGCAGTAACAGAAATGGTGCTGCGGCTGGATTCTGCGATCGTACAGCGGTAGGTGTTTTTGATATATTCAAAAAAAGAACCGTTTTCTACAGCGTTCGGATCAAAATCCGGGAAAAGCCGTGTGGGGAGCCAGGTGTGAACATCAATAACCGGAATACTGTCAGCCAGAAGAAGACGTTCCAGGAAAAAAACTTCCTCATCCGAAGTAAGCTGCAGAAAATCAGAGGTTACGCTGTTCGCAGGTTTTTTGCAGAAGGACAGTACGTGAGATTCCGGAATCCGGTCATTCTGACGGCAGGATTCGGAAAAGCTCATATTTTTCTGGGATTCAAATTTCCGGAAGATCATGGGGGATTTTACAAAGGTTCCTTTTCCCTGATGCTTGATAAGATAGCCCTGTGTGCAAAGCTCCTCCACGGTACGTCGGACAGTGATCCGGCTGACATGGTAAAGATCGGCAAGCTCCGGCTCAGGAGGGATTTTTTCTCCGGGCTTATAAGTACCGTTTTTGATCTGCTGGGTGATGATATCCATAAGCTGCTTGTAAAGCGGCTGGATTGAATTTTTATTTAACATGAAAATATCCTTTCTGAGGTTGTTCATAAAAGATATTTTACTATAGTGCGGATGTATTTGTCCAGTAAGGGACAAACCTCTGCAGTGCGTCAGAAGGTATATTGGATGAATAATTAATCATAAATCATGAATATACTCTTTACTATAACGTTATAATATGTTATATTCTTCAAAAAGGTAAAATGCAAAAGTACAAGAAGGAGAAATTTATCTGAAAATCCGAAAAAACCTGTATTTTCAATGGATTCAGAGGATTACCAGACGAATTTCCACGAAAACCGGAGGATGAAAATGGACGCAGTAAAAATCGTAAATAAGATCAACAAAGAGCATGGAACAATCAAAAATGTGTATTTTCTTGCATGCGGAGGATCTCTTGTGGATCTGTATCCGGGATATTATTTTGTCCGTGCGGAATCCGCAGTGATGGATGCACAGTGGATCCCTGCAAGAGAGTTTGCACTGACACCGCCGAAGAAGCTGGGAAAAGACAGTCTTCTGATCATCTGCTCCCACAGTGGCAAGACAAAGGAGTGTCTGGAGGCAGCAAAAACAGGAATGGATGCAGGTGCGGCTGTTGTTACAATGACACATGCGCCAGGTTCCCCATGTGATACCGATAAATGGATCTCCGTTGTATACGACTGGGCACCGGGGGTAAAGGAAGCAGAGAAGCCTCAGGGAATCGTACTTCGTATTCTTAATGAGCTGATGAAGGTACAGGAGCCGGGATATAAGCTTTACGATAAGATCGTGGAAGGCTTTGAAAAGATCGATGATGTTATTGCAGCTGCAGTGAAGGATCAGCAGAATGCAGCATGGCTTTTTGCAGAAAAATATTCAGAGGAACCGAACCTCTATATCATGGCATCGGGAGCCTCCTATTCTCAGGCATATGGCTTTGCGATCTGCTCACTTCAGGAAATGCAGTGGATGGACTGCGGTTATCTGAACAGTGCGGAATATTTCCACGGACCGTTTGAGGTAACGGATGAGGATCATCTTTATATCCTTATGATGAGCCGGGGCAGAAACCGTATGATGGATGAGCGTGTGCTGACTTTCCTTGAAAAATACGGAAAGAAATACGAAGTGATCGATGCAGATAAGCTTGGTATGGAAGCAATTGATGACAGCTGTGTGGAATATTTTACCCCGATGCTGTTCTACACCATGACGACCGTTTACCGTACCGCTCTCCAGGATAAACGCCGTCATCCGCTGGATATGAGAAGATATATGGGCGTTGTAGAGTACTAAAGGTGCTGCTGTGCCTGTGCACAGAGAAAGGGAAAATATGAGTAAATACAGTACAAAGCTTCTTGGCTTCGGAGACAATGTAGTGGATATCTATGATCATCTGAAAACCATGTATCCAGGCGGAAACTGCGTAAACGTCAGTGTTTACGGAAAGATGGCCGGATGTGAAAAAACAGCGTATATGGGATATTTCGGAGATGACGACAGAGCAGAACTGATCATGGATACACTGGAAAAAATCGGCGTGGAAACCGTAAAGTGCAGACAGCTGCACGGCGAGAACGGTTATTCCAGGATCACATTAAAAGACGGAGACCGTGAGTTCCTGGATTTTAATGATGGTGGTATCCGTGGAAAAACACCGTATATCCTTGATCGTTTTGATCTGGAATATATGAAAGGCTTTGATGTGGTACATAGCGGAAATTACTCTTTTACGGAGGAAGAGCTGCATAAGATCAAAGAGGCGGGAATTCCGGTTTCTTTTGACTTTTCTGATGATTCCACAGAGGAATATTATGAAAAAACAGCACCGGAGGTTACTTACGCATTTTGCTCCTTTGACGGAACCGACCAGGAGGCAGAAGAGCATCTGAAAAAGATCATCTCCATGGGGCCGAAGCTTGCCATGGCCTCCAGAGGAGCCAAGGGCTGCATTCTTTATGACGGAAGGAATTTTTACCGACAGCCGGCAGCGCCGCTTACGGAAGTAAAAGATACTCTTGGCGCCGGGGATTCACTGATCGCATCTTTCCTTACCGGGTATATCGGAAGAAGGAAAAACGGCATGGCGGAGGAAACCGCGATCTGTGAAAGTCTTGAAGAGGCAGCTGCTTTTGCAGCGGGCATTTGTGGCATGGAAGGTGCTTTTGGCTACGGAAAAAAATATGAATAGCAGGAGGGGAAAATAATGGGACGCAATGGAAAAAGCAGAGCTCTTATCTGTTTTGTACTGTGTATGATCATGGCTCTGCCGATATATTTCAGCAGTGCAGTGGCAGTAAAAGCGGCAGAACAGCAGACCATCATCATAGGAACGAACGCAGAGTATTCACCATTTGAATACCTGGATGATAATGGAAATATTACAGGTTTTGATTACGATCTTCTGGAGGCGATCGCCAAGGAAGAAAACGTAAAGCTGGTATGGAAGGATATGCCCTTTGATTCCCTGATGGGTTCCATGGAGGCTGGTGATGTACAGGTGATCGCAGCCGGGATCGGACCTACGGAGGACCGTAAAAAAAGCGTTGATTTTTCCGATGTTTATTACACCGGTACACAGTGCATCATCAGCCGTAAGGATAATCCGATCAAGGATTTTGAGGAGATGTCCGGAAAAACCGTTGCAGTTCTGGAGGGTGCACAGAGTGATATGATCGCATCCGGCGAGACTACTGATTACGGTGAAGTTAAGGATGCCAAAGTAAAAAGATTTAAAAACGCTTCCAGTGCAGTCATGGAGCTGAAAAACGGTGGAGCAGATGCAGTTCTGATCGACAATATCATGGCGGAGATCTACTGCAAACAGAACTCAGACCTGCAGTATGAGTCCGTGCCAAGTACAGCAGAGGATACGGTTTTCTGTATTGAAAAAGGAAACACAGAGCTTGTCCAGATCATCAATGACGGGCTTGCAAAAGTAAAAAAATCCGGGGAATATGATGATCTTTATCAGAAGTATTTTGTGGACACACTTGAAAACAGCGAGGATGTGACAGATGTAGCAGCAACCGATGGTTTTCTGGGACTTTTAAGCTTTATTTTCCTTCAGGATAATCGTTGGAAGTTTTATATTAACGGTCTTGGGATTACGCTGATCGTTTCCCTTTTGTCAGTGATCGTAGGTATCCTGATCGGTCTTGTAGTGGCTCTGGTACGTCTTGGAGCTGCGAAAAAAGGCAGAAGAACCATTCTTTCCACGATCGCGGATATTTATGTTGATGTGATCCGTGGAACACCGTCAGTCCTTCAGCTGATGATCATCTATTTTGCAGTGTTCCACAGCAGGCTGGGATATGTGGCAGCAGTGGTCAGCTTCGGTATCAACAGCGGTGCATATGTTTCCGAGGTTATCCGCGGAGGTATTTTATCTGTGGACAAGGGCCAGAGCGAGGCTGGTCGTTCTCTGGGTCTTGGGTATAAAGATACCATGCGTTTCATTATCATTCCGCAGGCTGTAAAAACCATCCTTCCGGCAATGGGTAATGAGTTTATCCAGCTGATCAAAGAAACATCTATTTTAGGTTATGTAGGTATCATGGATCTGACAAAAGCGGCAAGCTATGTTTCTTCCCGTACTTATCAGATGTTTATTCCGCTGATCGTTGCAGGTATCATGTATTATCTGATCGTGAAGTGCCTGAGCCTTCTGCTGAAGAGATTTGAAAGGAGACTGAGAGAAAGTGATTGATGTTAAAAATCTGAAAAAGTCCTTCGGGGACGTACACGTATTAAAGGGAATCACAACTCACGTAAACAAGGGTGAGTGTATCTGCATCATCGGTCCGTCCGGCTCCGGAAAATCTACATTTCTGCGCTGCCTGAACCTTCTGGAAAAACCGGAGGAAGGAGAGATCACCGTAAACGGACAGCAGCTTCTGGATCCGAAGCTGGATGTAGATAAATTCAGGGAAAATGTGGGAATGGTTTTTCAGCATTTTAATCTGTTTCCAAATATGACAGTATTGAAAAATATCACCCTTGCGCCGGTGCGTCTTGGCAAATGGAATGCAGCGGAAGCTGATCAGAAGGCGAGGGCTCTTTTGAAAAGAGTCGGCCTTGAAGAAAAAGCCGATGTCTATCCCGGAAAGCTTTCAGGCGGACAGAAGCAGAGGGTTGCCATTGCCAGAGCCCTTGCAATGAATCCCCAGGTGCTTCTGTTCGACGAGCCGACATCAGCTCTTGATCCGGAGATGGTCGGAGAGGTTCTTGAGGTTATGAAGGAGCTTGCAAAAGAAGGCATGACCATGCTGGTGGTTACCCATGAGATGGGATTTGCAAGGGAGGTCAGCGACAGAGTGCTCTTTATGGATGATGGGGTGATTCTTGAGGATAGAAATCCGAAAGAACTGTTTGGGGATCCTCGAGAGGAAAGGACGAAGGAGTTTCTTTCCAAAGTGTTGTAGGTTTTTTGGGTAAAAAAGTTTTGTTTTGAAAAAACGGGGAAATTCGTGGGGAGGGGAGGCACTCGGAGTTGCGAAGCCCGTTTCCCCTCCCCACACCC
>NZ_QUGY01000024.1:0-24115 GCF_003479245.1 Ruminococcus sp. AF17-12
CAAAGAGTTTGATTAACGATCAACAAGCATGTATGTAGTTTTTAAGGTACAAACCTTAAAATGGCCCAGTGGCTCAGTTGGTTAGAGCGCCGCCCTGTCACGGCGGAGGTCGAGAGTTCGAGTCTCTTCTGGGTCGTTACAGCTTAGCTGTAATGAATTAAATATGGGATCTTAGCTCAGCTGGGAGAGCATCTGCCTTACAAGCAGAGGGTCATAGGTTCGAGCCCTATAGGTCCCATAGATTATGGATGGATTCCCGAGTGGCCAAAGGGGGCAGACTGTAAATCTGTTGGCACCGCCTTCGAAGGTTCGAATCCTTCTCCATCCACTTAAATGCCGATGTGGCTCAATTGGCAGAGCAGCTGATTTGTAATCAGCAGGTTATCGGTTCGAGTCCGATCATCGGCTTTTAACATTTAATAACGCGGGGTGGAGCAGTCTGGAAGCTCGTCGGGCTCATAACCCGAAGGTCATAGGTTCAAATCCTGTCCCCGCTACTTATGCCCAGATAGCTCAGTTGGTAGAGCAGAGGACTGAAAATCCTCGTGTCGCTGGTTCGATTCCGGCTCTGGGCATGTTTTAATGTAAAACATACGAACGGCTGGTTAGAAAAAGCCTGGGCATGTTTTAATGTAAATATGGGGTATTAGCTCAGTCGGTAGAGCACTTGACTTTTAATCAAGTTGTCCGGGGTTCGAATCCCCGATGCCTCACTTTTTAAGTGGATCAGATAAATTCCCATTTATTGCTCAAGGCAGTAGGTGGGAATTTTGTTTTATATCTGTGCGAGTATAGTATAAAGGAAGACGGTTACGTTGTGATTCAGCGTAACCGTCTTTTTTATATCATAGAAAATTACTTACTGACGAACGAATCAGCAGAGCCATCGAGTAGGATTTCAATGGTAGAAGTATGTCAATGCGATAAAAAAATATTATGGACATTTTCGACAAAAAATGTTCACTTTGCGACAAATTTGACAAAGTTCAAGAGATAAAAATGTTATATAATTAGAGCATAGCTGTACAGTATTAAGACTTTATCATAAGAATGAGCAGGAAATCTGTTATGATCAGGATTACCAGGAAGACAATACAGATGGTCATAGAATAGATATTCTGGATCTGGTTTGGATTCTGCGGATCACATTTAATCTGAACATGCTTTCCGGGGGCTTTGCCGAGGCGTAAAAACTCGATTCGGTCAGCTGTGTAGTTTTGTTCCTTATAGGTGTAAGAGTACTTCACATAGTTATGATAATTGGAACTATGAGGCTTGTTAGGATTATTTGAGCGGTTGACAGATGATATAACAGCATCTACAGGTACGTAATCATGATATTTTATGGCGGAACAGATAGTTATTGCCAGAAAAAAAACAGTTCCGATTACGCAGCAGCCCAGAATAACCGGTAAAATTTGGCGTGCTTTTGGATTTACGGTGACACTCATGATTTTTCTCCTTTCTTGGTTGATAGTCTGATAATTTACGGGGAATTAATTATAAATGATTTCGAATGATCTCGAAAATTTATAATTGGTGAACATTATAGCATAGTACAGCAGAAGGGAAAAGTGCTTATGAAGAGAAAAAGTGCATCAAAAAAATTGCTGCCGCTGATGCTGATCCTGATGTTGATCTTAGGAATCAGCATGCCAGCAAATGCAGCTGTAAATCCCAGACTGAACAGTACAAAAAAGGTTTTGTACGTGGGAAAAACATCTCAGTTAAAGGTTGTAAATTGGAAGAAAGCCGTGAAATGGTCTTCTTCCAATAATAAAGTTGTAAAGGTTTCGTCAAAGGGAAAGATAACGGCTGTGAAGACCGGAACCGCAACAGTAAAGGCCAGAATTGCCAAAAAGACATTAACCTGTAAGGTTACAGTAAAAAGCCCGGGAATGTCAGTGAAAAAAGCCGTATTGTATGTAAAGGGAAAAAGTCTGCAGTTAAAAGTAAACGGTGTTTCGGGAAAGACGGTATGGAGTTCTGCCAATAAAAAAATCGTTAAAGTCAGCTCTAAGGGAAAAATAACAGCAGTAAAAACTGGAACAACAGTGGTTAAGGCTAAAATAGGAAAAAAAGTGTATACCTGTAAGGTTACGGTAAAAAATCCTTATCTGTCTGCAAAGAGCTTAAAATTTGTATGGGGAACAGCGAATACGTCCAGGAAGCTTTCGATAAAGGGTGATGTGATCAAAGCTGCCTCAAGTTCAAATACAAAGGTTGCCAAGGTAAAAAAAGATGGTACGGTTTCTGTAACAGGAACAGGAAAATGTACAGTAACCTTTAAAGATTCCAAGAAGAGAACATATCGATGTAAGATAACAGTTGTGAAACCAACACTGAAAAATCAAAAAGCTACGCTGGAAGAAGGGGAAAGTATCCAGCTTGGTTTTAAGGAAAAGGGTGTTAAAGTAAGCTGGTCATCTGCTGATCAGAAAATTGCAACAGTAACAAAAACAGGTGTTGTCCAGGCAGTCGGAGAGGGAAATACATCGATTGTTGCCAAAGTAAAAGGAATAAAAATCTTTGCAAGGATTTTTGTTACGAAAAAATACGTGCAGGATTCCGGACATGAATACACCAGAGGTGAATGGGTAAAACTTCTTCTGGATAAAGTTGGCTGCAAGTATGAAGAGCAGTTTGACAGCAAAAATTATTATTATGCTGATACCAGAGAAAATGAAAATGGAATCGCAGCAGAAATTGCAAAAACTATGGGAATCATACCCGATGAAACCGATGAGCAGGATGTTCCATATTTTTATCCTGACGAATATGCAACAAGAGAGTTTGCCGCATATACAGCAGTAATGCTTATGGGATATGAAACTACGGATGAAGAACCGACATGTGCAGATGCGGCTCAGATCAGGTATAAAAATGTTGTAGCTATTGCACTGAAAAAGAATATGCTGTCTCTGAATGGAGATACCTTTGAACCGGAGAAGGCAATTAACGGAAATGATGCAGCTCAGATCTTAAAAGCTATCGACCAGATCACTGAGGACTCAGTAATCGATGAGAATTATGACAGCAAGGTTACCTATGCAACAAATGTAGTTGAAGTCAAAGATACTTCCAAAAATATATACAATGTTGTCCAGAACAGTGACGGAACTTATACGATCACAGTAAAAGATGGAAATGCTTATAAAAATCTGGAAACCGGAAAGGTTGTACTGTTTTCTGCAAAGGAAATGGGAACAGATACAGATATTGCATTAAAAGTCCAGAATATCACAAAGGACGGACAGGGACGTCTGATCATTAAGGCCGGCAAACCGGATGATATTTCAGAGGTTTACAAATCAATTGATTTTGAAGGTGCAGGAATTGCAGATCCGGAAAATATGCAGGTAACTGCAGAGGGCGTTCAATATGAGTATATTCCGGAAAATTCAAGTGAGGTGCCGGCAGGAGGACTTACTCTCGGCGGAAGTATTCCGGTTCCAGGTAAATTGAAATTTGATCTTAATCATAAATTTAATGATAAGGTGAAGCTGTCCGGTTCTGTTGCTGTTACGATTCCGGATGTAAGCTGTAAGCTGGATGCCGGATTTAGCTGGGGAAAGATAGAGGTAAGGCATTTTATTGCGTCAGTTACAGGAAAAGCTGATTTCGAAGGCGGACTTTATATAAGTGGCGTGAATTCAGAGCAGCAGATCAAACATGCAAGTGGAACTATGGAAACAGTCAGCGATGTACTTGAACTGGGACGAGTTCCTATAAAGCTTGGTACAACTGGTCTTTCTGCAGATCTGGTGGTTTCTCTGTTTTATGATGTGTCCGGGCAGTTTGTTGTGAAATATTCCGTTGAAGCAACTGGCGGATATGAATTCAAAGATGGAAATGGAAGATTTATCCATGATTTCAGTCAGACTTTGACACCGGTCACAATAGAAGGATCTGCGAAATGCGGTCTTCAGTTTGGATTAAATCTGACTGCATTGGAGACATGGGATCTGGCGGGAATTGATATTAAGGTAGGACCTGCGGCAAAGGCAAGCGTATCCTATACAGTTCGTGATGCCGGAAATGTGCTTTGTTCTGATGTAAGAACCTATATTTACGCAGCGGGTGAGTTGAATCCGGATACGGTGGTCGGAAAGTTCCTGAAAACGGTATGGCATTATACGTTGTCCAAGGATTTTCTGTCTGATGATGACGATAATCCACTAAAATTGAAGGTTCATTTTGAAAATGGAACACTGGTAGATAAATGTACAGTCGGAGCCGGAAGCATTGAGGGAAGCGTTTTGGATTCAAACAGTAAAGCTCCTGTAAAAAATGCCAGCGTGGAAGCATATTCCGGAACAGTCAAGGTTGAAAAAACTTTCACGAAAGAAGATGGAACTTATTCATTTAATGATCTTGATGAAGGAACCTACAAAATTGTTGTCACAGCAACCGGTTACCAGAAATATGAGAGCAGTTCCATGGAAGTATCAGCGAACCAGATCACATACGCAGAATCTTTCCTGATGGTATCCAGAGCAGAAGCCGGAGATGGTGAGCTGAGTGGAAGATTTATTCATTCCATGACCGGCGGAAATATAGAAAATGTAACTTATGAATTACGTAAGGGCTGGGATAATGTGATCGGAGAGACTGTGAAAGAAGGCGTATCAGCAGATGGAACCTATACGTTGACCGTGCTAGCCGGAAACTATACGCTGAATGCAAGCAATGAAGATTTTGTTTCTGCCCATATCAATGTTGTAGTTCAGGCAAATGCATGCAGTGAACGTGATGTAACAATGTCACCGACCAATATCAGTGCAGGAGATGAGGGACTTCTTCAGATCGTGCTTACATGGGGAGAAACTCCGCGAGATCTGGATTCTCATCTGCTGGGACCTGCTGATGAAAACGGAGATGACTACTTCCATGTATACTATAGGGATAAAAATGCATATTCAGAGGATGGAGATGTAATAGCAAATCTGGATCTGGATGATACAAGCAGCTATGGACCGGAAACAACAACCATATACAAAGGCTTCACCGGAAGAAAATATAGCTTTTATGTATACGATTATACAAACGGTGAAGATGATGCGAGTACAGAATTATCTGCTTCGTCAGCCAAAGTAACCGTTTACCGGGGTGGAAAACAGATCTACCAGGCAAATGTACCGGTTAACAGGGAAGGATACCTGTGGCATGTATTTGACTATGATGTGCAGTCAAACAAGCTTATGCCAGTCAATACCTTTGTATATGATTATGAAGTGCCGGAAGCAAATGCAATGGAAGATAATTCAGGCATTATTTCAGAAACAGAAGCCCTTGAGATCATCCGAAACAGTGAAAAGAAAGCTGAAGAAGAGAGCAGCGAGGAACTCAATATGAGTTCTGAAGAAGGAAAGACGGACGATAATACTGAGGAAGAGATATTTGATGATTCCAGTGAAGAGCCGGAGATATCAGAAAGTGGTGATACGGCTGAAGTAATTGAGTTTCCGAAGGACTCTGAAACGGAAGAAGAAAATGACGGAACAGAAATAACAGAAGAGGATAGTGAGAGTGCGGAGGAGCTGCCGGTGGAAGATATTTATGAGGGATCAGAGGAGTTAGGTCTGGCAGGATAAAAATGTACTGTGATCGAACAGATCTCGCTGTTTGTGGCAGTACGCATATTCGGGCCCCATATGCCGGCACCGGAGGTAACGATGTTGTGCATAGTCCCCTTTTTCAGGTAGCCGCAGGAATTTTCCCAGACCAGGCCGGTGATGATGTCCAGAGGGAACAGCTGGCCGTCATGAGTATGGCCGCAGAGATCAAGGTCTGCGCCTGCGGCTGCCACTTCATCCAGCTGACCGGGCTGATGATCCATAAAAATAATCGGGAGTGTTTTGTCAAGGCAGGCTGTAAGCTGGTCAGGATCCTTACGGGTGTCGGACATTTTTCGGCAGCGTGAAGGATCCTTACGGCCTGTCAGATAAAACCGTTTATCTATGAGGACGGTTTCGTCATCGAGAAGCCGGATGTTGGAAGATTCCAGAAAATTCCGCATTCTGGGATCATCATAATCTTTTTTTGCATTGCGGAAGGTAAAACCGGCCAGAATCGGTTCGCTGAGATCATGGTTGCCCCAACAGGCATAAACGCCGTATCTGGATTTCAGCGAACGGAGAATGGCCGCTGTTTTTTTCGGGTTTTTGATCCCTTCATATTCGTTATCAAAAATATCGCCGGCAATACAGATCAGATCCGGATCTTCGGCGTTGATCTTTTTTACAAGAAGCCCGGCATGTTTTTCTCCGATACTGTAACCGAAATGAATGTCTGCGAGCAGGACAATCTTCAGGGAGTCCATTCCCTTCACCTGCTTGTCTATTTTCACATCATAAGTTTTTGTCTTAATATTCCACTGATTAAAAATCCCATAGAGACTGACACCAATGATCAGAAGGGTGCAGACAGCGCCTGTGACTACGAAGGCTTTCCGGGAATACATCCAGGCCGGATGAAGCGTATGCTTCAGGATCAGTCTGCAGAGATCTGTAGTTACGATTACGATCAGGATGTAAAGAAATGTTCCCTGAAAATAATTTGCCGTATTTTTCAGGAAGCGATGGAGCGCAGGGGGCTTCCGGATGAGAAAACAGGTCAGAAGAGAAGTGGACAGAAAAATATAAACACCTGCAAAGCATGCCCGGAACGCAAAGGTCTGAAAAAAATGAGTGCAGGCACCCATCCACAAAATCATCCAGCGGACGATATAAATATTAATGAGAATATATAATGGTGCGAGAAAGATGGCAAGCATGGTGTGTGATACCTCCATTCGTGGCAAGCAGTAAGCGGTGAGCAGGACTGATCGCTGCAGATACTTTTTGGATTGATATATAGCATTTCCATAAATTACTGCAGCATGTTCGGAATAACTTTTTTGATGCATTGATTCATAGAACTGCTATAGTATACAGCAAATAATAATTTTTGGCAAAAGAACATATATTAGGAAAAAGAACGCTTATGGTGCTTTTTATGAAAAAATATGCGCTTCTTCGATATTGTCTGGTGTTTTTAGCAATTGTTCTTCCTTATTTTTCGGCGGCAACCATTAATGGACCAGAGAGGGTCCTGGCAGAGAGGGTGCCGGATATGGAAGAATATCTCCCGGTCATTGTTTTTTCGCAGATTTCCCCGGATATGAAAAAAGAAACCATAAAAGCGCAGACTGTGATCGCACGGTCGAATATTCAAAGGTGGCTGGGAGAGGGAAAAAATCTCGCAGAGATTCTGAGGGAAAACGGAAACACAGAGGAAGTCTGGAGATATTTTTTTGCAGAAAAAAGGCAGATCTATGAGCAGGCAGCAAAAGAGACGGATGGACAGGTACTTACATATGAAGGAAAAGTGAGGCTGACTCCCTGGCATAAGAGAAGCGCAGGGAAAACCCGCAGCGGGGAAGAAGTTTTTCATGATGAGGCGTATACATATCTGAAATCGGCAGATAGCAGTGAGGACAAAAAATCTCCGGATCATATAAAAATCGTGGAAATTCCTGCTGGGCAGCTTTCCGGGGAGCTGAAGATCAAAAAACGGGACAGTGCCGGTTATGTGACAGAGCTTACGATTGGGGAAACACTTCTGGAGGGAGAAAGCTTTGCAGCGGGAATGGGACTGGAATCCGCGAATTTCAGTTTGAAGAAAAAGGATGATATTTATTATCTGCGAGTGCGTGGTAGCGGTCATGGTGTGGGATTTTCCCAGTTTGGTGGAAATGAGATGGCAAAAAACGGAAGCAGTGCGGAGGAGATCCTGAAAAAATATTTTCCGGAGATGGAGCTGAAAGCTGAGGATTAAAGAAAGTCAGGCATCCGAAGCAACGTCTGATAAAAAAATATTCAAAAAATGAATAGACAGCCATATTCTGGACACTCTATAGATATAGAAATGGTGACCGAAACGGCAGCTTTACTGTTTTTTCTGTTACTGAAAATGAACATATCAGACAGAGGTGGAAAGAATATGAAAAGTAAAATCGTGAGAGGTATTATCAACGGAGGTGTTCTGGCAGCAGTGGCGGCACTTGGGATTACTGTTTATCAGCTTGGAACAAAGCCCATCGCAGAAAATCCCCAGGAGGAAAATTCTGTACAGGTAGAAGAAACCGGGCTGGAAGAGGAGCTTTCGGACGGGGAAAACGCAGAGGATGCGGCAGCTGCCGGAGATGGCTGGCAGGATGCAGCACAGGATGAGATCTCTGATGGAGAAACCGGAGATGAAGCAGGTCTGTCAGGAGCTTCAGAAGCCGGAGCAGATGGAGTGACAGGAAGCATCCGTGAGACTGCAGGAAGTGGTACAGCCGAAAATGCAGCGGCAGATGCAGATAATGGAAGTGGTACGGATGATAGGAGCGTGTCTGCGGCGGCAGGTGCAGATAGAAGCCGCACAGATGGCACTGGAAATACAGCAGATAATGCCGGAAATACATCGGCAGAGGGAGCAGTGAATAACGGAGCTGGAGCTTCCACAGATACCGCAGAGACCTCAGCTGTCGGAATTGCGGCACAGGCTTTGGATTTTACGGAGGATTCCATTATGGAATGGCCGGTCAGAGGAACGGTTCTTGTGGATTACAATATGGATGAAACCGTATATTATCCGACTTTGGATCAGTATCGTGTAAGCTCTGCCATTGCTTTGCAGGCAGTGGAGGATGCGCCGGTGTATGCGGCGGCTGATGGTCAGGTGCTTTCTGTTGTACAGGATGCCTGCACGGGAACGACTGTCACTATGGAGTTGGGAAATGGTTATCAGGCAGTATACGGGCAGCTGAAGGACCTTACTGTGGCAGAAGGTGACACAGTAAAGGAGGGTGAAGTGATCGGAAATATCAGTGCACCTACCAAATATTATTCTGTAGAAGGCCCGAATCTTTATTTTGCAATGAAAAAGGATGGCGTGCCGGTAGATCCGTTTGAATATCTGGAATGACAGGGAAAACCGAAAAACAGATATGCCGGGGAGATTTTTGGAAACAGAGTATGGAGGATACGGGATGGGAGGTATATGCATCCCGTATCCTCTGCGTTGTGAAGCGTATTAGTGAGAACGGAGTGAGCAGTAATAAAAATTTCCATTTACATAGGAAAAGAATCTTTTTTACAGGAAAGAAACCGTGTATAATCTATATTATAAATATGCATACAAGGACAGATATAACAGGACAAAAGAAGAGGTACATAAGTTATGAACATTAATGAAATAGCCAGGCTTGCCGGAGTTTCCAGAGCTACGGTATCCAGATATTTGAATAATGGATATGTCAGCAGTGAAAAAAAGGAAGTCATCCGCAGGGTAATCCAGGAGACAGGATATCAGCCATCCTCCCAGGCACAGACACTGCGGACCAAAAAAACCAGTCTCATCGGTGTCATCCTTCCAAAGATCAATTCAGATACCATAAGCCGTGAGGTGACAGGGATCAGTGATATTCTTACACGGAGAGGATATCAGCTTATTCTGGCCAATACCAATAATGATGTGGAAGAAGAGCTGAAATACCTTTCTCTGTTTAAAGAACGTCAGGTGGACGGAGTGGTTTTTATTGCTACCATGTTTACCAGAAAGCATAAACAGATGCTGAAGGATTATAAGGTACCGATCGTGATCCTGGGACAGCATCTGGACGGATATCCATGTATTTATCAGGATGATCATAAAGCAGCTTTTCAGGTCACGGAGAAGCTGGCGGAGAAGGGGAAAAAGTTTGCCTATATCGGCGTTACAGATAAGGACGAGGCAGTTGGTGCCTGCAGGAAAAAGGGTTTTATGGATGCTATCCATAAAGCTAAGCTGGAGGTCGTGCCGGAGAGGATGAAGATCGGAAGCTTTACCATGGATTCTGGGTATGAGATGGCGAAGGAGCTTTTTGAGGAGGAGCCTTCCATAGATTCTCTTGTGTGTGCTACGGATACTATGGCGGTGGGAGCCATGACTTATTTGAAGGAGATCGGGCTTCGCATTCCCGAGGATGTTCAGATTGCAGGGATCGGGGATGGAGTTCCGGGTAAGATCGTGGAACCGAAGCTGACAACGGTACATTTTTATTATAAGACCAGCGGAATGGAGGCAGCAGCCATGCTGGCTGATCTTATTGAGAACGATACCGGGATCAGCAAGGAAATAAAAATGGGATGTGAGCTTGTGGAACGGGAATCTCACAGGTAACAGAGAATATCCTCGCAGACAGAGGAAGAAATTATAAGTTATTGTGGAACAGGAGCAGATCTTTTGGGAGAAAAAGACCTGCTTCTTTTTGCGTGGTGCTGTGTTATGGCTGAGCAAACACAGAAAAATGCCAGATTTTTTCTGCGATGTCCTGACTGGTTTGTCTGTCTTGCATCTGTTCTTATGGAATATGTACAATTTTGACCGAAGAAATTTGTGAGATGTTGCGGATTTACAAATAATAATGCAGTAGTTATAATACAAGTAAGATATGAGAACGATTCCACATAAGAGCGCAAGCAACAACATAAAACAAACCATTGAAAAGTGCTAAAATCATCAAAAAACTTAAAAAAATGGAAAGATTACCGTTCCTTGTATGAATAGATATATGAAATCAATCTCATAAATAAATGAAAAACAATGGATCAGAGATAATAAATCCCGGGAAGCTGAAGAAAGAACAGACAGATCTGATCCGAAGAAAGGGAAAGCAGAAAGAGATGACTGTCCGGGAACAGTAGCAGAAAAGGAGGAAGGACATGGATTACAGAAAGACAGCACAGGAAATCTATGATCATGTAGGAAAGAAAGAAAACATCATTTCCGCGGCGCACTGTGCAACAAGGCTTCGTCTGGTCATTGCGGATAATGACAAGGCGGATAAGGAATATGTAGAGAACATCGACGGTGTGAAGGGCGTGTTTTTCGCACAGGGACAGATGCAGATCATCCTGGGAACAGGAGTTGTAAACAAGGTTTATGATGAATTTATCCAGATCGCCGGAATATCAGAGAGTAGTAAGGATGAGCTTAAGAAGGTGGCAGCATCCAAGGCTAATCCGATACAGAGACTGATCAAGACACTGGGAGATATTTTTGTCCCGATCATCCCAGCTATCGTAGCCAGCGGATTTTTGATGGGAATCATGGAAGCCCTGAACTTCATGGTAAACAACGGCTTCCTGAATATTAACACCAATGGTTCCATTTATGTATTTGCACAGCTTTTCAGTAACACAGCGTATACATTTCTGCCGATCCTTATCGCTTACAGTGGTGCGAAGGTATTCGGTGCCAACCCTTATCTGGGTGCGGTTATCGGTATGATCATGATCCATCCAAATCTGCAGAATGCCTGGACTGTTGCAACAGAGGGTGTGCAGGCAACACAGAAGGTATGGTTTGGACTTTACTCCATTGACATGGTGGGATATCAGGGACATGTGATCCCGGTTATCATTGCAGTCTGGGTACTGGCACAGATTGAGAAGAGACTTCATAAAGTCGTACCTGCAATGTTCGATCTTTTTGTAACACCGCTTGTCAGCGTTTTTGTAACCGGCTATCTTACACTTTCCATTATCGGACCGATCTTCGTAGCTGTTGAGAACGGACTTCTGGATGGGATCCAGTGGCTGATCGCACTGCCATTTGGAATCGGAAGCTTTATCATGGGTGCCTTTTATGCACCGACTGTTGTTGCCGGTGTTCATCACATGTACACTATCATTGACCTTGGACAGCTGGCCAAATTCGGCGTTACCTATTGGCTGCCACTTGCATCTGCAGCTAACATTGCACAGGGTGGTGCAGCTCTTGCTGTAGGCCTGAAATCCAGAAATCAGAAGATCAAATCCATGGCTGTTCCTTCTGCCTTAAGCGCATGCATGGGAATCACAGAGCCGGCAATCTTCGGTGTAAACATCCGCTTCGGAAAGCCGTTTATCATGGGCTGCCTGGGTGGTGCATGCGGAGCACTTTTTGCCTCCATTAGCAGTCTTGGTGCCACAGGAACAGGTGTTACCGGTATCTTCGGAATCCTGCTGTGCCTGAATAATCCAGTTGGTTATATCCTGATGTTTGCCATCGCATTTGGTGTGGCTTTTGTGCTTACCTGGATGTTCGGATATAAGGATGAAGTACAGGAAACAACTGAAAAAAATATTGAAGCAGAGAAAAAATCAGATGCTCCGGCAGAAATTGCCCAGGAGAAAACTTCAGAGACAGGTGCACAGACCCTCTACAGCCCGCTTGAGGGAACTGCGATTCCGCTTTCAGAAGTAAAGGATGCAACCTTTGCATCTGAAGTCCTTGGAAGGGGCATGGCAGTGATTCCGTCCAAAGGTGAAGTAAAAGCACCCTGTGACGCTACGGTTTCTACAATTTTTGACACAAAGCATGCCATCGGGCTTGCGACAGAAAGTGGTCTGGAGCTGCTGATCCATATCGGCGTTGACACCGTTGAACTTGGCGGTAAATTCTACACCGCTCATGTAAAGGACGGTGACGTGGTCAAAAAAGGCCAGACACTGATCACCTTTGATATGGATGCTATTAAGGCAGCCGGCTATGATGTGACCACACCGCTGATCGTAACCAATACCGATGATTATGAAGAAGTAAAAATGCTTGCAGAAGGAACAGTAAATAATGGTTCTGAAGTACTGGAGGTAAAATAAAATGAGTTCTCTGACCAAGGTACTTGCAGAGGAAGTGCGAAAAATCGAGGAAACGGCAGCAGTTGATAGGACGATGCAGACAAACCGTCTGACCCATCATCTGATGCCGCCTGTGGGATGGCTCAATGACCCGAACGGATTATGCTGGTACAAGGGAAGATATCATGTGTTTTTCCAGTATTCTCCGTTTGAGGCCAACGGTGGACTGAAATTCTGGGGACATTACTCCAGTGAAGATATGATCAGCTGGAGATATGAAGGGGTTCCGCTTCTGCCGGACAGCATTTATGACTGTCATGGTGTTTACTCAGGCTCTGCCATTGCGGAGAAAGATAAGCTTCATCTTTTCTACACAGGAAACATCAAGATGGATGGAGATTATGATTATATCAATAACGGAAGGCAGTCCAGCACTCTTCATGTGGAGAGTGCGGACGGCCTTCATTTCGGAACAAAGGAGGTTGCAGTTTCCTGCGAGGATTATCCGGAGAATTACACCTGTCACATCCGTGACCCGAAGGTCTGGAAGGAGGGGGAAGAGTACCGGATGATCCTTGGCGGCCGTCAGAAAAGCGACCATGGCGCCGTACTTTTTTACAGATCCGAAGATCTGAAGAACTGGAAATTTGACGGTGAGCTTACTACAGAAAAGGCATTCGGATACATGTGGGAGTGCCCGGATTTTTTCACTCTTGAGGGACAGGAGGTGCTTTCTGTATCTCCCCAGGGACTGACCAGAGAAGAGTTCCGTTTTCAGAACATCTATCAGTCCGGATACTTTATCCTGAAGGATGGAAAGCCGGAGGAAAAAGCTTTCCGGGAATGGGACCACGGCTTTGATTTCTATGCACCCCAGACATTCCAGGATGGAAAGGGCAGACGGATCCTGATCGGCTGGATGGGAATGCCGGATGCAGATGAGGAGTATGTGAATCCTACAGCAGAGAGCGAAGGCTGGCAGCATTGCCTGACTGTTCCAAGGGAAGTTACGTATAAAAACGGAATGCTTTATCAGTATCCGGTGGAAGAACTGAACGGGCTGAGAAAGGCTGGCGTTTCTGCCAGCGGTTCCAGCGCGGAGATTCCGGTGAATGGACCGTTTGATCTGGATGTTCAGGTAAAAGGTGAGCAGGGTAAAGTAAGCCTTGGGGAAAATCTCTTCCTGGAATATCAGGACGGAGATGTGATCTTAACTCTCTCCGAGAAGGCCGGTGCCGGACGAAAGGTACGTAAGGCGCATGTTCCGTCCGGTGTGATCGAAAGCATCAGAGTTCTTGCGGATACTACAGCTGTGGAGATTTATGTGAATGGCGGAGAGGTTGTTTTTGCTACCAGATATTATCCGGAAACGCAGGAGCAGGCTGTGAAGTTGGAGGCTGTGGAGTGTGATGGGAAGATTTATGTGCTGAAGAATTATGTGATGGAGTAGGCAGAGCTTATTGATCGTGAAATACAGCAAGATCAGAATATGAATACCTATAGAGCAGCTATGCAGTGAATTCCATATTCACAGAAATAAGAAATGACCGTATAATAAAGCAGGTGGGAAAATCCGCAGCCGGAATCCCGACCTGCTTTTATTTTTTTGATGTAAGTGAAATACATGAATTGTGCCGGCTGCTTGAGGATAGAAGGACGGCTGCTGAAGAAATGCTGGTGGCTGTCTTTACATAGAAAGAATGCGGCCGACTGGATGTTTGTTTTACAGGAGAGGAAATATCACGGAAGACAGATCACACTGTCCAGAAAAGTGTTCAGATATTTGTTTTACAGGAAGGCAAATATCAGGGTTGATGTTACTGAAGATGTACTGGCATTTGGCATTGTATTGCATAAATTTTTTACAGAAGAGGAGACTGCTATGAACTATACATACATCGTGCAGTGTGCGGACGGCACGCTCTACACCGGCTGGACAAACTGCCTTGCCAGGCGGATGAAAGCGCACAATGAAGGCAAGTCAGGTGCCAAATATACCCGGGCCAAGCGGCCGGTGAAGCTGGTGTATTATGAGGGCTTTGCCACAAGGGAAGAGGCCATGAGCCGGGAGTACCGGATTAAGCAGCTGACCAGGGAGAAGAAGCTGGAGCTGATGAGGTTTTGAATTTTGATAAACATTTTGATATTTCAAAAGGCTTCAAATGTGTGGAGCATTATGCAGCGGAACTGAAAGATAAGGATATGTATGTTCTGCTGAATCTTATCAGTATCTCAGCATAACAACTGAATCAAAGGTATCCCCATTGTCGATCCACTGACAGCTGCCATCATTTTTTTCACAGATATCTTCAATTATGGACAGGCCGAATCCATGGTTGAGGATATCTTTTTTTGATGTTTTGTGGTTGAATGGTCGTGCCGGATCTTTGCTGTTTTGCATGTGGACAGTAAGAAAACCGGCGGACATTTTTGATGTTACAGAGATAAACGGTGCTTCAGAACCGGAAGCGTTGCAGCTTTCTATTCCATTATCCAGCAGGTTGAAAAATATACTGCTCAGTTCCGAAGAGGGAATATTGGATTTCTCCGGAAGAAGAACCTCGTAGGTAACTTTGATATTTTTCTGCATGGCAAGAAATCTTTTGTCCGCAAGGATGGCGTTGATCAGGCTGTCCTGGCAGATGGGATGGAAACGTTCTCTCTGAAAATCATCGGTGATGGCTGGCAGGTAGTCCTGGATCTTATCATATTCGTTGGTTTTCAGGTAATTCTGAAGTGTCTGTAGTTTCTGAATGGTAGTCTGCTGAAATGCAAGAGTCTCTTGTTTTCTGGAAACAAACAGCTGTTCCTGTTCTTTCTGTAACTGTTCTTGTTTTTGAAGAGCCTGAAATTTTTCTTCTTCCTGAGCATTTTTAAGCGATCGTCTGGCAAGAAGGTAGATCCTGCGGTAAGTGAGGACCAGAAAAAAGAGAAGCATTATCTGGCAGAACAGAACATATTCCTGCAGCAGAGCTTCCAGGAAAAAAGATGCTTGAACACAGAAAAGTTCTATAAAAAGAATAACAAAGTCTCGTTTCATAAAGTCCTCTTTTCCGGCGGAAGTTCTGAAAGAATCGTTTCCAGATATGCATCTGCCTCATGATATTTTTTTGCGCGGATCAGATAATTCAGTGAAAAAAGATGGTTTTCCATATCGTGATTCCATTTTCGCACAGATCGATATTCCTGTTCCATTTCGGTTGTATATTCCAGCTGTTTCTGAAGAAAGCTCATCTGCTGAACCAACAGTTCGTGTTTTTTTTCTCTGACAGAAATGTTGTGAAAAGCCCTGGCTATGATCAGACAGCAGAGAAGATTGAGAAACCAGTACAATACGATCAGCCATTTTAACAAATGTAGCAAGAATTCTCCCACCTCTTCAGGTGGTGAGATGAATTGCATATCTGAGCATATCTGCTCAAAAAAATCTCTATAGTATAAAAGAAACACTTGTTCTCTCTTCCCTGATGTAGTATACTGAAAAGAACAATTAGTTCATAAATACATATCCGTCGATATAAGAAAAAGGATGATAAATATAATGGAGTTAGACCATGAAAGATGCATTCTGGGGTCAGATCTTCGGTCTGCTCAGTGCAGGCGGAGCAACGATTGAAACGATACGGCAGTATATAGAAAGCCAGGGTGAGAAGAATGAACCGCGCCGTAAAAATAAGGATCTATCCAAATAAAGAGCAGAGAGTTCAGATAGAGCAAACAATCGGCTGCAGCCGCTTTATCTATAACCAGATGCTTGCAGATAAGATCAGCTATTACCAGAAAGAAAAAAAGATGCTCCGGAACACACCGGCCGGATATAAAAAGGAATATCCATGGCTGAAGGAGGTGGATTCCCTTGCCCTGGCGAATGCGCAACTGCATCTGGAAAGTGCGTTCCGGAAGTTTTTTCGGGAACCAGCCTGCGGATTTCCACGTTATAAATCAAAGAAGCATGCAAGAAATTCATATACGACCAATGCACTAAACGGAAATATCCTTTTGCAGGATACCCATCTGAAACTTCCAAAGATGTCCGTCATAAGGATAAAACTTCACCGTCAGATTCCATCAGACTGGAAACTGAAGTCTGTAACTGTGAGCCGTGAGCCATCCGGGAAATATTTTGCCAGCCTTTTGTTCTGCTGTGAGAACCAAACAGTGGAAAAAAGACCGGCAGAGAGATTTCTTGGGATCGATTTTGCCATGCAGGGAATGTGTGTATTTTCTACAGGAGAAAGAGCCGGGTACCCTATGTTTTACAGAAAAGCAGAGAAAAAACTTGCAAGAGAACAGAGAAAGCTCTCCCACTGTGAAAAAGAAAGCCGGAACTATCAGAAACAGAAAAAAAGGGTAGCTTTATGTCATGAAAAGATAAAGAACCAGAGAAAAGATTTCCAGCATAAGCTCAGTAGGGAGCTTGCGGAAAGATATGATGCAGTATGTGTGGAAGATCTGAATCTGAAGGGAATGTCCGGAGGGCTGCACCTTGGGAAAGGTGTGCAGGATAACGGGTACGGGCAGTTTCTGTTCATGTTGGGATACAAGCTGGAAGAATATGGAAAACATCTTATAAAAGTAGACCGTTATTTTGCATCCAGTAAGATCTGCAGTGTATGCGGACATAAGAAAAAGGAACTGGCATTGTCGGACAGAATGTATGTTTGTGAATGTGGAAATAGGATAGACCGGGATGTGAATGCAGCAGTCAACATCCGTGAAGAAGGAAAAAGAATCTATAAAGAATGTGCCTGACGGCACAAGAAAAAAATCCGTAACCGGATAAACATAAAAAACAAAACCGCGGGACACGCGGGGATAGCCTGTTTTAGCTTTGCCCTAAAGGGTAATCGAGCAGGAAGCCCCCACTTCAAAATCGTAAGATTTAAGTGGTGGGAGCATGTCACGTGCTTTGTGGAACAGATTGATATTTACAGGGAGGAATCGTATTTCAGATTCTTCAAGTACATAAGAGTTCACTTTTCGTTGTATTTTAAAGAAAGAGAGACATGGAAACTTTGGAACAACAGCGAAAGTATCTTTGAAAAAGATCAAGGGATTACAATAAAATGATATGTAAATGAAGAGTAAGGGGAAAAATGCTGATTACGGATATTATTAACATTTTGGGGAATGAGTTTAGTAGTATATATTGCGTAAATCGTCAAGATCAGTACATTCAGATTTATAGACATCTAAATGAAAACACAGAGTTAGATGAATTAATGAACGAGAAGAAAACATATGAAACCGTAATACAAAAGTATATAGAGACCAATGTATTTGAAGAAGACAGAAATAAAATGCTGGTTGCTACGGATTTTAATAATATATGCAAACAACTGCAACTGGTCTCACAGTTCACAATACATTACAGGATAAAAAATGGTAATGATATTTTGCGTTATCGTATGAAATGTGCAAGAATTGGAAATGCAGATACATTCGAAAAAATAGTGTTTGCGTTTGCAAGTGAGGATTCAGATATAAGATTAGATGAGTTAGGCATTATGAACTTGAGCAGCACCGGTGAGAAAAGAAAAAGCATCTTTTCTCTGCTTATTAAGTGATGATTGTGAGCTGGATCATCGGAGAATGGACAATGTTATTAATGAGTTTGTAGAGAATGCTCCGATTAAAGGAATAAAGATTAAATATGGTATTTACAAAAATATAGATAAGAATCTTTCAATAGCTACCATATATGATTATGCATCTATGGCGGCAGAAACAGTTATGGAAGATTATAATCATGACTATGCGTATTATACAGATGAACTGGCGCAGAAGAGACTTTATAACCAAATGATAGAAAACGATTTTACAGATGCTTTGAAAAATAAGGAGAGATTGGTATAGACGATATTATTTGGATTATTAATCGGCAGGGATAGTCACTTTCCCTTTATATTCCTGCAGGTTTTACATAAGAAGATGGATTTCGGTCAGCAAAGGCAGCTCCCACAATGCCTTTTGGATATCCGCTTCTGCAAGTTGTAGTAAGTAATTGCTTCCCATCAAAATCATGGGGAAAGCGAACTGGTCTGAAAGACCGCCAGTTAGTGTGATGATGATAAGGAGATTTTGAAACTGATGACAGACAGAGATTATGCAATTAAATCAGTGAAAGAAATTACCTTCCATATGGCAAGTCATGCACAGGATTAAGACATTATACTGATATTAAAGAACTGATGACAAGCTACCAGAAACTGATTTTAGAAAACCAGTTGTATTGGAAGAACTGGATATGGAGTGCCAGGAGAAAATCAATGAAGATATGGCATATGCATTGAGTTATCTGAGCATTTATAACAATCAGCTGAATGTGCCAAAGATGCACCGGGAAATGAATAACCTGATGATCATTTATGGCTTGTCTGATATGATCTATCGTGGAATGACACTGGTGAAGTTCTATGCACCGAATGGTGTGATGCTCAGTGAAATCCTTCATTCCTGTTTTTGCAGTCATTATAATAAGACAGATGTGGAAGTACAGCAGGAGCTAGGAATAGGCAGGACTTCTTTTTATAAAATGAAGAAGCAGGCACTTGGATATTTAGGATTTTATTTTTACGAGATCGTGGTACCGCAGGCAAAGGATAAAAGATTTAAACCGTCACTGGGCGTTGAGGAAGAGTAGGTGAGTAATATGAGATACGAAGATTCGATGAAAGGTGTAGCTGATCAAATAATCAAAGAACAGCAGCGAGCCAGTAAAATTAAAAACAATCCAGAAGAGTTCCATTGGCATGACGAATATGCAACGTTGAATTTCTTTCGGTTTATCTGCAAAAATATCGGTAACTTGAGAAATGGAGAAATTGAAAAAATGGTCACACGTTTAAAGTACATAGATCAGAAAGCAGTGGAAAACCATGTGAATGGTGCTGTTTGGGCATTTGATTATGATAAGATGTTCTGTGTATTGATGGAAAATGAAATTTGTCGAAAGGTGTGTGAAAAGAATAAATATAACAGTTGGATGAATCTGATGGGACAGTATTGTGTTTCAAGGACTTAAAGACGAAGAAAGTTGTTGGAGAGAAATAATTTCCAGCAACTCTGTCTTTAATGAATAGAGTTCATTTTTTTATTCAACTATTCCCATGATATATACAATATGTAAATGTGCAATTCAAATATCAGTTTATGCTAAGTGCAAAAATAATAATAATTACTATTATTGACAAAAGAATAATTATCATGTATAATACAGACATACAAGAAACAAAGTGTTAGAAAAATTGCTAGGAACTTGGTAACAAAAATAAATCGACATTGAAAATGGAAAATGACTATGAAAAAATATGAATGTGAACCATGTGGATATATTTATGATCCGGCAGTAGGAGATCCAGACGCCGGTATCGCTCCAGAAACTGCATTTGAGGATATTCCAGATGACTGGACATGCCCAATCTGCGGATTAGGAAAAGATGTTTTCGTTCCTGTAGAAGACTAAGCAGAAAATGCAGGTACGAAACTGCCAGACATTAAAAGAGCCTAAGAGAACATATAAAAGAAATGGAGGTCAAATTATGACTTACGATTTAAACATTACCTTTGATGACAATTTAGTAACAGGAAATAAAACAATCGATACACAGCACAAAGAATTGATTGACCGTATCCAGAACTTTGTAACTGCCTGTCAAAATGGCGACAGCAAAGTAAAAGCAATCAAAATGCTGGATTATCTGGATGAATATACTGACTTTCATTTCAAAGAAGAGGAAAAGCTTCAGGAAAAATCCGGTTATCCAGAGCGTGAAAAACATTATGAAAAACATGAAGAGTTTAAAAAGACAATTCAAGAACTGTATGAATACCTTCAGGAGTATGAAGGACCAACAGATCGGTTCAGTGAACTTGTACAGAAAAATGTAATCGACTGGCTGTTTGGACACATTAAAACATACGACCGCTCTGTGGCAAAATTTATCTTTATGAAACAAAATCCAGACCGATGCTAAAATAAACCAGGGAACGAGTTCACTCAGAATGTAGACAACGTGATGAAGTAAATTAGGGGCTGTCACAATGCAGCCCCTTTCCTGTTATAGCGATATTCTAGGTAATATATTGCGCTGGCATGACATATTATTTTACTACTACTATATGGGAAGAGCAAGCAGCTCTTCTTTTTTTTGTCCTTTTTATCCAATTTTAAGTTGTAAAGTCTCTTTTCATTCGACAAAATTCTCCACAGACAGAGGATATGCGACGAGCATTGATATGAACATCTATTTATGGAAAGAGGATATTGAAGACGGGGAATCGGTAATGACAGCCGAATATAGACCTGTAGAATACGGAAAGGACTATGATGTTGTCAATAATCCTGATAAATTTCAACTATATATAGATGGAAAAGAGATTAAATAGTAATCTCCTGAAAGCAAGCTTTTTGTCAATTATTTCAAAGAAAAATTAAAGGATAACAATACATAGTTTTGACAATGATATTTTGAAAAAATTTATAGGAATGCTCTATTATCAAATTGACATAGGAATATGGTAGCGTATAATTAGAATTGAATACACTGAAAAAATGGAGGAATTACATGAAAGCACATAAATATTGGTCAGTAGGAGCATTGATCACAATGCTTGGGACTTTTTACACTGGATATAAAAAGCAAAAATCAAGTCACAAATACTTTGCTTTAAGTTCTATGTTATGTATGGTAATGGCGATATATACAGGTCATAAAATGATTACCGGGAATAGGAAGAAAAAGGCGAATAAAGAGAAAGATACAGAAAGGGAGGGATAAATAATGTTGGAAGTAGGGGTTAAGGCACCGGATTTTGAGTTGCCAGATCAAAATGGGAAAATACATAGATTATCGGATTATACAGGAAAAAAAGTGATTTTATATTTCTATCCCAAGGATAATACAGCGGGATGCACGAAACAGGCATGTGGGTTTTCTGAGCGATACCCTCAGTTTACCGAAAAAGGAGCAGTTATTCTTGGAGTCAGTAAGGATTCTGTATCCTCTCATAAGAGATTTGAGGAAAAATATGGATTGACATTTACACTTTTAGCAGATCCAGAGCGGAAAGTTATTGAAGCATATGATGTATGGAAAGAAAAGAAAAATTATGGCAAAGTCTCTATGGGAGTAGTAAGAACCACATATCTTATTGATGAACAGGGGATTATTATAAAGGCAAATGATAAAGTCAAGGCTGCAGATGATCCTGAAAATATGCTCAAGGAATTAGATTAATGAAGATAATATTATCCCCTGCTAAAAAGATGATTACAGATACTGACAGCATAGCGCCGGATGGATTGCCTGAATTTATTGAAAAGACGACAGAGATACAAAGTTGGTTGAAAAGTAAGTCAAAAGAAGAACTGAAGACTATCTGGAAATGTAATGACAAAATTACAGAACAGAACTTCAATAGATTGGAAAACATGGATCTTTATCATTTACTTACCCCAGCTGTCTTATCATATGAAGGAATTGCTTTTCAATATATGGCTCCATCCGTGTTTGAGGACAGTCAATTCGAGTATGTACAAAATCATTTGAGAATAATATCTGCATTTTATGGTGTGCTAAAACCAAGGGATGGTGTGACACCTTATCGTTTGGAAATGCAGGCGAAGGTTGGAATAGGAGAAACAAAAAATCTGTATGAGTACTGGGGAGATTTATTATACCGCTCAGTGATTGATAACAGCAGGATTATAATCAATCTGGCATCGAAAGAATACTCTAAGTGCATAGAAAAATATCTGACACGACAGGATAGATACATTACGATTACATTTTGTGAGTTATCAGGAGATAAACTGGTGACAAAAGGTACATATGCTAAGATGGCCCGTGGTGAAATGGTTAGGTTCATGGCTGAAAACAGAATTGAAAATCCTGAGGATATTAAGAAATTTGATAGACTAGGCTATTCATTCCGCTCTGATTTATCATCAGATGCAGAATATGTTTTTGAACGGAAAAAATGATGATTGAATGATTATTTTAAATAAAAGGTAATCAGTAATATTGATTATTATAATAATAGTAATTATTACTATTATCTATTGACAATAAACAGATTGAGATGCACCACGAAGAGAGATATCGTGCACTTCTTAAGAATATTGAAACTGCACAGGTGTTTGAAAAGAGTGAAGTTAAGGTATGGGAATGCCGTAACTGTGGACATGTTGTGGTAGGAACAAAGGCACCTGAGATATGTCCAGTATGTAACCATCCACAGAGTTATTTCGAAATACGTGAAGAGAACTATTAAAGAGAAGGAGATTATTACAAAGAAGAAAGTGATTATTAAAAAAAGCAGTAATGATAGGCTGTGGCTTTGTTGGTTCTGCATCGGTTGGTAAAGAAGCATTAAAGTTTAAGAATCGACGGATGCTTTGAAGAAAGTTATAGAAACAATTGGATTTTAAATTTTAAACATAGGAAGATAAAAAAGATGGAAGTAAAATATTATGTATGCAATCATTGTGGAAACATTATTGAAATGTTAAAGGATCAAGGCGTACCAGTAATGTGTTGCGGAGAGGCTATGCATGAGTTAAAAGCTGGAGTGACAGATGCTGCTGTTGAGAAGCATGTACCTGTATATACAGTGGACAAACAGCATGTACATGTTGTGGTCGGTGAAATAAAACATCCAATGCTTGATAATCATTTCATTGAATGGATTACACTAAATACAAATCAGGGTATTTATAGAAAACAGCTAATTCCAGGACAGGAACCTATTGCGGATTTCTGCCTCTGTGATGGAGAATATGTAGAAGAAGTATACGCATACTGCAATCTTCATGGACTCTGGAAATGCTAAAAACACTTGACTTTCGTGCTAAGATTACAAAATAATTCAGATACAACAGTAATATATGCTGTGTATTAATATATTTATAAGGAGGAATAAACTAATGAAATATGTATGTGACGTTTGCGGATGGGAATATGATGAAGAGGAAGGTTATCCTGAAGGTGGTATTGCACCAGGAACAAAGTGGGAGGATGTTCCAGAAGATTTTGAATGCCCATTATGTAATGTTGGAAAAGATCAGTTTTCAGAAGTTGAATAGAAGCCTAATCTTGTGTTAAATACAGATGGATAAACCAAAACCCTGGTGCGTGAGCAACAGGGTTTTTTATTGCGATATTTTGTGATGATATCACAGAAAATAATCTACCTTTTGCTTATAATGTAGTTAGAAACTAAGTAAGGAGGTAGTCTAAATGAGATTAAAAGATAAAGTTGCAATCATTACGGGTGGAAGCCGTGGTATAGGATTTGCTACAGCTGATAAATTCTTGAAGGAAGGTGCTTCAGTTGTGTTGGCAGCAAGTTCACAGGAATCGGCAGATGTTGCTGTAGATAAATTAAAAGAAAAATATCCCAATGCAATAGTTGCTGGAATTAGCCTGCAAATTCTGCTCGAACGGTACGCCTATTCTGAAATCAGCGGTACATTCATTCTAATT
>NZ_QUGY01000025.1:0-18872 GCF_003479245.1 Ruminococcus sp. AF17-12
AGTACCGTAAGGTGTTTGCCAATGCAGTAGTGGGAGAAGCAAGAATCCCCCTGCTTTAGTTGAGGGGAGTGTCAAGCCATTGTAGAAACTGCCGAATTTCACCGAAAGCCCCGATTCGGTGAAAAATATCATAGCAGGAATATTTTTTGTAATGTATACTATATTTGTTAGGGAATCCAGATATACCACAAAGCAGAAAGGAAAAAAGCGTATGAGAAGAAATTGGAAAAAAGCTTTATGTGGCATTTTGACAGGTTTTATGATTGCAACGGCGGCACCAGCTGCGGTTCCGGAGTTGATCAGTGCGACAGAAGTACAGGCGGCGATAAACGTAGCAACGCCGGCTATGTCTTCTATTAAGATCTCCGGCAGGAATAAGATTATTTTCAGCTGGAAACAGGTAAAAGGAGTTGCCGGATACCGGGTATACCGCAAGACCGGAAACAGCGGATGGAAAGCAGTAAAAACCCTCACAGGAAGCAAAAATGTTACGTTTACCGATACAAAAGTAAGTACCGGAGTAAGCTATACTTACACAGTGAGAGCTTACCGGAAATCCGGAAAAAATACGATCTGGAGTAGATATAATGAAAAAGGTCTGACAGCAATCGCAGGTCTGAATTATCTCACCCTGAATAAGACCAGCCTGACACTGGCATCGAAAAAAACTTATACACTGAAGATCAAAGGCACCAGTCTGAAACCGTCATGGAAGAGCAGCAACACAAATGTTGTCAAGATAACTTCTGTCGGAAAGATCACCGCGGTAAAAACAGGAACAGCGGTTATCACAGCGACTCTTGGTGGCAGAAAATTCACCTGCAAGGTTACTGTAAAGAATCCGACCTCGGCTAATACCAGATTGACGCAGAATTATAGCAAATTGAAAAAATACATCAGTCAGAAAGGCAAATATACTGAAGACGGAAATCAGTTTATAAATGTCAAAGTAGATAAAGAAAGTACTCTGATGATCGGTTATCTGAAGAAAGAAGATAAGATAGATATTGGGATGATGCTCTCTATGCCTTCAGATGGAATCCTTGCCGGACTGGATATTATCGGAAACTGTGTGAAATCTGATACGGTCAGTGTGAAGTCCGCCCTGTCTACAAATGAAGTCTTTCTGCTGGTGACTTCTTCTACAAAAGCATCTGCTTATAAAGGTCAGAATCTGACTTTCTTGTATACAAACGGAAAAAAAGCGATGACAGATCTGCAGGATTCTTCCAATATTATGATGAAAGCGACAATGAAAGTAGCAAATGATTATCTGAAAAAGAATTTAAATCTGACAATGAAAGATCTGGGATTCACTGCTTATAAATAACAGTAACATCCTATGATGATGCCGTTAATAAAATTCGGTTGACAAATTAGTATAGAAAGCATAAGATGATAGTAGCTAAGAAATGTGATGAAATTCAAACATTGGCAAAAACGAAAACCCCGGAAGTCTCGCACACTTCCGGGGTTTTCTATGCCGTTATGTAAGGGGGCTTAAGCCTTTCAGGCTGTTACTGCCTGTCGTTTCTGTCCAGCCATTTGCGAATATAGTAGCTAACTATATCCGCCGTAACAGAAACAAAAAATGTGATGATTAATTCGCACACTGGACTTCACCTCCTTTCTGCTGGAGGGTTGGCAGCAATTATAGTGTACTATAGTTTAGAACAAATTGGAACTATTGTGAGAAAATTTAATGCTCTTGACATTGATCATAATTCGCCTTATACTAAACCATGTAAATAACAGGGGAGCTTGTGATGGCAGGCTGAGAGGAAGTCTTCAACTTCGACCCTTATACCTGATTTGGATAATGCCAACGTAGGAACGTATAAGATGAATTTACGGGAGATACTTTGGTGTATCTCCTTTTTTATTGGATGCGGATGTTTTTATCCGATTGAATACGTAAGATCAGGATTTACAGGGAAGGGATCAAGAGCGAATGCTTTTAACCCCGGTATCGACAATTGAATATTGGGAAATTTGAGAGTGAACTGAGTTCATGAAGGGGTGCACCACCGCGGGTGTATTTCTTTGTGAACTCTTTTTTATTGACGAATAGCTTTTGAAGTTTCCGGAAAGGAGAGATCATGATCACAGTAAATGGTGAAAGCAGAACATTGGAAAAGCCGGTGACAGTAACAGAATATCTGGAAGCATGTAACTATGTTCCGGTGCAGGTTGTAGTAGAGCTGAATGAAGAGATCATTAAGAGAGACACTTACGATACAACAGTACTGAAAGATGGCGATGTTGTGGAGATTCTGCAGTTTATGGGCGGCGGAAGCTGCTGATGTCGCTATAGAGATAAAATTAGGTATATATACCACGGCAGTAACTGACAGATAAGTTACTGAAAAAATGCAAATGAAGAATGATCTGGCAGAAGAAGGCGCTGGTTATAAATCGGTGGAAATATTTTCTGCAAACAGACATAAAGAAAGGTGGACATAAAAAATGACAACAGCAAACACAAATGAAGACAAACTGATCCTGGGAGGCCATGAGTTTACTTCCCGTTTTATCCTTGGTTCCGGAAAATTTTCTCTGGAGCTTGTAAAAGCATGTATTGAAAAAGCAGGAACTCAGATCGTAACACTTGCCCTGCGCCGTGCAAATGAGGGTGGGCTTGCCAATATTCTTGACTATGTGCCGAAGGATGTTACTCTTCTTCCGAATACATCAGGAGCCAGAAATGCAGAGGAAGCAGTCCGTATCGCAAGACTTTCCCGCGAGCTTGGTTGTGGAGATTTTGTAAAGATCGAAGTTATCCATGACTCCAAATATCTTCTTCCGGATAATTACGAGACCATCAAGGCAACAGAGATCCTTGCAAAAGAGGGCTTTGTAGTTATGCCATACATGTATCCAGATCTGAATGCAGCCAGAGATCTGGTGAATGCAGGAGCTGCCTGTGTAATGCCACTTGGCTCTCCAATCGGTTCCAACAAAGGAATCTGTACAAAAGAATTCATCCAGATCCTTATCGACGAGATCGACCTTCCGATCATCGTGGACGCAGGAATCGGCCGCCCGTCACAGGCATGTGAGGCTATGGAAATGGGTGCTGCAGCAGTTATGGCAAATACAGCTATCGCAACTGCAGGAGACGTCCGTGTTATGGCGGAAGCCTTTAAGAAAGCTATTGAGGCAGGAAGAAGTGCATATCTTTCCGGTATGGGAAGAACTCTGGAGAGAGGTGCAAGTGCATCCTCACCACTGACCGGATTTCTTCATGAGTAAAATTGATAAATGAATGATTGAACGCAGAACACTAAGCGGGGGACAGGCACTGCCTGTGTAGTGAAACACAGGTATTGTCTGGTTTCAATCGAAATTAAGTTTACAGATATGCAGCAGTGAGGACCAGAGTATTGCTGCAATATATGAGAGGAGCGACATAAGAGTAATGGCAGAGACAGTACAGGCCAGTCAGCAGGACGGCCATTTTAATGAAAGTATCGTAAATGAAGAAATTCTGGAAGATATGAAAAAGAACCGTATCGATCACATGAAGTACCTTCCGGATATGGAACAGCTGGAAGAATCTGATGTAATGGATCAGGTTATTTCCGCAATGAACGCATATGATTATGATAAGTACACAGAAGCGGATGTACGGAGAGCGCTTGCTCATGACAACCGTACACCGGAGGATTTTAAAGCACTGCTTTCACCGGCAGCGCTGCCTCTTCTGGAAGAAATCGCACAGGCTGCACGGATCGAAACAAGGAAACATTTCGGAAACAGCATCTGTATGTTCACACCGATCTACATTGCAAACTACTGTGAGAATTACTGCATCTACTGTGGATTTAACTGCCACAATAAGATCCGCCGTGCACAGCTGAACGAAGAAGAGATCGAGAAGGAAATGGCAGCGATCGCCGAGACTGGTCTGCAGGAGATCCTGATCCTTACCGGCGAGAGCAAAACCAAATCCAATGTGGAGTACATCGGAAAAGCCTGTGAGATCGCGCGAAAATATTTCAAGGTGATCGGCCTTGAGGTGTATCCGATGAATTCTGATGAGTACGCATATCTTCACAAATGCGGCGCAGATTATGTGACAGTTTTCCAGGAAACCTATAATTCTGATAAATACGAAACTCTGCATCTGGCAGGTCACAAGAGGATTTTCCCATACAGGTTAAATACACAGGAGCGTGCGTTAAAAGGCGGCATGCGAGGTGTTGGTTTTGCGGCACTTCTGGGACTAGATGATTTCCGCAAGGATGCTTTTGCAACGGGATATCACGCATATCTTCTGCAGAGAAAATATCCACACGCAGAGATCGCTTTTTCCTGCCCGAGACTTCGTCCGATCATCAACAACGACAGGATCAATCCGAAGGATGTACACGAACCGCAGCTTTTGCAGGTAGTCTGTGCATATCGTCTGTTTATGCCGTTTGCAAGTATTACTGTATCCACCAGAGAGTGTGAGCGTGTCCGTGACAATCTGGTAAATATCGCAGCAACCAAGATCTCTGCAGGTGTCAGCACAGGAATCGGAAGCCATGTGGATGATATCGAAGATAAAGGCGACGATCAGTTTGAGATTTCCGACGGAAGGTCTGTGGACGAAGTTTTCAACGCCCTGAAAGACCACGGCCTGCAGCCGGTGATGAATGATTATATTTATCTGTGAGATGAAGGCGGCGAAAGAGGATCACACAGACTACCGAGGATAACTTCTGTGGAATATGTGGAAAACCATTCGCCCGAAAGAGCGATTTTTCAGGGTGAGTGTGGATAACTGTTTCGGAAGAATGAATGCAGAAAGATTTTTGGCAAACAGAGGACAGTGCTGGAAGAATTTGTCGTCAGAACAAGAGTAATTTTTCAGTCCGGGTCTGATAAAATGGATATAACCCGGTTTATCTTAAAGAGAAAAATGCAGATGAGGTTTTTGTCAGAATGAAAGAAAAGCAGTTGCATGGAGAAGAACTGACCAAAGAAGATCTCAAACGTGCTGTCAAAGATGAAGCTTACCGCAAAAAACTCCTGGAAGAGCTGAATTCACAAGGTTGATTGCGTTTTCACAAAATCTTTCAACGGTGATGAAGAATATGCAAAAAAGAGTGCGAAATCTATGGATAACAGCTAAAAATCAAACATAAAAACCTGTAAAATCCGCCCAAATATCCCTGATTTCGAAAACTACTGAAAACGGTTTCCAATCTAATAGTTTTCATAGGTACTTACTCATGTTTATAATAGCCCCAACAACAAAACACGAGGCAAAACACAGGAGGTAAGTATTATGAAAAGAAGCTGCAGAACAGTGAAAAAACAGAGTCTGCAGCTTCTTTTATGTAAATATGATGTGCCTTTTGCGACTGGAAAATCTGTACCTGATATATAGCAGCTGTCAACATCACATGCAGCTACGGATTTTCCGGTCTGCAAAATAACGGCAGAGGGGGCAATGTGAATCACAAGGGATCAGGCATGGCTTCCTTCGGTCAGGGAACAGCCGTCCATTATACGGATCCCGTTTATGACATCCAGATAAGTGTCATACATTTCCTTCCATTCATCAGAGGCGTCCTTGGAGTACTGGCTGATGGTGGACAGAAGATCGTATTTTTTGCCGTCGACGGTTTCGATACGGCCGAGATAGCCCTGCCATACACTGTCCAGAGGCTGGTCTTCGCCATCGTAATATCTGGCTTCCAGAGTCAGTACAGGAACATCCTCATTGTAATAAGTCAGTTTATATCCACCATTTTCGGTTTCGGTTGTTTCATAATGGCAGAGATATTTCCAGCGCTCCGGAGTGAGGACCTGGAAGTAATCCGTCATGGCCATATCCACACGCTCTGCGTAAACGAAATCTATGGATTTGATCAGCTCTGTGGCTTCCTTTTCGGCGGCCTTATCATAGGTGTCTGACGGAGTCAGGACAAAAAGTCCGAAGGTATAATCGTCAGTCTGGCATACAAGAGCATCTACATTTTTTTCTTCTTCGTTGACTTCGGTTAAGTATTGATATTTCGTGGCAGGATAAGATTCAAAGGTAAGATCCTTTTTGGTGATGATCTCACCCTTTACCGGATAGTATTCTGCCAGAAAACCCTTCAGGGAAGAATCCTCCAGAGAGGAATTCGGTACTTTTAAAACAAAGGCAGTGCTTTTTCCGCCATTTACGGAACGCTGCTCGAAATAACCTTCTTTTTCGGGCATGGATTCTCTGATCGTATCATCGGCAGGGAATCCAACCCGCATATGAAGCTCGCCGCGCTTTTCCGATTCGGAGGAATCTTCCGTGTTTGTATCGGAAGAGGAATTTGGGTATGAAGAATCGGAATCCTGCGAGGAGGAGTTTCCACTGGTATCGGAGGATTCTTCTGAAGAATCTCCGGAGGAGGAATCAGTTTCAGAATCGGAATATTCCTGAAGATTGCCGTAGTCATCAATATAATATTTATCTCTGGAGCCAATATATGTGGTTCCGGTGGCATCTTCCAGCCACACACTGCCGTCCTCATAATAATAATGAGGCTCAAAATAACCGTCCTGTTCGGTCCAGCCGGCATCGTTGCCTTCCATCAGTTCACCGGAATCCGGGTCAGGGGCATAATTACCTTCCCCGATATATTCATCCTCGGAACCATTGCGGTACCAGTAATCTCCGTTTTCATCCTGCCAGATGTACTGACCGTCATCGGTTGGAGGGTCAGAAGCGAGGACCGGGACTGCAGATATAGAAAGAGCGATCGCGCCTGTTAAAAGAACTAAGATTTTTTTATGCATAGGCACCTCCTGATAAATTGCGCAGCAGTTAGCTGCTTACTATTCTTTGATCATAAATTTTTACAAATAAAAAAGATCTGTCTGTTAAGTACATTGTAACAGACAGATCCCGATATCCGGAAATGTGAAGAAAAAGAGACATTTACGGAAAGCTGCGTACAGGTCTGGAAATATGCTATCCGATCGTGAAAAGACCGGCTTACCGGCAGGTAAAAAGATATCCCTTCCCATAAACCGAGACAATGTCATACTCATCGGTATCTTCGGCACCGATCTTGGTCCGGAGGTTAAAGATATGCCGCCGTACCGTGCTGGTATCTGTTCCTGCACAGCTGCCCCATACCGCTTCGTAGAGCTCCTTTGCAGAAAAAATCTTCTCCTGGTTTTCTGCAAGGAGACGTAGCAGAGAGAATTCGGTCCGGGTAAGGCCTGTGTCGGCATTATTGAGATATGCATGGCCGTCCGAAAGATCCAGCCGCAGGCTGCCGATGGTGATCTGACGGGAGGACTGAAATTTTTCTTTTATTTTTTCTTCCATTCGTTTCTGGCGTTCCAGAAGCATCTGGATCACGGCCAGAAATTCATCGAAATTATAAGGTTTGGTGAGATAATAGTCGCCTCCCTGCTGAAGTCCTTCTACCCGATCCCGGATATCACTTTTTCCGGTGAGAAAAAGAACCGGATTTATGGTCTTTTCGCGGAAGCGGCGGCAGATATCCAGACCGTTTCCGTCCGGAAGCATAATGTCCAGGATAAGAAGATCCGGCAGCTGTTTTTCAAGCTGATGACAGGCTTCGGCGGCTGTCTGTGCAGTGTGGACATCGTAGCCACGGCGCCGCAGCATACGGCAGTTGGTATTCAGCACCTGTTCTTCATCCTCGACCATAAGGATAAGTGATTTCTTTTCATTCATTTATGATTCCTCCTCCGGAAGTGAGAAGAACACCTGAGTCCCCTCGCCTTCTTTACTTTTCAGCCATATTTTGCCGCCATGGGCAGTGATGATCTGATGACAGACATAGAGGCCTATGCCGTGCCGCCAGTAATCCTTATCAGCGGAAACATAACCCTTGAGTGCGTTTTTTCGCATTTCTTCTGACATGCCGGTTCCGGTGTCGGAGACGCAGATGGTCTGCCAGCCCGGTTCGCCGGTAAGCGAAATGGTGATGGTTCCGTTTTGGGTGTGACGCTCTGCATTGGAGATCAGATTGGTGACAACTTGGATCAGCCGTTCCGGATCAGCAGAGATTTCCGGGAGTCCGGATTGTGTTGTAAGGACCAGCTGATTGTTCTTTGAGCTTGGATGACTGCAGTAGTCTTTTTTTACAGAATACAAAAGACCGGACAGATCTGATGGGATAAGGGAAAGGGCAAGCCGTCCCTGCTCAATGGAAACCGTATCCATCAGATCCAGCACGATCCGGTCGATCCGCATTACCGACTGTTCAATGGTGCGGAGATTTTCCTGCATAAGAGAGAAATCCAGAGGCTCTTCCTCAAGGAGCTCGGAGGTGTCCCGCGCGTGGAGGGAAATGGAACTCAGAGGATTTTTAATCTCATGGGCAACGGTGGTCAGGAAGGTGGACTTGGCATTATCAAGGGAGCGCAGTCGCAGATTCTGTTCCTCCAGAAGGAGCTGCTGCTGGTTATATTCCTTCAGATGAAAATAGAGAACACTGCCGCAGACAATACTTACAGAGACAAACGCCAGAAGGATATCTGCCAGCCGGTCTGCTTCCGTGGCAAAAGGAGTTACAGTGTCCGGGAAATGGTATGCAACCAGACACAGTCCCATATAAAGGAGGATCTCCAGCAGGGAAACGATCAGAGCGCGTCTTTTTTCCAGCATCAGCACGGTAAAAATAATAGCAAACACAAAGAATGCCGGCATGCCGCCACGATAACCGCCGCTGGTAAAAAACATCACCGGAAAAACGATCAGAAAGATCACGACAATGGTAATCAGGTAGCAGCGCTGATATTTTCCACTGTAATAGGAATAAAGAAAAAGCCCTCCGGAGATTGCAACCAGCGCAAAATTGATCAGTACATTTCCCCAGGAACCGGTCCCGAGACTGAGAAAGGCCATGATCAGGCTGATCACAGTACCTCCCAAGGCGAGGATGTTGAACAGCCGGACGCGGAAATCAAGGGTGGGACTGAATAAAGAGTGAAAAATATTCCGGAGCTTCGGGTTTATATTGATAGGGATCACCTCCTGTTCTTTATGTAGGTTTGTATGCCTGCGGGCATCTTTCTTTTGGTGCTGTAATTATCGCAACTGTTATAATTGTATCATGCTGTCGTATAGTTGTGTACACAAAAAAATACATTTAATCCCGTTTTCCTATTGACATACTATGAATAGTAGGTTAATATAAGTGTCAACAAAAGAAAGGGAAGAGGCTATGAACGAATACGGCTTTAATACAGGACTGCTCCACGGCACCAACGAGAAATATCCGCAGGGAGCAACACAGGTTCCAATCTATCAGAGCAGCGCATTCCGACATGACAGCGCGGAAGACCTGGAGAAAATTTTTGACAATAAAAAAATGGGCTTCTCCTATACAAGGATCAACAATCCTACGGTAGAGTCCTTTGAGAAGAGAGTGACCATGCTGGAGGATGGGATCGGCAGTGTGGCCTGTGCTTCCGGAATGGCAGCGCTGACCAATGCGTTTCTGAACATTCTTCAGGCGGGAGACGAGATTGTGGCAGCCTGCGGACTGTATGGCGGAACCGTGGAACTGTTCGATGATCTGAAGCCTTTCGGGATTTCCGTAAAATATGTGAAAGAGAATAAGCCGGAAGCTTTTGAGGCAGAGATCACAGAGAAGACGCGACTTGTTTTTGCGGAGACCATTGGCAACCCCAAGCTAGATGTTACCGATATCCAGGCAGTTGCGGAAGTGGCACATAAGCATGACGTACCGCTGATCGTAGACAACACGGTGGCAACCCCGTATCTGATCCAGCCACTGAAGCTTGGAGCTGACATTGTGGTTCATTCCTCTTCCAAATATATCAATGGAAGCAGCGATGCCATCAGCGGTATTCTTGTCTGTGGTAAGGGTCTGAAATGGGACCCTTACCGATATCCGGGACTTGCTCCATACCGGAAATTCGGACCATTTGCATACATCGCCAAGCTTAGAAACGGACTTTTCCGGAACACTGGCGCGTGTCTTGCTCCGCAGAATGCTTTCCTTAATAACCTGGGACTGGAGACCCTGGGACTTCGAATGCAGAGACAGTGTGACAATGCACTGGAGCTTGCGAGATTTTTACAGGGCCTGGGTGGTGACATTGAAGTAAATTATCCTGGACTGGAAAAAAGCCCTTATCACGAAATTGCGGAAAAGCAGTTCAGGAATGGCTACGGAGCTATCGTAACCGTAAGAACCGGAAGCAAGGAGAAGGCTTTTTCCATTATTAATTCATTGAAGATCCCACTGATCATCTCCAATATCGGAGATACGAAGACCCTGGTGATCCATCCGGAATCCACCATCGCGGCACACATCTCCGACGAAGAGAAGCTGCAGTCCGGAGTATTCGAGGATCTGATCCGTATCAGTGTGGGAATTGAAGATATTGAAGATTTAAAAGAAGATTTCAAACAAGCGATAGAAAATAACCGATAAAATCTAAGAGCTGCACCAGCAGAGAAATGGAGAGTTCGTTATGGCAAAAGTAGATTACGCTACATTAAAAAAAGGTGGTTTCATGAGACAGAAGCAGAAAAATAATTTTTCTCTTCGTCTTGCTTGTGTAGGCGGTACACTTACCGCAGAAAACCTTAAAAAGATCGCAGAGGTAGCTGAGAAATACGGTGACGGATATGTACATCTTACTTCCAGACAGGGAGTTGAGATCCCGTTCATTAAATTAGATGATATTGATGATGTAAAGGATGATCTTGCAAAAGGCGGATGCAAGCCTGGTGTCTGCGGACCGAGAGTCCGTACAGTTACAGCCTGCCAGGGCAACGCTGTCTGTCCAAGCGGAAATATCAACAGCTATGACATTGCAGTGAAATTAAATGAAAGATATTTCGGAAGAGAGCTTCCTCATAAATTCAAATTCGGTGTTACCGGATGCCAGAACAACTGTCTGAAGGCAGAGGAGAATGATGTAGGGATCAAGGGAGCGGCTGAGGTCAGCTGGAAAGAGGATGCATGTATCCACTGTGGTGTATGTGAAAAGGCCTGCAGAGAAAACGCCATCTCCTTTGAGGATGACAAGCTGGTGATCGATACAGAGAAATGTAACTACTGCGGCAGATGTGCAAAATCCTGTCCGGTGGATGCATGGGATGTAAACGAAGCATATATCGTTTCCTTTGGCGGAACGTTTGGAAATCACATCAGCAAGGGACAGGAATTTCTTCCGCTGATCACCTCTGAGGAGCAGCTTTTCAGAGTGACCGATGCAGCGATCCAGTTCTTTGATGATCATGCAAATCCGGGAGAGCGTTTTAAATTTACCATCGACCGGGTAGGCGCTGAAAAACTTCAGGAAGTTTTGAAAGGAGCATACAATGACTGATATTAAGATTGATGATACCGTAGATATTACCGATGTGGTCTGCCCGGTAACCTTTGTAAAAGCAAAGGTAGCACTTGAGGAGCTGGATGACGGACAGATCCTGGCGATCAAAATGAACGATGGCGAGCCGGTACAGAATGTGCCGAGAAGCGTGAAGGAAGAAGGACATCAGATCCTGAAGCTCGAAGACAACGAAGACGGAACTTATACACTGATCGTAAGAAAAGTTGAAGAATAGGAGAACAGAGAAATGACAATCACAGTTGCAGGAAATAAAAAAGAGTACGAAGACGGACTGAAGCTTACAGAGCTTATTGAGAAAGAGGATATTGAAAGTCCTGAGTATGTAACCGTAACTATCAACGATGAATTCATCAGCAAGGCAGACGTTCCGGAAACAGAGGTAAAGGACGGCGACGTTGTTGAGTTCCTGTACTACATGGGAGGAGGCGCAAGATAATGGCTTTTACAAATGAGCAGCTTGAGCGGTACTCCCGCCATATCATCCTGAAAGAGGTTGGAGTAAAAGGTCAGAAAAAGCTTCTGAATGCCAAGGTTCTGATCATCGGAGCCGGCGGACTTGGAGCACCGGCAGCTCTTTACCTTGCAGCAGCAGGTGTGGGAACCATCGGGATCGCGGATGCAGATGAGGTAGATCTTTCCAATCTTCAGAGACAGGTCATCCACACAACTGCAGATGTTGGCAAACTGAAAGTAGAGTCTGCGGCTGAGACCATGAGAGCCATCAACCCGGACGTTACTGTAAATACATATCATACCTTTGTAGATTCCAGCAACATCATGGATCTGATCAAAGATTACGATTTCATTCTTGACGGAACAGACAACTTTCCTGCAAAATTCCTGATCAACGATGCCTGTGTAATGGCTGAGAAACCGTTTTCACATGCAGGAATCATCCGTTTCCAGGGACAGCTGATGACTTACGTTCCGGGACAGGGCCCATGCTACAGATGTGCGTTCCAGAGCCCGCCGCCAAAGGATGCCGTACCGACCTGTAAGCAGGCTGGCGTGATCGGAGCCATGGGCGGAGTGATCGGAAGCCTTCAGGCAATGGAAGCGATCAAGTACATCATCGGACAGGGTGATCTTCTTACAGGAAGACTTCTTACCTACGATGCGCTGAAGATGACATTCCGTACCGTGAAGCTTCCGAAGAATCATCATTGCCCGGTATGCGGCGATGATCCGACGATCACAGAACTGATCGATTATGAGCAGGCTGTGTGTGAACTGAAGCATTAATAAACACTGATCACAGAAACGAAAAGGTGTCTGCTGGTGCAGATACTGTAAATAAGTATAGAAACCCATTGGAGGCTGCGAAGAAATGCTGAAATTAAAAAAAGAAGATTACGAGAAAATATTAGACCACTGCAGAAAAGGACTTCCCAATGAGTCCTGCGGCCTTCTGGGCGGGACCATTGAGGACGATGTAAAAACCATAGAGAAGGTGTATCTGCTGACAAATATCGATGAAAGCAACGAACACTTTTCCATGGACCCGAAGGAACAGCTGAGCGCGATCAAGGATATCCGTCAGAACGGATATCAGATGATCGGAAACTTTCATTCTCATCCGGAGTCTCCGTCAAGGCCTTCCGAAGAAGATAAACGACTTGCATTTGACCCGAACATCGAATATCTGATCCTCTCCCTTATGGATGCAGAAAATCCGGTGTTGAAGGCCTTTGGTGTAGATAAAGAGAAAAATGTAACTGTACATGAGCTTCAGATAACAGAGTGATGAGTATGAAAAACAGATTAAACACAAAGGAAATTACAACAGATGTGCTGATCATAGGTGGAGGTACCGCAGGCTGCTATGCGGCGCTGGTTCTCTCAGAACAGAAAGCCGGCAGGGTACTGATCGCAGAAAAAGCAAATATCAGACGAAGCGGCTGTCTGGCAGCAGGTGTTAATGCAATCAATGCCTACATTGTAAAAGGCCGCAAGCCGCAGGATTATGTAGATTATGCAACAAAGGATGCCGCCGGGATCGTAAGGCAGGACCTTCTTCTTACAGCAGCGGAGAATTTCAACGAAGTTACTGCAAAGATGGAAAAGCTTGGGCTTGTGATCCTGAAGGATGAAAATGGTGATTATGTAGCCAGAGGAAACCGTAACATCAAGATCAACGGTGAAAATTTTAAACCACTTCTTGCTGATGCAGTTCATAAAGCTGAGAACGTAGACGTTCTGAATTATGTAAATATCACAGACCTTCTTGTAAAAGACGGACAGGTTTACGGAGCGGTTGGTTTCTCTATTATGGAAGAAACCGCATACATTATCCGGGCAAAGGCAGTTCTTGCTGCAACAGGCGGAGCGGCCGGACTTTATAAGCCGAACAATCCGGGATTTTCCAGACATAAGATGTGGTATCCGCCGTTTAACACAGGTGCCGGATATGCAATGGGAATCCTGGCAGGTGCGGAGATGACGTCCTTTGAGATGCGTTTTATAGCACTTCGCTGCAAGGATACCATTGCTCCTACGGGAACCATCGCACAGGGTGTCGGCGCAAAACAGATCAATGCAGCTGGCGAGATCTATGAGACAAAATACGGACTGACCACAAGCGAGAGAGTTTACGGAACAGTTCGGGAAAATCAGCTTGGCCACGGCCCGTGTTACCTGAAGACTACAGGGATCACGAAGGAACAGGATGAAGATCTTCTGAAGGCTTATCTCAACATGGCACCGAGCCAGACTCTGAAATGGATCGAAAGCGGAAAGAGCCCCAGCGAGCAGGATGTGGAGATCCAGGGAACAGAGCCGTATATCGTAGGCGGTCATACAGCCAGCGGCTACTGGGTAAATACAGGCCGTGAAACCACGGTAAAGGGGCTATATGCAGCCGGTGATGTTGCAGGCGGATGTCCGCAGAAATATGTAACAGGAGCTCTTGCAGAAGGAAAGCTTGCAGCATTGGATATGGTGAAACAGTTTAAGGCCGGAACTCTGAAGGAAGCAGATGTTCAGACTGAGACAGAGATCAAGGTTCAGGAAGGGGAAATTCTTTCTCAGTACGAAAAGTTCCGAAATGAAGACGCACCGGCATTTTCCGTGGAAGAGCTGGAAGAAGCTATGCAGAAAGTCATGGATGAATATGCGGGAGGAATTGCTTCTAATTATCAGTTTAATGAGAAGCAGCTTGCTCTTGCAGATGAAAAAATCCTTCAGCTTCAGGCTCTTGCCGAAAAAACAGCGGCAGCAGATATGCATGAGCTGATGTTTGCATACGAACTTCGTGAGCGTCTCATTGTGTGCCGTTCACTGATCGCTCATCTGAAAAACCGCAAAGAGACCAGATGGCATTCTTTTAACGAAAATCTGGATCATCCAGAAACAGATGAGAAATTTTATAAATATGTAAATTCGAAACTGGAAAACGGCGAGATCAGGATGATTTTTCGCGACATTGTAAAGGAGGACACATATGAGCATACGAATTGATCAGAAAAAATGTGTTGGCTGCAGAAAATGCAGTGAAGTATGTCCGGGAACCCTGATCGTCATGGAAGGCAAAAAAGCCGTGATGAAATATCCGAAAAACTGCTGGGGCTGCGTTTCCTGTGTAAAGGAATGTAAAGCCGGTGCCATCGACTTTTTCCTTGGTGCGGATATCGGTGGGAACGGAAGTATCATGAATGTAAAAAGCGAAGGAGATATCCTTCATTGGATCATTACAAAAACGGACGGTTCTACATCCGTGATCGATGTGGATCGACGGAATTCGAATAAATATTAGACCAGAAGATAAGTGCTGCCGGTTCTGGCGGCCGGAACAGGAGGATGAGATCAGATATGAGTGGATTATCACATTTGGATGAGCTGGAAGCAGAGGCAATTTATATCATCCGTGAAGTTGCAGCAGAGTGCGAGAAGCCGGTAATGCTTTATTCTATAGGAAAAGACAGTTCTGTAATGCTTCATCTTGCAATGAAGGCTTTTTATCCGGAGAAACCGCCATTTCCGTTTCTTCACGTAAATACAACATGGAAATTTAAAGAGATGATCGAGTTTCGTGACAAAACCGCGAAGGATCTGGGAATCGAAATGCTTGAGTACATTAATCAGGATGGTTTGAAGCAGGGTATCAATCCTTTTGACAGCGGTTCCGCATACACAGATATCATGAAAACGCAAGCACTGAAGCAGGCTCTTAAGAAATATGGTTTCACAGCTGCTTTTGGCGGCGGTCGTCGTGACGAGGAGAAAAGCCGTGCAAAAGAGCGTATCTTCTCCTTCCGTAATGCAGAGCAGGCCTGGGATCCGAAGAACCAGCGTCCGGAGATGTGGAAGCTTTATAATACGGAGATCAATAAGGGCGAAAGCATCCGTGTTTTCCCGATTTCCAACTGGACTGAGACTGATATCTGGCAGTACATTAAGAGAGAAAATATCCCGATCGTTCCGCTGTATTTTGCAAAAGAGCGTCCGGTTGTATACAGAGATGGCAACATTATCATGGTGGATGACGACAGAATGCGTCTGAACTCGGGTGAGGAGCCGCAGATGAAAAAGGTCCGTTTCCGTACTCTCGGATGCTATCCTCTGACAGGCGGTATCGAGTCTGATGCGGAGACACTGGACGAGATCATTGACGAGACCTTAAGCTCTGTGGAATCTGAGAGAACCACACGTGTTATTGATTCCGACGGCGGAGCTGCAAGTATGGAAAAAAGAAAGAGAGAGGGGTACTTCTAGGATGAGCGGATTACTGAAATTTATCACTTGCGGAAGTGTAGATGATGGAAAGTCTACACTGATCGGCCATATTCTTTATGATTCCAAGCTTTTATATGCAGACCAGGAAAAAGCCCTTCTTCTGGACAGCAAGGTGGGTTCCAGAGGTGGTGCCATTGATTATTCTCTTCTTCTGGATGGTCTGATGGCTGAGCGTGAGCAGGGTATCACCATTGATGTTGCATACCGTTATTTTACAACGGATAAGAGAAGTTTTATTGTTGCAGATACTCCTGGTCATGAGGAGTATACAAGAAACATGGCAGTTGGCGCTTCTTTTGCCCAGCTTTCCATTATTCTTGTGGACGCAAAACAGGGTGTTCTGGTGCAGACAAGACGTCATGCGCGTATCTGCGCTCTGATGGGTATCCATCATTTTGTATTTGCTGTTAATAAGATGGATCTTGTTGGTTACAGTGAGAGCCGTTTTAACGAGATCGTGAAGGATATCAATGAGCTTTCTGAGACTCTGGGTCTTCAGGATGTTGTGATCATTCCTGTCAGTGCTACAGAGGGTGATAACGTAACGAAGAAGTCTCCGAATATGCCGTGGTATACGGGCAAAGCTCTTCTGGATCATCTTGAGACTGTGGATGTTTCCGAGGCTGAGAATGTCAGCGAGTTTTATCTGCCTGTTCAGCGTGTTTCCCGTCCAAACCATGAATTTCGCGGTTTCCAGGGCCAGATCGAGAGTGGCCGGGTTCATGTAGGCGATATCATCACAACGCTCCCAAGCAACGAGACAGCGGCTGTTAAGACGATCCTGGTGGGCAGTGACGATCGTGAAGAGGCTGTTGCCGGTCAGGCTGTTACGATTCAGCTGGATAAAGAAGTGGATGTCAGCCGTGGTTGTGTTCTTACCAATAATAATGAGATTCCGGTTGCAAAGGGCTTTGAGGCTACGCTTCTATGGATGGATGATTCCAGGCTTGAAGTGGGCAAGGAGTATCTTGTGAAGCTTGGTACCAAGAAGATCGCAGGTGTGGTTAAGAGTATTGAGTTTAAGACGGATGTAAATACCGGGGAGCATCTGCATGCGGATACGATTGAGAAGAATGAGATCGCTCTTTGCAAAATCGGTCTTTCTGATAAGGTTGTGCTGGATGAGTTTAAGAGGAATAAGACTCTTGGTGAGCTGATCCTGATCGACCGTGTGAGTCATATGACTTCTGCATGTGGTGTTGTGGAATCGGTTGATACTGAGGGGGAGAAGCCTTATTTCCAGAAGGATGATGTGAAGGTTGGCGGTTATGTTTTTGAGGAGTTTTATTTTAACCTTGAGAATGCGCTGCTTTCCAAGGCGGATAAAGAGGTTAAGACTTATCATGTAGGGGATGTGGTGCCTGTTGAGGGTGACAGCTTTGAGTATCCGGGCTATTTTGATATTGTTTCTCTGGAGGATAGCGCGGCTGTTCTGATCCGTGATAAGAGGGTGCAGGATATTATTCCGCTGGATGAGTATGTGTTTATGGGGCTTCCTGTTGTGGATGAGAGAGGTTTTGCCCTGGAGATCCGCAGTAATGATGATTATCAGATGTTTTTGAGGGAGTTTGAGGCTGCTGATAATAAGTCGGAGTTTCATAATAAGTGGTTTAAGTTTGAGACTTACAGGAGGATTGTCTGCACGGATAATTTCTGGATGATCTGATGTTGGGTTACTTATAGTTTCTATAGTTATGTGTGTAAGAGGCTGCATGTGCGGCCTCTTTTCTTTGGGTGTTGCGGGATTTCGTGGTTTGACGGACGCCGAGGAGCTGGCATATGGGCGGGACAGGCTTCGTCGGTGGAAACTACTAAGACTCTGAAAGGTGGCTAAAAGCGTTTTCCAAAAGTCCGAACTCGCTGCGCTCAGACAGCGAACTTTTGAAAAACAACGCCACCTTCCAGAGCCTAAGTAGTTGTCACACCTCCTGCAGAGCGCCCCGCCCATATGCCAGCTCCTCGGCTGTGCACACAGGCCGGTTGCGGAAAGTGAACAGTTCGAGATAGTATTCAATGATGCATGGCAGTAGAGTGTCATATAGAAATTGTTCAGGAGGAATGTTGTATCTAAGAATCAGCTCGGCACAACGTTCCGGAATAATATCGGCTCAGACAGTAATCAGCTTGGCATAAGATTCCATAATAAAAGTCAGTCGCATTATATATCGAAGATGTAGCGCTTGTTCCGTGCCCAAGAGGGTGGGGGGCAGGGAAGCCCTCGGACTTCGGAACTCTGAGATGGACTTCCCCTGCGCTGTCCACACGGACAGCGTGTCGTGCGTAGCCACCTGTCTAAGGGGATAATATGATTGGTCAATCGCGCTAAGATAAAATTAATGTAAAAAAATGAAAAAAAGGTGTTGACAAAACTTATATCTTTCGGATATAATTAACCATGCGTTTCGGATGAAAACACAGAAGAAATGCACTCCAATTTAATAAGAAATTATAAGTTCGGAGTCTGGAGAAGTACTCAAGAGGCCGAAGAGGTGCCCCTGCTAAGGGTATAGGTCGCTAACGCGGCGCGAGGGTTCAAATCCCTCCTTCTCCGTTGTTTTTTTGGAAAAAATAAATTTTTCAAAAAAATGAAAAAACTTGTTGACAAACGCTTGCGGATGTGATAAAGTAAACAAGCTGTCAGCGAGACAGAGATTCATCAAAAAAGAGTTTGAAAAAAGTTGAAAAAAAGTACTTGACAAACGATTTGAGATGAGATAAAATAAATGAGCTGTCTGGGAAACAGACGCAACAAACCTTGATAACTAAACAGTGAAACACATACGATTCTCGAAAATTTC
>NZ_QUGY01000026.1:0-14049 GCF_003479245.1 Ruminococcus sp. AF17-12
ACATTGCAGTACCGTAAGGTGTTTGCCAATGCAGTAGTGGGAGAAGCAAGAATCCCCCTACTTTAGCTGTGGGGAGTGTCAAATCAGGGGAAAATCGAAACGGACAGATTGGCTGGTAAAAAATATTCTTGCAAAGAAAGGGTGGTTTTCTCCACCGTTTCAGACGGAGAAAGAGCTGAGAGATATCCTTCCAAAACTATATAAAGAAACGGATATCCATGTTGACGGTTCCATGGTATATTTCCGTTGTGTGAAGTAATACAATGATGCTGGATTTATAATAAAGTTTCAGATAATAAGTCTGGAACTTTATTTTTGTCTAAATGGATTATTGCCGTCCGTTCAGGTCTGGATAATGCTCGATTCTCATGTTAAGATAATAGAAAAAAAGGTTAGATGAAACTAATACAAAGAAATACCACTATGTGAAAGGAGAAGAAATTTGAATGTAAATGAAATTGCAAGTCTTGGAAGTAATGTGAAGCCTGTGATTCAGAATGAGAATTGCGCTGTTCTTATGTTAAATGATGCGACAGGAGAGGGCGTTATGACGGTTTACCGAGTAATGCCAGGTGTGATGATTTGTTTTTCAGACATGTACATGGAACAGTGCGCATCTGAATTTTATCTGTATTCTTTTGTGGCTTACCTGTATGAACTGGAGAGTGGGGCTGATTGCAGTGACGGGTGCTGCTGTTTCTCTGATTCAGGATGAAATTGAAATCGAATGGAATTTTGACGATATTTTTTCAGAACAGAGATAACTTGAGCAGGACAAGAATGATTTATCAGAAGATAATAAAGGTGCTGGGACTACCTGATGGAAACGTCAGATAGTCTTCGGCAGAAAAAAATAAAATTTTTTTGTCCTATACTTGACACATCCACATATGCTGAGGCATACGTTTTGCACCAGATGTGCAGAAGCTGGCCTAGATATCAAAGTTTTACAAATGATTATGGGACATAGTGACATAAGCATTACAATGAACATATACAATCACGTAGATGTTGCAAGAGTACAGAATGAAATAAAAAAGCTTGAAAATATAATGTAATAATCAGAGCCATTCCCTTTATCGGGCGTGGCTCTTTTATGACAATTTTTGTGACAAATAAAAGAAAATAGACGCAATCAGACGAAATATTGTTTTTCATGGAAATGCTGAAAATCCTTGTAAACAAAGTGTTCTTGATATATGATGAAACAAGTCGAAGCCCGTTGTTGCTTTATGTGGCGGAAAGCGGTGGATCAAAAATCCTGGTATAAATAATATAATAAGAAGAAACGGTAAAGCAGAAAATCTTCCTGACGGACTTGTGCTTACCGTTTTTTTTATTTCTGTCGTTCCCATACCTGGCCGATCGGGAAGGACGGAGTGGATTCTGCAAGAAAGTCTTCCAGTGCATTTTCGAAGAATTCCACGGCACGTTTGCTAGTGGACTTTGGATATTTATGCTTGATCTTATAGCAGACACGGTTTGGCGGTGTGTTTTTCAGTTCACTGATAAAAAGAGGCCGGTAATGGGAAAGCTCCAGGATCACAGACTGTGGTGCGACCATCCAGTTCCCCGGTTTTTTCCAGAGACGGTCCAAAAGTGTGATGGTATCTGCCGCAATGTGAGGCCTGGAAGCGGAGGAAAGCCAGCGGTCATGCCAGATCTGATAATTGTCATCCCAACTTAAAAACAGCTCCAGGGATGGATCCAGCTCATCGGTATGTATTGCCGGAGCCGGAATCACTGGCTGATCCGATTGTATCAGATAAAGTTTTTCTTCGAAGATTTTCTCTGTTATGATATTCTTGTAATGCAATTTGTGGTAGACAAATCCGATATCAATGCTGTGTTCTCCAAGAAGACCGTAGAGCTCTGAAGAGTGATGGGACTCGATGTTCAGGTCCAGCTTGGTCTGTTCATTTAAGATCCTGTCATACAGTGGTGCGAAAACAGCTACGTTCAGGCTGTCTGTACAGCCGATGGTAAGTAGCAGGGAATCCTGATTGCGCTGCAACTCCATAGTTTCCTTCCAGAGAGACATCCAGCGTTCCGCAAGGATGATAAAATCTGTTCCCTTGGCAGTCAGTTCCACCTGCTTGTGGCCTTTCTGACGGATCACAAGGGGAAAACCCAGTTCGTTCTCCAGAGATGTGAGCCGGTGGCTGACAGTAGGCTGGGAAAGAAAAAGAAGATCCGCTGTACGGGTGATGCTCTTGGTATTTACAATGGTGAGAAAGGTTTCGATTTCAGCAAGATTCATATGAACAGCTCCTTTTCTTTGGTGTTGTCTATAGGATGGTTTAAGCTTTGATAATATAAAAATTATTTATATTATACAGAGAAATTATTCGTTATTCAATAGTAAGCTTGTATATCAAAAGAAGAGAGGTTTTCATATGGCATTAGGATGTAGGATCAGACGAAATTTTGAAAGACCGTCAAAAGAATTAGTAGAAGCCTTCCGTGGAATTCCAGTTGCAAATATTGATGATAACTGTGGAAAGATCGCTGCCGTAGATTCCAGTATTTTCCCGCTGAACCCGAAGGCAAGACTTCTGGGAACTGCATTTACAGTAAATGCACCGGCAGGAGATAACCTTCTGTTCCATAAAGCACTGGATATGGCTCAGCCGGGAGATGTTATCGTTCTTGCAAACAAAGGAAGCAGGATAGAGTTATCCTTATCAACAACAGCCGTGGTCAGCTTGTTGTTGAGCAGGATCTGGCAGATGCTCTGAATAGTGGGAAGGTTTATGCTGCTGGTCTTGATGTTGTTTCTACTGAGCCGATCAAGGGGGATAATCCGCTTCTCAAGGCTAAAAACTGCATCATCACTCCGCATATCTCCTGGGCTGCTCAGGCTTCCAGACAGAGGATCATGGATATTACGGTTGATAATATCAAGGCTTTTCTGGATGGTAATACGGTTAACAGAGTTAACAAATAGATTTTTTTCGGTGTTTCGATTTCCTATGTATGATGTGTGAGGAAAGGACGGCTGTCTCGCTTTTTGGGGGGTGGCCGTCTTTTTCTTTGTGTGGTGGATTGAATGAACCGTACGCCGGGGATGTGGCAGCGGTACGGGCAGGGCTCCGTCGGCGGATACTGCTAAGGCTCCGGAAATCGGCTAAAAACATTGAGACAGGGGCAGAACTCGCCTCTGGCTCAGACAGCAGCCCCTGTCTCAATAACGCCGATCCCCGCAGCCTAAGCAGTATCACACCTCCTCCGCAGCAGCCCATACCGCTGCCACATCCCCGGCTGAAAATTCAACCGCAGAGAGCAGACAATAGAAGCGAATGTACATTCTGCCCAGTGCCCAAAAAACACAATATATAAAAATAAATCGGCACAACGTTCCACGTCCAACACCGAAGAATACAGGAACCAGATCGGCACAGTGTTCCGCATCCAACACCGAAGCATACAGAAAACGGCCTCAAAACAATCCATAACCAATAAAGCAGCCGGCCGTATCCCCCAAAAAATAAATCGGCACAGCATCCCGCATCCAACACCGAAGCATACAGGAACCAGATCGGCACAGCGTCCCACATCCAATACCCAAGCATACAGACACAAGTCAACACCCTCCCCTCATCCACAACCAAGAACTCCTTAAAAAAAGCCCGAGGGGTGTGCAGAGGGGCCGCGGCTTTGCGGCCCCTTTGCGGTTTTCTTTTTGCACAAAAAAATAGCTCCTACATCGCAAAGATGTAAGAGCTAAATTCGCTGGATGGAGAAGGATTCGAACCTTCGAAGGCGGTGCCAACAGATTTACAGTCTGCCCCCTTTGGCCACTCGGGAATCCATCCGTGAACAACAAATGTATTATATATAACATTTGATAAAATTGCAAGCTTTTTCTCAAAAAAAATAATAATTCCCACAGCATCAGCATTTTTGGTAAAATACTGGACTTACCAAAGGAAATCTGCTATTATGAGTACGGTTGGATATAAAGGACACGGTTTTTCCGTATCCTAATACAGGTTAGGAGGATTTTATCATGTTAGTAAACGCAACAGAAATGCTGAAAAAAGCAAAAGCAGGCCATTATGCAGTTGGTCAGTTCAACATCAACAACCTTGAGTGGACAAAAGCTATCCTTCAGACAGCTCAGGAGCTCAACTCTCCTGTAATCCTTGGTGTTTCCGAGGGTGCCGGTAAATACATGACAGGTTATAAGACTGTTGTAGGTATGGTTAACGGTATGATGGAAGAGCTGAACATCACTGTTCCGGTTGCTCTTCATCTTGACCACGGCAGCTATGATGGATGCCTGAAATGTGTTGAGGCTGGTTTCTCTTCCATTATGTTCGACGGATCTCATTATCCGATCGATGAGAACGTAGCTAAGACTAAAGAGCTGGTTAAGATCGTTGCTGAGCACAACATGTCTCTTGAGGCAGAGGTTGGTTCCATCGGTGGCGAGGAAGATGGTGTTGTTGGTATGGGCGAGTGCGCTGATCCTGAGGAGTGCAAGAGAGTTGCAGATCTCGGAATCAACTTCCTTGCAGCTGGTATCGGTAACATTCACGGAAAATATCCGGCTAACTGGCAGGGCTTAAGCTTTGAGACTCTGGATGCTATTCAGAAACTGACAGGAGATATGCCGCTTGTTCTTCACGGTGGTACAGGTATCCCGGCAGACATGATCAAGAAAGCGATCAGCCTTGGCGTTTCCAAGATCAATGTAAATACAGAGTGCCAGCTTGCATTTGCTGAAGCTACACGTAAATACATTGAAGAGGGTAAAGATCAGCAGGGTAAAGGATATGACCCACGTAAGCTTCTTGCACCTGGAGCAGAAGCGATCAAAGCTACTGTTAAAGAGAAAATGGAGCTTTTCGGATCTGTCAATAAAGCATGATGAATCGAAAATAATATATGAAAGAAGCCGGAATGGGAGCAAGCCTGTTCCGGCTTCTTTTTTCATGATAAAATATCAATATTTTTACTATATAAAAAAATCAACATGTTTCTTGATTTTTTTATATAGTGAAAATGACCTCTTCGATTTACAATAATATCAAGTTAATCGAGAAGCTGATTTGAAGCTTATCGGTCAGGAATATGCGAAATGGACGTTTTAAGCATATCCGCGAAACAAATTGAATATCATATAAGGTAAAGGAGAGGTACGATTATGAGAATGAAAAAAGCAACAGCATTTGGTCTTGCAGCTTTAATGGCAGCTACCATGATCCCGGCAGTTCCGGCTATGGCAAAAGGGGATGACAGTGAAGGCTCTGTTTATTATCTGAATTTTAAACCGGAGCAGGCAGATCAGTGGTCAGACCTGGCAAAGAAATACACCGATGAGACTGGTGTACCGGTTACCGTTGTTACAGCTGCTTCCGGAACTTATGAGTCTACTCTGAAATCAGAGATGGCCAAGGATGAGGTTCCGACACTGTTCCAGGTTAACGGACCAGTTGGACTTGCATCCTGGAAGGATTATTGCTATGACCTGAAAGACAGCGATGTTTATAAAAATGTGGAGAGTGACGATTTCGTACTGAAGGATGACAGCGGTGCAGTTGACGGTATCGCCTATGTAATTGAAACATATGGAATTATTTACAACAAAGCGCTTCTTAAGAAATACTGTGAGATGGATGGCGCTGTGATCAAGTCTGCAGATGAGATCAACAATTTTGAGACATTAAAGAAGGTTGCAGATGATATCCAGGCTAAGAAAGATGACCTTGGAGTTGACGGTGCATTTACTTCCGCAGGCTTTGATTCTTCCAGTGACTGGCGCTTCAAGACACACCTTGCAAACCTTCCAATCTATTATGAGTACAAAGAAGACGGAATCACATCCACAGATGCGATCAAAGGAACCTATCTTGATAACTTCAAGAACCTGTTTGACCTTTATATCACAGATTCTACCTGTGAGCCAAGCCTTCTTTCCAGCAAGACTATCGATGATGCAAATGCTGAATTTGGCCTTGGAGAGGCTGTGTTCTATCAGAATGGAACCTGGGCTTATGATAGCATCAAAGATAACGAAGTAGCAGACGAGGATATGGGAATGCTTCCAATCTACATTGGTGTAGATGGTGAAGAGGACCAGGGACTTTGCACAGGCAGTGAGAACTACTGGTGCGTAAATAAAAAAGCAGATGAGAAGGATATCCAGGCAACTCTTGATTTCCTCAGCTGGGTTATCACAAGTGATGAAGGAAGAGAATCTATAAGCCAGGAAATGGGATTTACAACACCATTCAAGACCTTTGATGAGAATTATGAGTCTGCAAATCCGCTTGTAAAAGCAGCCGACGAATATGTAAAAGCTGGTAAAACTCCGGTTTCATGGAACTTTACAACCATGCCTTCTGAAGAGTGGAAAAACCAGGTCGGCAGTGCAATGCTTGAGTATGCACAGGGTACCGGCGAGTGGGATGCTGTGAAAACTGCATTTGTTGACGGATGGGCAAAAGAGTACAAAGCAGCAAATGAAGGCTGATAAGATATAACTGAAACGTGATCACGAAGAGGTGGGCGGTTTCCGCCTGCCTCTTTTAATGAAGAGAGGGTGCGTAAAGTAGGGAAGGATGCATCCTCAGGAGAAAGGAAGAGAAAACATGCAGAATAAGATGATGAAAAAGTATTTTCCGGTTTTTGTCCTGCCTACCCTGCTGGCATTTACCATTGGATTTATCGTTCCCTTTATCATGGGCGTATATCTTTCCTTCTGTAAATTTACCACAGTAACGGATGCAAAATTCGTGGGATTACAGAACTATGTGAAGATTTTTACTGAGGATGGAACCTTTGGACATGCATTATGGTACACCACCGCATTTACGGTTGTATCAGTAGTTCTGATCAATGTGATCGGTTTTGCAGTTGCGTTGCTTCTGACCAAGAAGATCAAAGGAACCAATATATTCCGTACTGTATTTTTTATGCCAAACCTGATCGGTGGAATCATCCTTGGTTATGTATGGCAGCTTCTGTTAAACGGTCTGCTTCTTCAAATCAATAAAACACTTACATATTCTTCTGTTTACGGATTCTGGGGCCTTGTGATCCTGATGTGCTGGCAGCAGATCGGATATATGATGATCATTTACATTGCAGGTATCCAGAATATCCCGGGTGAACTGATCGAGGCTGCACAGATCGATGGTGCGAACAAAGGACAGCTTCTGAAGCATGTGATCATTCCTATGGTCATGCCGTCCATCACCATCTGTACTTTCCTGACACTTACCAACTCCTTCAAGCTTTTTGACCAGAACCTTGCTCTTACAAATGGTGAGCCTTCCAATATGTCAGAAATGCTTGCGCTGAATATTTTCAATACCTTCTATGGACGTACCGGATGGGAAGGTGTAGGACAGGCGAAGGCCGTGATCTTCTTTATACTGGTTGGAGCAATTGCCATGATCCAGAATCGTCTCACAAGAAGTAAGGAGGTACAGCAGTAATGAATAAAAAAGTAAAATTCAGCGGTCTGTGGACTGCGATCCTGAGTGTGGTATCTGTTGCTTATATTTTCCCGATTCTTCTGGTTTTGATCAATTCTTTTAAGAAAAAAGCATACATCAGCCGTTATCCTTTTGCAATCCCAACGGATAAAATGTTCGTAGGTCTGGAAAACTATGTAAATGGTCTTACAAAAACCGGATTTTTCCAGGCATTTGGATGGACATTATTTATCACAGTATTTTCTGTTGCGGTAATTCTGCTCTGTACCTCCATGTGTGCCTGGTACATCAACCGTGTTACCAACACGCTGACAAAAACCATGTACATGCTGTGCCTGTTTTCCATGGTCGTACCATTCCAGATGGTAATGTTTACTCTTTCCAAGATTGCAAACATCCTGAAGTTGAATACTCCGTGGGGACTGATCATCATTTATCTTGGATATGGAGCAGGACTTGCGGTATTTATGTTCAGCGGTTTTGTAAAATCCATTCCGATCGAGATCGAGGAAGCTGCCATGATCGATGGCTGTACCCCGATCCAGACATTTTTTAAAGTGGTTCTTCCGGTTATGAAACCGACCTGTGTAACTGTAGCGATTCTGGAAACCATGTGGATCTGGAATGATTATCTTCTTCCATATCTGGTACTTGATATCAAGAAATATAAAACCATTTCCATTGCCATCCAGTATCTGAAGGGCGGTTACGGAACCATTGATATGGGAGCTATGATGGGCGTTCTTGTCCTTTCTATCATTCCGATCATTGCCTTCTATCTTGCATGCCAGAAATATATCATTGAAGGTGTGGTTGCAGGAGCTGTTAAGGGCTGACAAATCAGTTGAATAATGTTAAAATGAAAGAAAAACGGCCTGATCTGCGTGCTTTTACGTGGATCAGGCCATATTTGGCGAGGTGAGGAATGTACAGAGTTTTGGTGGTAGATGATGAAAAACTGGAACGTGACGGAATCCGCTTTCTTCTGTCTATGGAAGAGGGAGAGTGGGAAATTTATGAGGCGGCTAATGGCAAGCTGGCATTAAATGAGCTGAGAAAGCATCCTGTGGATCTGATGCTGACAGATATCAAAATGCCTCATATGGATGGTCTGGAGCTTTCAAAAAAAGCAAGAGAGGAATATCCGGATCTGGAAATTATCATTTTCAGCGGTTATGGAGATTTTGCTTTTGCCCAGGAGGCAATCCGCTATGGCGTGACGGATTATGTACTGAAACCGGTGGATCCGGACCGCTTTCATGACACCATACAGAAGATCCAGAAGGAAATCGCATCCCGGAAAAATAAAGAGCAGCAGTCTATAAAAGAAAAAAGCTTTCTTCAGCAGTATTTTCTTCTGAGTTACATTTATTCCGGAGATCAGGAACGCCTGAAAGAGGCGGAAGAAATTGTGGATTTTTCTGTCTGGGAGCAGTGGCACTGTGCAATTCTTATTGAATCGGATGAAGCATTTTTTGATTCTGCCAGTGATGAGGTTCCCATTGAGATCAGGGAAGAGCTTCGCCGTTCTTTTTTCTATCTGAATCTTAATGGCCGTCAGTCTTTGCTCCTTTTTAAGGATGTGTACTGTGATTATGTCCTTGTGGCAAAAAATGTCTATAATCTTCTGAAACGCCGTCATCCTGTTCGTTTTCATCTGGCTGTAAGCCGGCGTTTTGACGGATATCAGGAACTGCCGGAAATTATGGAACAGCTGGAGCAGCAGATGGAAGAAAAATTTTATCATCCGGATATTCATGTTTACACCAGCGAGGAAGATGAGGAAAAAAATACCGGAGAAGAGGAGCAGGATTCCAGGCTTATGGAAAAAATCTCAGAAGATATTTCCAGAAAGGATGTGAAGCAGCTATGGAGCCATTTCCGCAGTCTGGCATCCAAATATCAGTCCAATACCCAATTTTCGGCCATGTATGTGAAATTTGTTTTTTCCAATGTGATAAGGGAGCTGTTTCAGGAGAATCGTTTTGCCGGAGAACACAGGCTGGATCTGGAAGTGGATCATCTGTATGGCTGTTCTACCATTCAGGAGATCATTGAGGTTACAGAAAACAATATCCGCCAGTACGAGGAGTTCCTGGACCGTTCCATGAGCGAATCCAGAGATGAGGTGGCAGCAGTAAAAAATTATATTTACAATCACTATGCGGAAGATCTGAATCTGGAAACACTGGCAGAAAAAGTATATCTTTCTTCTGGTTATCTCAGTTTTATTTTCAAGAAGGAGACGGGGATGAACCTGAATCGTTTCATCCGTGTGTTTCGCATGGAAAAGGCCAAGGAGCTTCTACGCACCACCAACATGAAAGTAGCCATGGTCAGTGAGCAGGTAGGATTTGCCAATTCTTCGTATTTCTGCCGGAGCTTCCGGGAATATTATGGAAGCAGTCCGGAATCCTATCGGAAAGGAAACAATGAGGATGAAGAGGCTTCTGAAGAAGTATAATGATATGAAATACCGGTACAAGCTGACAAATCTTCTTGTGTTGGTATCCCTGGTGCCGATGACCGTGTTGGCACTGTACAGTCACAGTCGCATGAGTAGTCTTGTCCGGAAAAATGAGATGGAGGATATGTACTCCATTTTGGAGCAGACCAGGGAAAGCATTGACGGGCAGATCGAAATTTATGCCAGTCTTTTGAATTATCTTACCTATTCTCCCGAAATCCAGGAGGTGATCTTCAACAAAGATATGGATCGTTATACTGCATATGAACAGTATACGGAAGTTGTGGATCCGCTATTGACGGTGCCGAAATCCTACCACGAAGCAATTCTGGGGATACAGCTTTTTGCAGAAAGCATTCCCGTGCGCCATGAATATACCTTGGCTCCGCTTTCAGAGGTGGATGGGGAATGGTGGAGTGACAAATTAAATAATACCGTGACGGTTCAGTGGATCGTGGACCGGGATAATCGTCAGATCGCGGCAGTCAGGGAAATATATGATGGTAAGATCAGGGAGGCTGTGCTCTGTATTTCGTTGGATTACGGAAAAGTATTCCAGCCTCTGGCCAATATTATCGAACGGAATTCCGGAGGCTTTGTGGTGGATGATCAGCAAAATATCGTCTATCATGGAGAAAATCTGGCGGCCAGTGATATTTCCGTACAGAAAGAAACTGCGAAAAAGCTGGATCGTCTGAGGGAAGAATATACCTATGTCAGCAGCAGCGGACATGAAACAAGGTGGACCTATTATTTTTACAAACCTCCGGCTGTGATCGAGAGCTCGGTTTCAAAAGTATTGATCAGTGAGATCCCGTTGATCGGCTTCTGTGTTGTGATCATCATTGTGCTGGGAATGACGTTTTCCAAGCTGTTTACCAGAAAGATTGAGCAGCTTACCAGAAATATGGAACAGGTGAACCAGGGAAGCCGTGAAGTTACGGTTTACAGTGATTCCGGAGATGAGGTAGGACAGCTGGTGAGAAGCTTTCACCATATGATGGATGAAATTAATCGACTGATCGAAGAAGTGTATGAAAATAAGATCGCTCTGAAGGAATTTGAACTGAAAGCGCTGACTGCCCAGATCAATCCCCATTTTCTTTATAATTCTCTTTCTATTATAAACTGGATGGCGATTAAGAGCCGTCAGAAGGAGATCAGCCGTGTGACGTTGGCATTATCTACATTTTACCGGACAGCGCTCAGTAAGGGAGCAGATATGGTGACTGTGGAAAACTGTATTCGGAATATCGAAGCTTATCTGGAAATCCAGCTGATCATGCATGACAATGATTTTAAGGTGGAGTGGAATATCGATCCGTCTGTGCAGCAGGAGTTGGTTCCGAAGCTTGCCCTGCAGCCCATCGTTGAGAATGCTCTGGAGCATGGCCTGGATGTGAAGGAGGAAGGGGAAAAGCTTCTGAAACTTTATTTCTTTGAAGAGAATGGGGATGTAGTGATCCGGGTTGAAGATAACGGAATAGGGATGGAGCAGGAGCAGGCAGAAAAGCTGCTCACATATCAGGCAAAAGGCTATGGCCTTAAAAATGTCAATGACCGTATGTGTATTTTATATGGAGAGAAATATGCCATCCGGATTCTGAGCAAGGTAGGTGAGGGGACAAGCGTTGATATGAGAATCCCGAAAGAGGTAAAAAAAGATGAGACTTAGTCTGGGAAAAACAGTGGTATTTCTGAGTACGATGCTGAGCCTGACACTTTTAACGGGGTGTTCTTTAAAAACTGCAGAAATGGAAAAAACAGATATAGATGTTCTGTCCGAAAAGAGCAGCAAGAGCTGGGAACAGGCAGAAACCTCGCCTCTGGGAAAATATCCGGAGCTTGTAACTTATACTCTGGGACAGATGAAAGGGGCTAATAATTCTAATCTTCCGGACGGGCAGACCTATGAGGACAATGCATATACCCGGTATCTGAAAAAGACACTGAATATACAGAATAAGAATGTTTTTATGGAGAGTGAGGAGCGGTATGACGAAGCCCTGAACATCCTGGTCAAAGATCGGAATCTTCCGGACATTTTTCTGGTGTCGGACAGGGAAACTCTGGAAGAGCTGGTTGAAAATGATCTTATCGAGGACCTGACGGAAGTATACAAAAGCTGCGCTTTCGATAAAATAAAGGAAATGTATGAGAGCTATGGAGAGGAACTTTTAGACTCCGGGACTTTTGGCGGAAAATTGTATGCACTTCCGGAGACTGCCATTGATGATGGGTCGCAGCTTTTATGGCTGAGGCGTGACTGGATGGAACAGCTGGGATTGAAAGAACCGAAGACACTGGAAGAGGCTTTTTCAGTGATCCGTGCGTTTCAGGAAAACCGGATGGGTGCAGAGGATGGTGAAGATCCTGTGGGACTTGTCTGTGATCCGGGACTTGTGGGCACGGTCAGCACCAGCTATTCGGTGGACCCTGTGTTTGAAAAGTTCGGGGCGTATCCGCAGCAGTGGATTGAAAATGCAGATGGAGAAATTGTCTATGGATCGCTGACGGAGGAGACAAAGGAGGCTCTGGGGTATCTCAGAGAGCTTTACAGGCAGGGAATACTGGATCCGGATTTTGCTTTACGTGCACAGAATAATATCCGTGATCTTGTGGTGAATGGAAAATGCGGAGCGTTTTTCGGACTCTGGTGGACTCCGAATAATCCTCTTATGGATGAGTATAAGAAGAATAAAGAGGCAGACTGGGAACCGTATTATCTGACTGCGGATGTAAAGCGGACTGTGGAGGTATACTCTACGTTTCGAGATAATAAATATGTAGTTGTGCGTAAAGGGTATGAGCATCCGGAGATTGCAATGAAGATTTTGAGTGTGTTGTTCGACTATTCCAGATATGAAGCGGAGGATGCGGATGAGATGAACACTTATTTTGCCTTGAATGTGGATCCTACGGCGCGGCCGCTAATGATCAATGTGGATTATAATGAGGCTACTTATATAGTGACAAAGCATATCCGTGAGGTTCTTTACAGTCCGGGCGATGAGAAGACCAGGGAGGATCTCAGTGCCATTGAGGCATCTTATTTTGATGCGTGTAAGGAATATCTTGAGGCAGAGGTGCCTTCGGTGGAGGCATGGGCGGCGTATAAGTCCAGAATCTCGGCGGTGGGGCTTCTGGTGGATGCGAATTACCGTGCTCCGGAGAAAAAGTTTCTGGGGGATGGTGACGGGGAGATTCCTCAGACTTTGCGTTTGCTGGAGAAGAATGCATTTATCCAGATCATTATGGGGAGAATGCCTGTGAGCTCTTTTGACTCTTTTGTGGAAGATTGGTATCGTAAGGGTGGAGACAGTCTTACGGAGCGGGTCCGGGAAGGGCTTGTGGACTCGTGAGGCGGATGTATAGAGGGACGCTAGAGGAAGGTGGCATTGGTCCGGGGTGGATGTTGTTGGGATTTTGTGAGGCGGATGTATAGAGGGACGCTAGAGGAAGGTGGCATCGGTTCGAGGGTGGATGCTGTCGGGAGTTTGAGAGGCGGATGTATAGAGGGACGCCAGAGGAAAGTGGCACCGGTCCGAGGGTGGATGCTGTCGGGAGTTTGAGAGGCGGATGTATAGAGGGACGCCAGAAGAAGGTGGCATCGGTCCGGGCAGGGACTCCGTCGGGGGATACTACTAGGGCTCCGTGAGACGGCTAAAAGCATTGCGGCAGGGCCAGAACTCGCCTGCGGCTCAGACAGCAGACCCTGCCGCAATAACGCCGTCTCCCGCAGCCCAAGTAGTAATCACCCCTCCTCCGCAGCAGCCCGGCCCGATGCCACCTTCCTCTGGCTGACGCTTCCAACCGACAGGAAAAAACATGCGGGGGGATGGAAGCGGACTGGGCGTCCTGTCCTGAAATGTCAGACCGGTACAGAATATTCCTATAAGTATCGAAGAATACAGGGACCAGATCGGCCCAGCGTATCACCATAAATATCGAAGAATACAGGGACCAGATCGGCCCAGTGTATCACCATAAATATCGAAGAATACAGGGACCAGATCGGCACAGCGTACCATCATAAATATCGAAGAATACAGGGAGCAGATCGCAGATCGGCACAGCGTACCACCATAAGTACCGAAGAATACAGAAACCAGATCGGCACAACGTTCCATTTTGAGT
>NZ_QUGY01000027.1:0-8340 GCF_003479245.1 Ruminococcus sp. AF17-12
GCTACTCACCCTTTCTTATCATAGAAGAATCCTATTTACAGAGATTTTTTCATAGTCTCAATAAAACACTAAAAAGCACCCAATACCAATTAAGGCGTTGAGTGCTTTATTGTATGTTCGATATTCTGTTTATAAGGAAAACACAGGTTCCGGACAACCGATCATAATTTTCCGTCGATATTGCCATCATATAATTCAAATTTATATTTCTGATGCAATAAATTATCTGTACGTCCATCTTCAACTTTTGCAGCAAATAGTTTCAATGGCTTAATATAAAATTTATAGGGACTATAGAGTGCTTGATATGAAACGTACAGTTCTCCAGTTTCCGAGTGACATACAATTTCATGTACATAATATAAATTCCCCTTAAAATGTTTATATGGTCTTTTTTCTAAAATTTCATGCATATTTACGAATCCTTTCTTACTACATAAACAACATATTGAATCATTATTATCAAACCAATCAATACTGCATTAATCAAATTGGGAAAAGAAAAGAATTCATAATTCTTTAAAATATTAATCTGCAATGCTTCTTTCAAATAAGTGCCAATATAACCACCCACTAAATTGAGGATCATTACCAATACAATCGTATTTATCCCTATTACTTTTATCTTCTTCTTCTTTTGTTCTTTTCTTATCTGTTTTTCTACTTCTTGTAAACATTCTTCAATTGTTTTATCCGCCTCTTCGACAGAAATCTTTTGCGCAATTAGAATATTATTGAAGTCGTCAATTTTCTTCCTATTTGGCTTTTTTCCATCATGTAATTGCTCATATTGCTCTATGTATTCTTTAACTTTTTTATCATGAATACACTTTATAAGCTGCGGACGTATCTCGTGTAATATTGCTCTTAAAGAATCTATACTCTCCATTTATTTTAATCCCAAATTTCTTTTTTGTTCATCAGACAAAATATCATCAATTGATTTCTCGTTATCTCTTAATCTTTGTTCAAAGAAATTACTTATGCTACCTTTATCTTTCAACTGATTATATTCTTGAAATTCTCGATCCAAATAAAGCTTCGCTACCTCTCCACCTTTTTCTTCCTGATACTTTGCATCTTCTTTCTTACTATAATCAATATTAGCCTCTGGTTCAACATCAACTAAAATAAGCTGGCATATTCTCATTCCACTATGTATAACTACAGAATTTGGATTCATATTTTTTATAGTAATTGTCATCTGCCCATGATAACCTGGATTAACATAGCTGCTCGCGCTAACATCTAAACCCACTCTTGCTAAGCTACTTCTGTTTTTTACAAATCCACTTATACTTGCAGGTAATTGAATTGTTTCACGAACAAATGCAATAATAAAATCATTAGGTTTTAATGTATACTGCTCAATTTCTCGTTCTTCATATATCTCCTGTTGCTCATCATATACATTTACTGCATTTTCAATTCTGTTGGGTATCTTAATTTTTTTTCCTAATGTCAGATCAACAGAGGCAGGTTGTACGTGATCATATATAAATGGTGAAATAATAATACTTTCATCATAAATTTTTTCTATAATTCGCGCATCAGATAATACTCCCATTTTTTTCCTCCTCTATCAGATACTATCTATTATACTCTTTAACAACCAAAAATCAAATCTTTTATATTTTAAAATACCAGCATTTCTTTCTGCCTATCAATATTAAATATATCTTTTCTTTATTATAACCGAACCACCATATCTTTTCTATTGGTTTCTCACATTCTGTTCCATCTAAATTACCATGTAGCAAAACATCTTCACTTTCTCACCGGGGTAAATCCGAAAATGCCTCCTCTTTATGTCCCTTAATTGCGCACAATTTTGTATACAATATTAATTTCAAAGGTAAAAAGCAATAAAAACGTGCCTGATATGGACACCTTACCAGAGAGGAGTGATCATTATGAGTACTTATGAAGAATTGCAAATTATACTTACAACTGCTTTACTGATCGTTGCGATTTTGACTTATACACATAAAAAATAGCCGTCCTGTTCTTTGGCGAGAATGACAGCTATTTTTTACTAATCTTATTTCGCCGGGTCGGGTGATCTGCACTCACCTTCCGGCTCCCTTGTTAAGTATATTATACGAACTGCTCAAATATTTGTCAAATCGTATTTTACTAATACTTATCTATATCGTTCTCATACCCCACAGTTTACCCCAATCTTTACCCCATAAACTGATTTTTACCCCACGGGCAAAACTTAATATGTGATAAACACTGATGAAAGTTTTTTTATAAACTTTTCCAGTAAAATCAAGGGTTTCGGGCTTTTTGAAAAGCTACATAATGGCACTAGATAAAAGCGGATGAAACATTCCCCGTAAAATTATAAAATTTATTAACGAAGTCTAATCATTTTCCAAAATAATCCTGCTGATCATTATTTACCATGGTCTTCCGGAAAAACACGAAATATTACAGCCGTTTCTTTCGCTTTTTAGTCGTGTCTCTGCTCTTTGTTATCATATGTCTCACAGAATCTGGCAGCAAAAGCCGGCGGCTCCTGATGCGCATACAAATGAGAAATGTCTCCAAAAGAGCTCATACGGAAGGACGCGATCCCTTTTCGCCTCTCCTCTGTAACAATGGTGCTCACCGATGACGGCGCCGCACAGAAATTCTGCAGCATCACCAGCGGAGAGATACTGAGAAGATAGCTGATGAGTACACAGCTTACACCGAAATGGCAGAAAAACACAAGCGTATCTTCATTGGCTTTTTCTGCTCTGTAATAATGTCCTTCCCGCACATATCCATGCTCTGCCAGAACTTTATCAAAATTCTGTGTGACCCAGTCATACTCTTCTTTCATTTTTCCCTCTCGCAGGATGTCATTATCCCACCAGCGGTCAAAGCTGTAGAAATTTTCGATCTTCGTCCAGTCCTGGGGAAGCCAGTCCCAGGGAATGATCTTTTCCCCATGAAGATCCGGTCTTCTGATCTTTACGTCGAATTCTCTCAGCCACTTGCATTCTGTAGCTGTTCTTCCGTTTTTCTTCAGTGTGCAGGATGCGGTATCCTTTGCTCTTCCAAGCGGAGAAACATAAAAATCCCTGACATCAAGAGCTGCGATCTTTTCAGAAAGAAATTCCGCTTCCTTCCAGCCCTTTTCGGTCAGGGAATCTATTGTGTAATCCGGGTCTCCATGTCGTATAAAAAGTAATTTCATCTTTTGGTATCCTCCATTTCATAACCTGGATTTCCATTATATTCTTATTTTTTCAGTTGTCAATTCCTGATAGCTTCTGCTGCAGGGATCAAACCTGATCCGCAGTTTCTCCATGGAGCACAGCCTGCTGCTCCCTCAGCTCATAAACTGCCTTTTTCAATGCCTGAAAGCTCTCCTCACTGATTATGTGCTCGATCCTGCAGGCATCATGAATCGCTGTTTTTTCCTGGACTCCCAGTATCATCAGCCAGGAAGAGATCAGCTGATGACGTTCATATACCTTATCGGCAATCTTATGTCCGTCCTCTGTCAGACGGATATCTCCGTTGTCGGCTACTGTGATGAGATTTTTCTGGCGAAGATTCTTCATGGCAACACTGACACTCGGTTTCTTAAAGCCCATCTCTGCCGCGATATCCACAGCTCTTACAAGAGAACTCCTGTTTCCAAGGATCAGGATCGTTTCCAAATAATCTTCAGATGATTCATTTGATCTCACGTTATTTACACCTCCCTCGGTTTGTTAAAACTAACCAAGTTAATCATAACATACTTTAGGAGAATGAGCAATGGTTTTTAATGCTTTCTGTTTAGTTCTGCCTCAATTGCCAGAAGGCACTGGCTGGAACATATCTGCAGAATTCTGGAAATTTCCAGGAGTTTTTCCCTGGAGCAGTTTCCCCGGAGCAGTTCACAATATCCCTGAAATTTCATCTGTACCAGGATATGTACCAGCTCGTGATCAACTTCTTGTCCACATTCCTTTTGAAAACGTTCATTAAGGATCTGCTCCATTTTCGTACAGGCATCCTCACGGAAATTCACATATCTGGTACCTTCAGCTCCATCTATGAGGATTTTTGCGATGTCCCTGTTTTCCCAGATAAATTCCATAAGTATCCTGTCATATTCTTCCGGATGCAGTTGTTTTTCCTGATCCGTAAAGTCTCCCATGATCCGCTTCAGATCCTCTACCGTCTCTTCCACGATTTCTTCAAAAAGAGCTGCTTTACTTTCAAAAAAGAAATATAGCGCTCCCGTAGTCACATCTGCTTTTTTGCAGATCGCACGAAGAGAAGCCTTCAGAAATCCCCTGTCTCTGAACTCTTCCTTCCCCGCTTCCAGAAGTCTGCTCCGCACAGCATTTTCTGATTTTTCCATATTTTACGCACTCCATCATTTTTCCTGCATTCCGCTTTGCAGGAAAATTCCGCTTATTTCTGACCAGCTGTTAATTTTTTAGCAATCTGATCTTACTGGTATTTTACCTTAAATCACTGAAAAAAGAAAGTATTTTGTACCCCATGTCAATCTGTCATCGGGGAATCTCCACGGTCTGTAACGATTTCATAGCCTACAGACTCCACACGTCTGGTAAGGCACCCTCTGCACTCTGCTGCTTCCTCGCCTGTACAGATCTTGTTATCATAAAGTTCATACTGTTTACGATTCTTCACCGGAGAAAGATTGGGCATTACTACATTTGCACCCGCCTGAAAACCCTTTTCCCTGCCTCTGGGGTCCAAGGTCCCCAGTGCTGTGGTTGCCGGAAGAAGTACCTGTGGAAGCAGGATCCGGATGACAGACAGCAGAAACAGTGTCAGATCCACACTTCCTGCCGGTTCCTCTGCAAATTTCGTATCATGGTGCGGGACAAATGGTCCGATCCCCACCATATGCGGATTCAGGTCTTTAAGAAAAACAAGGTCTTCCGCCAGATACTCCAGCGTCTGTCCCGGCGCACCTACCATAAATCCGGCACCTATCTGATATCCCAGTTCCTTCAGGGTATAAAGACACTGTTTACGGTTTGCAAGACTTAAACTCTCCGGATGAAGATAACGATAATGTTCCTCACTGGCCGTCTCATGACGGAGTAAATAGCGGTCTGCTCCGGCATCTTTAAATCTCTGATAGCTTTCTTTTGATTTCTCCCCAATGGATAGCGTGATCGCACAGTCCGGATATCCCTGTTTGATGGGCCGGATGATGTCAACCATCCGGTCATCATTAAACCATGGGTCTTCCCCTCCCTGGAGCACAAATGTCCGAAATCCCAGCTCATAGCCATTCTCGCAGCACTGCAGGATTTCTTCCTTCGTAAGGCGGTAACGGCTGGCATTCCTGTTAGAACGGCGGATCCCGCAGTAATAGCAGTCATTTCTGCAGTAATTGGTAAATTCTATCAAACCTCTTGTATATATTTTATTTCCAAAATATTTTTTCTGTATACGGACAGCCTCTTCCCGAAGCAGACGAACCGCATCCGGATCCTGGTATAAGTGCAGAAGTTCCGGATATTCTTCCTTTGTCAGCTGTCCTTCTTTTATAAATTTTTCAACGATCCCCATACTTTATCTGTCCTTCTCTTTTATTTACAAAACTATCTGTAAAAAATATTTTATCACAAAAAAACAGATATTGCACAATATAAGTATACATGCAATATCTGTTCTTACAGAATGGTTACTGTTCATTCCGTTCTCAGTAACACAAAATGATCCAATTTTTATTTAATAAGATCCTTTACAACCTCACCGGCAATGATCAGTCCCACTACGGAAGGCACAAAGGCATTACTTCCCGGTACCTGACGTCTCTGAGTACATTTTCTTTCTGTTCCCGGAGGACAGATGCAATGAGACTTGCAGCTGATCGCCATATCATCAATTGGAGTTATTGGCTTCTCCTGTGAGTAAACCACCTTCAGTTTTTTGATTCCTCTTTTTTTCAGTTCACGGCGCATGACCTTTGCAAGGGGACAGACGGACGTTTTATAAATATCTGTCACTATAAAACCTGTTGGATCCATCTTATTTCCGGCCCCCATAGAGCTGATGATCGGTGTTCCTGAAGCCTTTGCCTGCTCTACGAGCATCAGCTTTCCGGTTACAGTGTCGATTGCATCGACTACATAATCATACTGGGAAAAATCAAAGGAATCTGCTGTCTCCGGCACATAAAATGTTTTGTGGATATTTACAACTGCATCCGGATTAATTTCAAGAATACGTTCTCTGGCCACGTCAACTTTATATTTCCCTACGGTCTTTCTTGTTGCGTAAATCTGGCGATTGATATTGGTGAGGCATACTTTATCATCATCAATGAGATCCAGGGTACCTACGCCACTTCTGACCAGTGCTTCCACCGTATATCCGCCAACACCGCCAATTCCGAATACTGCGACTCTGGAATTTTTCAGCTTTTCCATTCCTTCTTTTCCGATTAATAATTCTGTTCTTGAAAACTGATTCAGCATTTTCTGACTTCTCCTTATATTCTTTCCATGTATATTTATACTGACAACGGATATATTTTTTATATCTGTCCGATTTGTTTTACAACTGTCAGGATTCTATCATGGGAAAATAGCCTTGTCAATATCCCTACCAATAAGCTAGGAATATTTTCCCGTTTTCATCAATAAATTTTATGATACAAAAAAAGATCCCTAAAAAGGAATCTTACTGATACTGCGGGTAGCCGGACTTGAACCGGCACGGAGTTGCCCCCGAGAGATTTTAAGTCTCTTGTGTCTGCCTATTCCACCATACCCGCATATTCAATTAATTTGTTCAAAAATGGGGCCTATAGGGCTCGAACCTATGACCCTCTGCTTGTAAGGCAGATGCTCTCCCAGCTGAGCTAAGACCCCAAATATGAACGACCCAGAAGAGACTCGAACTCTCGACCTCCGCCGTGACAGGGCGGCGCTCTAACCAACTGAGCCACTGGGCCATACAAAATATAAAACTTTTAAAATGGACCTTCGGGGACTCGAACCCAGGACCGACCGGTTATGAGCCGGTTGCTCTAACCAACTGAGCTAAAGGTCCAAAAAGCCGATGATCGGACTCGAACCGATAACCTGCTGATTACAAATCAGCTGCTCTGCCAATTGAGCCACATCGGCGTATTAAACACCAAATGTTGAATCGAGTCAATGAATATCCAGTTTAGTTTTAAGTGACTCCAAGGGGATTTGAACCCCTGTTACCGCCGTGAAAGGGCGGTGTCTTAACCGCTTGACCATGGAGCCATATTTCTTTTTTATGTTTCGCTGTTTTGTATTTCCCTCAGCGACGAGTTAAATAATACCATACCTTTTTTATAATTGCAAGCTTTTTTTTGAAAAATTTCAATTTTTTTTACAAAGACGGAAAACAGGCCCAAAAGCCTTATAAAATGGGCTTTCCAAGGGTTTGTATTTTCTTTCTCAAACCCTACCCGGAAAAATTTTTTCTGTTTTTTTCAAACATTGACATTATTTTTTCTCTGTATATAATTGAAAGTATGATGACTTAAAAAATCATATGAAAGGATGACAATAATGAAAGTTTTATTACTCAACGGCAGTCCTCGCAAAGAAGGCTGCACTTATACAGCTCTTACAGAGATCGCAAAAACCTTAAAGAAGAACGGTGTGGAGGCAGAAATCTTCCAGGCCGGGGATCCTTCTCAGGAAAACGTTGCTGCCGCAGCTGCCATTATGAAAGAGGCTGACGCCCTTATTGTTGGTTCTCCGGTTTACTGGGCTTCTCCTTCCGGACAGATCATCGAATTCATGGATAAATTCGCTTCCAAGGCCGGAAAGGATATGATCCACAAGCCTGCCGCAGCTGTTGCTTCCGCAAGACGTGCCGGTACTACTGCTACTCTGGATGTTCTGATCAAATACTTTACCTATCATCAGATGCCTGTCGTGTCCGGAAACTACTGGACAATGGTTCACGGCAATACCCCGGATGACGTCAGAAAAGACGCTGAAGGCCTCCAGATCATGCGTACATTAGGCAATAACATGGCATGGCTGTTAAAATGTATTGAAGCCGGTAAAAAGGCCGGTATCGACGCTCCGGAGACAGAGCAGAAGATCATGACTAATTTCATTCGATAAGCCGGAATTTCTCTGTCATAGCTTTATAAATTTATTGATTATCTCTAACAGTCAATATTTCTATTTGTAGTTACAAAAATAAACGTGCAGATATAAATGTATCTTATTTATATCTGCACGTTTTTACATCCTTATCCTGTCACAGATCAAGCATAAAAAAATCCCATAAACTGTTACATTTACAGGAAACAAAAAAAACTCCCCCTGTTGGACTCGAACCAACGACACTGCGGTTAACAGCCGCATGCTC
>NZ_QUGY01000028.1:0-8192 GCF_003479245.1 Ruminococcus sp. AF17-12
AAAGATCTTCCCTCCCCCTGCATAGCAGGGGGTTTATTTTTACTGTCACACAATCAGAAATTCCCGCGTATATCAGGAAGGATATATGCGGGAATTTTTTACTTAAAAAATATAGTTATTTTAAGATAATTAACTGGTAAAATTTCACAGAGCACAATACTCTGTTTATATAAAGTTACCACTTTTTTTCTTAAAATTCAAGCTTTTAGCTCTGGAAAAACAGCTTTTTTGTCGTGGTTTTTCGTCAGATTTTACGGATAATATAGGGCTGCAAATGGGAAAGCAGCTGTAAAAGGAGGTAATACGCCGTCAGGATTATCGTCAGAAGGTACCTGGTGGTGGATAAAATATCTCATTTGTGATCAGACTATAAGAATTCTGTTTAACAGGAGGAAAAACAATGAGCAGAAAAGGAGAAAACATTTACAGGAGAAAAGACGGTCGCTGGGAAGCCAGGTATATCAAGGGCCACAGGCTGAATGGAAGTATCCATTATGGCTACTGTTATGGAAAAACATACCATGAAGCCAGGGACAAAATGAATCAGGCCCGTTTTGCGCTTATGAATAATCAGCCTCAGTCCGTGCACGGAAGGAGAAAACGTCTTTCCGATTATTGTGACGAATGGCTTTGCCTGAAACGGAGCAGCGTAAAGCCAGCTACTTTTGTAAAATATACAACGATTCTGGAAAAATACATCAAACCTGATCTGGGCGAATATTTTTCGGAAGCTGTCTCAGAAATACTTGTGGAGCAGTTCAGTTATCATCTGCTTCATGAGAAAAATCTTTCACAAAAAACAGTGCGGGATATTCTTTCCGTATTGAATTCCATTTTAGATTATACAGTAAAACAAAATCCGCTTGCCCGGTCTGTGGAAATCGTATATCCACGTGCAGAACAAAAAGAAATGCGTGTACTGACCGTTGAAGAGCAGAAAAGATTTACGGAATATCTTCTGAAAGATATGGACGTATGCCGGTTTGGCGTTTTGCTAGCACTTATGACCGGACTTCGAATCGGAGAACTCTGTGCCCTGAAGTGGGGAGATATTTCTCTGGAAGAAAAAGTCATTTATGTGCGTCACACCATGCAGCGCCTGAAAGATCTGACCCCTGTCAGTGAGGAAAAAACAAGAATTGTAACCGGCGGGCCGAAAAGCGGAAAATCTGCAAGAGTGATTCCCATGAATGAGGACATTGCAAATCTTTGCGCCCGGTGGAAAAAAGATAATCCGGATGCCTATATTCTGACCGGTAAAAAAGAGCAGTTTCTGGAACCGAGAACTTTGCAGTACAGGATGAAACTGTATACAGATGCCTGCAATCTGGAAGGTGTGCATTTCCATACTCTGCGCCACAGTTTTGCCACAAGATGCGTGGAGGCCGGTTTTGAGATCCGAAGCCTTTCGGAGATTCTGGGGCATTCCAGCACCAGGATTACGCTGGAATGTTATGTACACTCGTCTATGCGACTGAAGCGTGCAAATATGGAAAAACTTAAGATGGAAACCGGGAAAACGGAAAAAAATTCCAGATTATAAATTTTTAAAAACCGTCAAAAATCGCCGTCAGAGACAGAAAAGATACGGATTTTCAGAGGGTTACAGAAAATTTTACGCAGAGTATTGTGCTCTGCGAAAGAGCAGAAATACCGGCACGGACAAACAGTATGTATGAGAGGTGCCTGTTTTTTTGATTGCCATATCATACAAGAAGGAGGTATGAGGTATGATACATAATCATTCATCTGGAAAACATGGCCTGCTGAGAAAAATGCTGGCAGTCTGTATTGCGTTTGCAATGATCTGCAGTGTTTCCATTTCAGCATTTTCCGTAGAGGCCAGCAGCGAAAATACAGATGAAACAGTACAGTCTGTCATGACAGAGGAAGAGGGAGATCCGGAGGCAGCAGAGGCAGAGACGGACAGCGAACAGACGCCCGGGGAAGAACAGACGGAAGAACCGGAAGTTACTCCACCGGAAGATAATGTGGAGAATCCGGATGCAGATAATGCGGAGCCGACTCCGTCAGAAGATAATGAGCAGCCAGCGGACCCGACTGTGACTGAGCAGCCGGAGGAGCCAACGGTGACGGAACAGCCAACGGCTACACCAACGCAGGTGGAAGAGCTGGAAAAGGATAAAGCAGATTCAGAGGTACAGACACAAGATGCGAAAGCAAAGTGGCCAACACCTACACCAGCATCCTCAACAACATATTCTGGGAAAGCAGCAATTTATTATCTTGCCAATCCTGCAGGAGATCCATGGACAAATGATACAGGAGCATGGGCACCGGCACAGGAAACAAGTAATACAATAGGAAATATTAATACAGATGGTGCAACCTGGGAAGATGGTTATGTAGGAAATACGGTTTACAAGGAGAAAAATATTAAATCAAATGTATCTAAGTATATTACTTCATGGCCGGATGGAAGTAAAGGTACAACCTGGACAGTAAAGCGTGGAGATGCGACTACTGGTTCATATTTCACATTTGTATTGGATTCAATCTGGGATAATTATAAAACTGCAATCAGTAAAGATACAGGGATTGCTCTTAGGGATCTTAATAAAGAAGATATTCTGGAGATTACATTAACGCCCCGTAAAATTTCACGTGACAATGGAGGAACATATCCATATCACATAGACTGTGCGCTGAGTATAAAAAGTAAAAGTGTATTTACCGCAAAATTCTGGGTAAAAGACCCGGGTGAGACGGACTACACACAGGTTGATGCGAAAAACTATAAAACTGGCGATTCTGTTGTCGAAACAACAAAAGCTGAGATAGGCAGTACAAAAGAAGTTAACGGAATAATCTATGTTCTGGATGGCTGGTATCCGGAAAATGAGACCGGAGGAGCTTATAAAGACCAGAAAATTACAAACTGGAATTATACCCCGAATGCCACAGAGCTGGCAGACGGTACCGTAAACTTCTATGCTCACTATACACCACTTTATACATCCGTAAATATCAAAAAGCTTGTAACTGGAAATATGGGAGACAAGAGCAAACCGTTCCATTTTAAAGTCTCGGTAGTAAAGGGAAATACTAATCTTCCATTTAAAATCGATAAGACACAGTATACAGATCCAACAGAAATTACACTGTCAGATAACCAGACAACAGCATTGACACAGGTTCCGGTTGGCGCAACGGTGACAATTACTGAGGATAATTACAGCGGATATACAACTTCCTGTACAATAGACGGTTCTGCTTCTGCTGGTGGCAGAACAGCGACAATATCCAATATTCAGCAGAATAATGAAAATGCCGCACATGAAGTCACCTTTACCAACAATAAAGAAGCCATTCCAGACACCGGTTTAAACCTTGGAACAACACCATATATTCTGGCGTTGGGAATTGTAGCCCTAGGTGCTGGGCTTCTGCTCTTCGGACGCAGAAAACGTCAGAGTTAAGGGCGGACGTGTGATGAAGGAAAAAAAGACAGCAAAGAAAGGGAGCCGTAACGCACAGCCAGAGCGGCTTCCGGAAACAAATACAAAGGCGTTAAATCATGAGCAGGAAAAGCTGAGACAGTGGTTTCAGGAAGTAAAATTCCGGAAGGTACTGTTCGGTGGAGTGGATGAGATCCAGCTCTGGAAAAAACTGGAAGAGCTGAACCAGATCTACGAGACATCCTTAAGCGCAGAACGTGCACGTTACGATGCACTCCTCGCTGACCACCAGAAAAGCTGCAATGCCGTGATTCGCAAATATAAGAAACTTGCTGAAAGCAGGAATACCGGGCGGGATGCCGGAAAAGAGAAGGCAGAGAGCTCCGGGGAAGAGGTGCGGAGGTGATGCGTGCTGAAAAAGATCAAACCTGTTCTCAGACAATCCGGAAAAGAAGATATTCTACAGAAATAAAGGAAGGCTACATCCGTCTTTTCTGGCGGATCGTGTTGATCGTGGCCGTTGGCTGGCTGCTGTTTACACAGGTTTTTCTTATAGGCCAGGCACCGGATAATGAAATGTTTCCAGCAGTGGAGGCCGGAGATCTTCTTATCGGTTTTCGGATGGAACAGAATTTTGCAAAAAATGATGTCGTCGTGTATGAAGCCGGCGGCAAAACTCATGTGGGACGTATTCTGGGATGCGAGACGGATGTAATCACAATGGATGACACAGGAACGCTTCTCGTAAACGGAACGGCCCAGACAGGAGAAATTGCATTTCCTACATATGCAAAGAAGGGGATCACCTATCCCTACACAGTTCCGGAAGGCAGTGTGTTCATTCTGGGAGATTACCGGACACAGGCAAAAGACAGCCGTGAATTCGGCCCCATCTCCACAGAGGATGTGAAAGCAAAAGTAATCACCATACTCCGAAGAAGGGAACTGTAAAAAGTAACAGCTCTCCCTTTTACGGGAGCACATCACAATCAAGCGGACAAAATCATCCGCATTTGTTACGCAGTGTTATATTCAATAACTGCGTTGTGATCGATTTAGTTAAAACGTATAAGCTGCTTATTATGAGCTTATAAATAAATTTATATTTCTAGGAGGATTTTCTTATGAAAAAGACAAAGAAACTGTTAGCATGTTTGATCGCAGCAGCCACCATGTTTACCATGGGAAGTACGGCGTTTGCGGCAACAACAGTAGACACTACAAAAGATCATGATAGAGTTACTGTTGAGAAGGTTTACAAACTTACAAATGCAGACACAGCTTCTCCAAAAGAAACTTTTACATTAGAGCAGGTTGGAAATGGTAAAGTAAAAGATGGTGAAGCAACTTCGGCTCCGGCACTTGGAATAATTACAGGTGCTGAATTTGCAAAAACAGCAGCAACTATTGAGGGAGCAACTGGAAATATTACAGTTGCACTGCCGAAGTATGACAATGTTGGTGTGTACGAGTACACATTGAAGGAAGTTGCAGGAAAAACTGCAGGTGTTACTTATTATGGAAAAGAGATTAAGCTGACAGTAACAGTAGTTAATGGAGCTGATGGAAAACTTCGTATTGCAGCAGTTCATACAGAGGCAGTAGGCGAAGCAAAATCAGATTCATTTACAAACACTTATTCCGCAGGAAAGTTAAATGTTACTAAAACAGTTATTGGTAATTTAGGTGATAAAACCAAAAAATTCCATTTTACAGTTAAATTTGAAAAACCTGAAAATAAAGATGTTAAGAGTGATATTACAGCAACAGTTGCAGGTACTGATAAAGGAATCCTTGCTTTAGATTGGACAAGTGGAAGTTGCACATATGAGTTTGATCTGGCAGATGGAGAGACTGCATCTTTGGGTAACATTCCATATGATGTGAAATATACAGTTACTGAGAGTGACTATACAAAAGATGGTTACAGTATAGCTGACAAAACAGGTGACAAAGGTACTGTAAGCGCAGCTGAACAGACAGCAGCCTTCACCAACACCAAGACAGGCAACGTCGACACAGGCGTCAACCTCACAACCCTCCCATACATCCTCGTATTCGCAGGTGTAATCGTAATCGCAGGTGCAGCATTCATCACCAGAAGACGCAAATTCGAAGACTAATGATTATTCAGGCAGCAGAGAGGAGGCAGTATGAACGCATCTAAGTTTTTCCTGAAAGCAGCCAACTCTCTGATCACTGCCATTGTGGCATTGTTTCTGATCCTGGCGGCGGCGTATTCCGGGTATGCACTCTGGGATAACGCACAGGTCTATGGCGCTGTGGACGACATTCAGTCACAGCTCTTAAAACTGAAACCCGACCCGGAACAGAAAGACGGAGGCGCTTCTTTTGAAGAGCTCCGCAAGATCAATCCGGATGTCTGTGGATGGATCACACTGGACCACACAAAGATCGACTATCCGATTCTTCAGGGAGAAGATAACCTGACTTACATCAATACTGATGTATATGGTGATTTTGCTTTGTCAGGAAGTATCTTTCTGGATTCCGGCTGTGACAGAAATTTTCAGGGGAAATATTCTCTCCTGTATGGTCATCACATGGCAGAGCATAAGATGTTCGGAGATCTGGATCTTTACAGAAAAAAGAAATTTTTTAACAAAAACACCACAGGTACGCTGATCCTGCCTGACCGTTCCTACAAGCTGGAAATTTTTGCGTGTATGCAGGTTTCCGCATCTGAGGATTCGATTTTTGCAACGGGAAAATGGCAGGCGGATACCAGTGGACTTGTGGATTTTGTCAGAAAAAACGCAGAACGTGTCCATCAGCAGACGATGGACAATATTGGAAAGTCCGAAGATTTTTCCCAGATACTGGCAATGTCAACCTGCTCTTCGGAATTTACAGATGCAAGAACAGTTCTTCTGGCGGTAATGAAACCTTATTCGCCGGAGACGTAAGGAGGGGATGAAGACGAATATACGAAAATTTCCGGCAGTGCTCCTGCTTGCGGTTCTGTGCCTGACAGTTTTTCCGATTTCAGCTATGGCAGCTGGAGTTGCGGAAGTAAAGATTCCTGTCAGCGTGGAATTGTCAGGTGAGAAGCCATCTCCGGACGAAACTTATACGATCATTCTTCAGGGTGAGGACGAAGCGCCCATGCCGGAAGAAAACATATTGACAGTAACAGGAGCCGGGAAAGCGGAATTTCCGGCAGTGAGCTATTCTGTGCCGGGTGTGTACTGCTACACAGTTTCCCAGCAGCCGGGCAGCCTGAAAAAAGGCCATTATGACTCCACCGTTTATTACGTAAAAGTGACAGTAACAAACGGAGACTCCGGCGAGCTGGAAGCGGTTGTTGCCGCACATACAGATGCGCAGATGGTCAGTGAAAAACAGGACATCACATTTGTGAATACCTATGATCCTGCGGACACACCAACACCAACGCCGGAAAATACACCGACACCGTCTCCTGCATATACACCGACCAGTACACCGGCAACTCCGGTGACAACGACTCCAGATAAAACTGGCAGCAACCCAACTGCTTCAGGAACTTCTTCCAGTCATGTAAAATCCATGCCAAAAACCGGTGATAATACCAATATCGGAAAATGGATCGCAGTAATCTGCGTTTCCGGATGTGCGGTATTACTTATAATCGGTTTTGCCAGAAAAAAACAGAAGACGGATAAAAAATAAAATCTGAACAGCGGTGCGGCCGAAAAAAATTTTCTACCGTACCGCTGTTTTTTGTAAGGGATGAAGAATATGAACAGGGGACTTGAACTGGAAGGCCGGAGATTTGGACATCTGACGGTGCTGAAAAGACTGGATGAACGTGAGAACCGGTACATTATGTGGCTGTGCCGTTGTGACTGCGGGAATGAAATAAAAGTAAATACAAGGCGTCTGGTGAGAGGAACCGTGGATAACTGTGGATGTATTCTGGAAAAAACGGCCAGACGTGGACCGGTGGCAGAAGACCTTACAGGTCAGAGATTCGGGAAACTTGTGGCAGTAAGAAGGATTCGGAGCCAGAACGGAAGAACCAGATGGGAATGCCGCTGTGACTGTGGAAATATCCATATCGTTACCGCACATGCGCTGAAAGCTGGAAAGTGTACCAGCTGTGGCTGCAGTCGTTACGAAAAGGGAAGGGGAGTCACAGATATCAGCGGCCAGAAATTCGGACGTCTGACTGCGCTTTACCACACAGATAAACGGAGCAAAAAAGGCTCAGTATTCTGGCATTGCCGCTGCGACTGTGGAAATGAAGTGGAGGTCACAGAAGACGGGCTTCTTCACGGCAATTACAAAAGTTGTGGCTGCCTGCGCCAGGAAATCTGGAAAGAACTTCCGGGGCAGCTTCATATGGTTGATGGAACCTGCGTGGAAATGCTGGAAAAGAGAAAACACCGCAGTGACAATACCAGCGGTTTTCGTGGAATCTACCATATGAATAATGGAAAGTACCGTGCCACCATAGGATTTAAGGGGAAGAGATTTTATATAGGAACATTTAAGAATTATGAAGATGCAGTACAGGCACGCCTGGAAGCAGAAAATACCATTCACGGAGGTTTTGTCCAGGCCTGGTATACCTGGAACAGCCTTGCGGAAAAAGATCCGAAGTGGGCCGAAGAACATCCACTGGTATACGAAATTGAGAGGGTAAACGGAGAGTTTCAGGTAATCACAAACATGAACCGGCAGATGGAGTTACCGGTCCATAAATAAACAGAAGTCAAGACCACCCGCTTAGCGGGTGGCTTGCTCTGTCCCTATAAGGGACTATTCCCT
>NZ_QUGY01000029.1:0-6488 GCF_003479245.1 Ruminococcus sp. AF17-12
CCTACTGTTTGGGCAACTTGCCCGACTGTCAGCTCTGTATATGCCAGCAGATATTCTGCTTGGCTCATGCGCCGCTGTTGAATATATTCCGTGATGGTGCAGTCGTAGTATTTCTTAAAACAGCTTTTGAGCTTTGTTGTTCCCATGCAGGCAATCTGTGTTAGCCGTTCCAGAGGAATATCAAAAGCATAGTGATCGCTAAGATAAGCGGCAACTATTTGGAGATTTTCAATATCCTGTTGAGAGAGCTTATGGGCTGGTTTATCAGGATGTTTCTTCTGATATTCCACCACTATTGAAACAGCTTCTGCGACTTTACCCTCATAAAAAAGTTTTGCTGCAATCCCTTCCCCGCGATAGTCTTTGATTTCTGTGAGTAACCGTGACATTTCTGGAAAGTCGGATGTTTGGTCGATCTTCCGAAATGCATCCACAGGATTGATCTGTGCCTCCGGGTACAGTTTTTTCAGGTAGTCCTCATAATATGCCGGTGCAATCTCAATCCCAACCGAACGGATTGGAATATTTTTATGTATCAAAGCCTTGTATGGAGCGTAGCCTCCAATAAATGTTTTGATACAACCGGCAGACAGTCTACGGTATGGAGATAATTCCTCCCCGGAAATAGAGTCATACCGAGTGATACTCAGACATTCCGGCATGGAGCATTCCAACATGAAATCTTCGTGGAAGGAAAAGTTATGGATTTTAATATCATATAAGTCTTTCTGTCCATAAGTCCAGTAGGTGCCTTCTCCAACTTCGGGAGAAAGTTTCCAGCAGTCACCTAATGCCCCATATTGCTGGTTGTTTGGGTCACGGATAAAACCGTGTCCAATCAGTAGCGGTGTATAAAACTGGTCAATAATTTCAGACATGAAAACAGACCGCCTCCTTTTTGCAACGATTAGACGAACTTTTGAAAGGAACAGACGAACATTGCCGGAACCTATTGAATGTTGTTCGATAAATGCGTATTGTATTAGACGAAGATTAGAGGTATCTAACCGAAGAATATCACAAACCACTTGTCGAGTCAAGACAATGAAAGGTAGGAGGTCAAAATGAGTAATCAAGTAAATTCTATGAACAAAGGTCTGACAGTGAAAGACCTTGTAACAACAGGTATTTTTACTGCACTGTTATTTGTTTTTGTATTGGTGGGCGGTGTCTTTTTTGCAACGAATCCTGTACTTACTTTTTTCATGCCAGCAGGAGGTGGGCTGCTTGCTGGCCCCATTTATCTTTTGCTGATTGCAAAAGTACATAAGCGTTGGAGCCTTTCTATAATGGGCGTTATCATGGGTATTATTTGGTTCGTGACTGGTATGCACTGGGCTTTTGCATTGGGTTACATGATCATGGCGATTGTCGCGGACTTTGTTGCTGGTGCAGGGCAGTACAAAAGCAAAAAACTCAACAGCCTGTCTTATATCCTGTTCTCTCTCGGTGGCACTGGTTCATATATCGTGTTCTTTGTTGACCCCAACGGCTGGGCACAGACCATGCTGGGGAACGGAACTGAACAGAGTTACATCGACACCATGCAGGCAACTGCAAATACCGGCATCCTGATTGCCATGTTTGCTGCTGTTATCATTACATCTGCAATCAGCGCTTTTGTAGGCTGCAAAATGCTGAAAAAGCAGTTTGAAAAAGCAGGTATTACAGCATGAGCGGTAAACGCCACAAGAAAGAGCTTTGGCTCGACCCACGGACCAAGCTCTTTCTTATTCTTATGTGTGTTTTATCGTCCATGTTTGCGCCCTCACTTGCATATCAATTTATCCTTGTTATGCTGATTGCGATATTGGGGGCTTTCTTTGGAAAGTGGAAATATGTCATTAAGGCTGTATGCTTTTATGCGGCCATCTGTGCCCTGACAGTTTGGATCATGGCAGAAATGACAGGCACGCTACGGACAATGTTTATTGCCTTTTTAGGCTTGTTTCATAAGGTCTATGCGTGCGGAACCTTGGCTGGGATTGTTCTGACTACTACAAAAGTCAATGAGTTCCTGTCTGCTATGAACCGTGTCCGCGCACCCAAAAAGTTAGTAATTCCTATGGCAGTTATGCTGCGGTACATTCCAACTATTCAAGAGGACTGGCGCTATATCACAGACGCTATGCGAATGAGAGATGTTTCACCATCTCTGGCGGGCTTTTTAACACATCCGGGCATGACGGTTGAGTGTATTTATGTGCCTTTATTGATGGCAGCTTCAAAAGCGGCGGATGATCTTTCTGTTGCTTCTGTCACTCGTGGAATTGAAAATCCCAATCCACGCACCTGTCTTGTCCAGATAAAATGCGGAATTTCCGATTGGGGCGTCATGGCCGTTGCCGTAGCTTATCTGATTTTTGAATTATGTGTGCGAGGAGGTGTGATCGGTTGATTGAGTTTGAAAATGTATCGTTTTCCTATACGGGGCAGGAACATGGTGGGCTGCGCGACATCAATTTGAAAATTTCGGACGGAGAATTCGTCCTGTTCTGTGGCCGCAGCGGGTGCGGAAAAACAACGATTACAAGGCTGGTGAATGGACTGATCCCTCAGTTTTATCAGGGGGAGCTTCATGGCCGTGTGCTGGTAGATGGTCAGGAAATCAGCAATATCCCCATGTATCAGATTGCCGCTAAGGTTGGCTCCGTTTTCCAAAATCCACGGACGCAGTTTTTCAATGTTGATACAGACAGTGAGATTGCCTTTGGAATTGAAAATGAAGCTCGCCCTCCTGAGAAATTGGCTGAGCGAGTAGAGCAGACAACTGAAGATTTGCATATTCAAAAGCTGCGAAACAGAAATATTTTTGAGTTGTCCGGCGGAGAAAAGCAGAAAATCGCCTTTGCTTCTGTTTATGCCATGAACCCACAGATTTATCTATTGGATGAACCATCCTCTAATCTGGATATGACTTCGATCCAGGAACTAAAGGAACATTTGCGGCTGATAAAAAAACAGGGCAAAACAGTTTTGATAGCGGAACATCGTCTGTACTACCTGATGGAGTTGGCTGACCGAATTGTTTATCTGGAAAAAGGAGAAATCAAAGGAATATACACCCCGGAAGAATTTTGGCAGCTATCTGAACCTGATCGTGAACACATGGGGCTGCGAGCTGTTGATCTACAGGCGGTATTCCCGCAAAAAGCCCACTTGCCTGCGCCTACCCCTGTATTGGAGCTGCGGAATGTGACGCTCCGTTACAAGAAGCAAACAATTTTGCATGACATTGAGCTATCCGCCGGAAGGGGCGAAGTGATTGGCGTAGTTGGACATAACGGAGCTGGAAAAACTACATTTTCCCGCGCTCTCTGTGGGCTTCACAAAGACTGTGATGGACAATTCTTGTGGGAAAGAAAGCCGATTGAGCGTAAGGCAAGGCTAAAACGCTCCTACATGGTTATGCAGGATGTGAATTATGAACTTTTCGCTGACAGTGTGGAGGCAGAGTGTTCCTTTGGTATACGCAATCCAGATCAAACACTGGTAAATGCAACTTTGGAGGAATTGGGCCTTGCCCCATACCGGAAGCGCCATCCAAACACGCTTTCCGGCGGTCAAAAGCAACGAGTAGCAGTGGCTGTCAGCATGATTTGTGGGAAAGACTTGCTTGTATTTGATGAACCGACCAGCGGTCTTGACTTTGACAGTATGACGCAGGTGGCGGGACTGATCCGGCGATTATCCGATATGGGAAAAGTCATTTTCATTGTCACCCATGATTTTGAGTTTGTCTGCCGTACCTGTTCTCGTGTCTTGCATTTTGACGAAGGTGAAATTCCCGATGACGTATCAGTTATAATGGAGGCCCTCCCGAAATTGAGAGAGCTTTTCTCTGTTTCAGATGGAAAGGAGAGGTAGTCTATGAAGCAGAAAAAAGAAAACAGTATGGCATTGCTGCTCCATTGGGCCGGAGAACAGAAATTTTGGTTGTTTCTGGCAATCCTGCTGTCCATGTGCAGCGGGCTGTGTATTATTGTCCCATACATTGGGATTTACAGGTTGATGGATGCCACATTCAACAATGCCTGCACAAAAGAACTTGTGGTGCAGACTGTGGCAATGATTGCCGCTGCTGTCACCCTGCGTTTTGTACTGTTCGGATGTTCCGGCGTGGCTGCCCATAAAGGGGCGTATGGTGCACTGTTCAAAGTGCGCTGTATGGTGGCGGAACACATGGCCAGAGCGCCTTTGGGTGCCCTAAATGAACGGTGCACAGGGGATATTAAAACGGTTCTGAATGAAGATATTGAAAAACTGGAACTATTTCTGGCGCATAATCTTCCTGACCTTGTGTGCTATCTGGTTGGGCCGGTGGTCATCTTTATTTATTTGATGACCGTTAATGTTCCACTGGCGTTGATTTCTCTTGTTCCGCTGGTTCTGGCTGTAGTTGTAATGGGGGCGATGTTCCGCAATACCGATGATTTGATGGAACGGGCCAACCAATCCATTACCACACTAAATTCTGTTATGATCGAATATATCGGCGGAATGAAATTGATTAAAGCCTATAACATGGGGAGCAAGTCCTTCCAGAAATTTTCCGGCGCAATCCATGAGGAAAATGCCATGTGGAATGAGACTTCCCGACGTATGGGGCCTCCGTATGCAGCGTTTGTCGTTATCATTGAATGTGGAATGCTGCTGATGGTTCCGATAGGCGGGATGTTTTTCCTGAAAGGTTCACTGACAGCCAGTGCGCTTCTGCTGTTTGTTTATGTCGGTTCTATGTATCTGACGGAAATTCGGCCTTTACAGGAATTGGGTACAAACTTTGCAAATGTACTGAACGCTATTACCAAGACCAAAGAGATACTGAATATTCCGATTTATGAGGGTGGAACAGACTTCCCCCAAAAACATGATATTGAACTTCAGAATGTCCGATTTTCTTATGACGGCAAAACCGATGTACTGCATGGTGTCAACCTCAAAATCAATGATGGTGAGCGCATGGCTCTTGTGGGCCGATCTGGTGCCGGTAAAAGCACTGTGATTGAACTGATTTCCCGGTTCTACGATGTGCAGGAAGGAGAAGTGCTGATTGGCGGCAAAAATGTCAAGGAGCTTGACTACGATACCATTCTGAAAAATATAGCTATCGTATTTCAAAAGACCTTCCTCACCCGTGACAGCGTGCTGGAAAATATCCGTATGGGTAGTAACGCTACTCTGGAAGAAGTGCGGGCTGCCGCAAAAGAGGCACAGATTGATGACTTTATCATGTCCCTGCCGGATGGATATGACACAAAAGTGGGCAGTTTCGGCTCCCGCTTTTCTGGCGGAGAAAAACAGCGGATCGCGATTGCCCGCGCAATTCTGAAAAATGCACCTATCTTGATTTTGGACGAGGCCACAAGTGCCTCTGACCCGGAAAATCAGATGGAGATTGATAAAGCTATTCAAAATCTATGCAAAGGCAAAACAGTCATTGTAGTAGCACACCGTTTGAGTGCTTTGAAAATGTGCAACCGGGTGGCTGTAGTGGAAAACCATACAATTACCAATGTTGGCACCCATGAGGAAGTTCGGAAGACCAACGCCTACTATCGAAAAGCGTGGGATGACTACGAAACAGCCCGGAATATCACTTATCAGTTGGAGGGAGGCGAGCAGTATGAATGAGCACGATGTATTAAAAAAGAATCACAATTTCTATATTGGTGTTGGCGGTACTGTTCTGGAAGGACTTCTCTCCGGCAGCCTATTTATGCTGCTTTACTCTGTTATGCAGTTTTTGTGGTCGGGTCAATTTGACATGAACCGCGTTCTGGCTCTGACCGGTATTATTGCAGTGGTTTTTCTTCTCCGTATCCTGATTTACAGCTACGGTTATACCAAAGCGCAGATTGGCGGTGCGGAGGTCAGTAAGAATATTCGGCTTTTTATGGGTGACCATTTGAAGCGCATCCCACTGTCCCGCTTTACGCAGGGGCAGACCGGCGATTATATCAACACCATTACAAGCGACGTAAACAACTACGAAAAAATCCTGACCCATAAAGTCGGAGATTTCGCAAAGAATTTTGCCCTGTCATTGATGTTGATTGTCTTTGTTATGACGCTCTATGTTCCGGCAGGAATTATCCTGCTGATAGCCGATCTTCTTTTAATCCCCGGCCTATGGCTTTCTTTCCGCATGGTACGGAAATATGGAAAAGAAAAGAACGATATTTGTGCGGAGAACGTCAGCAGCATTGTTGAGTATGTTTCTGGTATTCAGACTTTCCGAGCTTATGGTGTAGGCGGTATGAAGAACAAAACTGTTATCAACGCCATGCGGGAGTTTTCCCGGATCAGCTTTGTGTACGAATCAAAAGTGCTTCCTATTGGTGCGGTCTTTGGTATTTTGAGTTGGCTGTCTTGCCCGCTGGTTATCTTGCTGGCCTATGCACCCTGGGTCGCAGGGACACTGAACATGGTGGACTACCTTTTGATTTGTATGCTGCCCCTGTTCTGTGCAAAGCTGGCTAACTCGA
>NZ_QUGY01000003.1:0-138935 GCF_003479245.1 Ruminococcus sp. AF17-12
TATGTGTTTCACTGTTTAGTTATCAAGGTTTGTTGTGTCTGTCTCTCAGACAGCTCGTTCATTTTATCTCATTCTCAACTGCTTGTCAAGAACTTTTTTAATTTTTTTGAAGCATTTAGTCTTCAGAAAAATCAAAGCGGAGAAGGAGGGATTTGAACCCTCGCGCCGCGTTAACGACCTACTCCCTTTCCAGGGGAGCCCCTTCGGCCAGCTTGGGTACTTCTCCAAATTGCCCTACTTACTAAGTAGTTCCGATATTTATCTCTGCCGTTCTCAGCGACAGATGATATTATATCTCGTATCTTTTATGTTGTCAAGTACTTTTTTTTACTTTTTTAAAAAGTTTTTATTCTGTATTTGACAAACGGAGAGAGTGGGATTCGAACCCACGCGCCCTTGCGGACAAACGGTTTTCAAGACCGCCTCGTTATGACCACTTCGATATCTCTCCATATAATGTTTTTCAACATTTTTTGTGCTGTTTTGTCAGCGCATGTTGTATTCTATCATCAAATATCTCCCCTGTCAATAACAAATTTGATATTTTTTTCAAAAAATTGGACATATAGCTTCAATTTCTGCTATATGTCCATATTTACCGGGATTTTCACCCTGTTCTGCTCTCTATTCTACTCTCTGTTTTCCTTCAAAAATGCCTCCGCAACCACCAGATCTTCCGGTGTTGTGATCTTGATATTGCGATAAGAACCTTCTGAAAAGCGGATCTTCACCCCGGTCTCATGTTCTGCAACCATGGCATCATCTGTAATTCCGGTCATTTCCTTCTGCCGAATGCTGGTATATGCGCCATAGATCAGCGGGTACTGAAAGATCTGCGGAGTCTGGACGATCCATACACTGCTGCGATCCGGAGTTTCACTGACATTCCCATCCTCATCTGCGATCTTAACTGTATCCTTGGAAGGCATGCCTGTAACACTGGCACCTGTCTGTGCTGCTGCCATAAGTCCTCTTTCAATGATCCCATGATCAATAAATGGTCTGGCACCGTCATGGATCAGCACATACTCTGTATCTTTACACGCACGAAGTCCTTCATAAACAGAATCGTACCGTTCTTTTCCGCCGGATACTACAGCAGAAACCTTTGTAAAACCATATTTTTCCACGATTTCTTCTTTGCACCAGAAAACATATTCCTCCCCTGTTACCAGGATCACATCCCTAATCAGCGGACTTTCCTGAAAACAGCGCAGAGAATAACAGAGCACCGGCATCCCGTCAAGCTCCATAAACTGCTTCTGTATTTTGCTGTGCATTCTCTTTCCCTGGCCTGCTGCCAGGACAATAGCTGTATTTCTGCACTCTCCCATGATCAATTACCCCGGATTCTTTTATCTTTCGCCAAGCTTCAGGTTCGGAACCGCATTCAGATCCCAGCTGTGGCGTGTTCCCCTGATATATTCATAGTAAGCTGCCACACCGATCATCGCTGCGTTATCCGTACAGAAGATCGGTGACGGACGGTAAAATTTGTATCCACGTTCTGTACATGCTTTTTCCATAGCAGTGCGAAGTGCTCCGTTGGAAGCAACACCTCCTGCAATGGCAACCTTTTTCATGCCAAAATCAGCTGCTGCCTGCATGGTATGCTCTACCAGTACGTCAACAACCGCCTTCTGGAAGGATGCCGCGATATCTGCACGGTTTACTTCCTCACCTTTCATTTTTGCCCCGTTTAAATAATTAAGAACTGCGGACTTCACGCCGCTGAAGCTGAAATCATATGGATTTTCGCCGATTTTTGCACGTGGAAACTCGATAGCGTCCGGATTTCCTTCCTTTGCCAGCTTATCGATCTTCGGTCCTCCCGGATATCCCAGCCCAATGGCACGTGCAACCTTATCAAATGCCTCACCTGCCGCATCGTCTCTGGTTCGGCCCAGGATCTCAAACTGGCCGTAGTCCTTCACAATAACAAGATGGGTGTGTCCACCGGATACAATGGCACAGAGAAACGGCGGTTCCAGATCCGGATGCTCAATATAATTGGCAGAAACATGGCCTTCTATATGATGCACGCCTACCAGTGGCAGGTTTCTTGCATAGGCAATAGCCTTGGCTTCTGCCACACCTACAAGAAGTGCACCGACAAGCCCCGGTCCATAGGTTACACCGATAGCATCAATATCATCCAGAGTGACATTTGCCTCGTCCAGCGCTTCCTGGATGACCTGGTTGATCCTTTCTATATGATTTCTGGAGGCGATCTCCGGTACAACACCTCCGTACAGTTTATGGATCTCGATCTGTGAGGAAATCACGTTTGATAAGACAGTCCTTCCATTTTTTACAACGGAAGCTGCCGTTTCATCACAGGAGCTCTCAATACCAAGAATTAATGTATCTTTCATTTTTTCAATCCTCTTCAAAATTCAGTTCCACACTCTTCCCGTCTTTTCCCGGCCATGCCTTCGGAAAGATCTCACGTACTGTATCCATGTAATCATCCGGACGTACCAGAGAAGGGCTGTAATGGGTCAGCCACATTTCCCCCACTTCCGCATCACGGGCAAGAGTGGCCGCTTCACGAAACGTCATGTGTTTGTAGCCTTTTGCCTTTTCGATCTTGTCATCTTCACCGTACATTCCCTCACAGATAAAAAGATCGGAACCTTTTGCATTACGTAAAATAGACTCTGTCGGTCTGGTATCTGTGGTATAGGTAAGCTTGATCCCTTTTCTTGGCGGACCAAGCACCATATCCGGTGTGTAGATCCTTCCTTCATCCTCCACAGTCTGTCCCTTCTGCAGCGGATTCCAGAATTTCAGCGGGATCTCATGCTCTCTGGCACTATCAGGAGAAAATTTTCCCTGGCGCAGGATCTCAAGGGTATAGCCATAGCAGGTAACATTATGGTTCACCCGAAATGCAGTGATCCGGTACCCATTCAGTTCCAGAACTTCCTCCGGTTTCGTGATCTCGATAAATTTAATTTCAAAGGGCAGCTCCGGTGCGATCACACGAAGTGCGCTTACCACACGTTCCAGTCCTCTTGGGCCTACCAGAGTCAGCGGTTCTGTGCGGTCTGCATTTCCCATAGTCAAAAGGAGTCCCGGAAGTCCGCTGATATGATCCCCATGATAATGGGTAAAACAGATCACATCAATAGGCTTGAAGCTCCAGCCCTTTTCTTTAATGGCCACCTGAGTGCCTTCCCCGCAATCGATCATCAGACTGCTGCCGTTATAACGGGTCATCAGTGCGGTAAGCCATCTGCGTGGCAGCGGCATCATTCCTCCGCAGCCAAGTAAACAAACATCTAACATATTTTTCCTCTTTTCCTGTTCTGTGGCAAAGTTTAGCATACTTATCCCGTACAGACAAGTACCTCTCCCGGGTAAGCCTATTCAGAAACTGTGGTGCGTGTCATAAGAACAGCATCCTCTGTGGGATCTGTATAGTATCCCTTTCGCAGGCCATCTCGCACAAATCCCTGACGTTCATAAAGCCGGATCGCAGTCTCATTTCCTGCCCGGACCTCCAGATGAATCATGGTGATCCCACGCTCTTCTGCCAGACGGATCATACTTTCCATAAGGAAATTTCCGATTCCCTCTCTCTGACGGTCTCTGCGGACAGCCACATTGGTCACATCCCCCTCATCCAGCACCGTAAGAAGACCACAATATCCCAGGATCCGGCCCTTTTCTTCCACAACAAGAAACATCCCGTTCTCTTTCATAAGAAATGTCAGAAATCCCTCTTTTGTCCAGGGGACTGAAAAAAGTTCCTCTTCGATCTCCATAACCTGATCCAGATCATCCACAAGCATTTCTCTTAAGATCATGCGTTTTCCCCTTCTGATCCTTTTTTCAGTTTCTGGGCACGCTCCCGCTCAGCCTGTGAAACACGGAGATAATCCGGTTTGTGCTCAGCCGCTGTCTCGGTTCTGCCTTCTTTATAATAAAGGACACCAAGTGCACCTACAGCACCTGCTCTCTGTCTGGAAAGATGGGCCGGTGCAAAAGAAAACGGTACAGTAAGCTTATCTGCGATGATATCTTTAAATACCGGGACTCCGTCTCCGAGGAATGTTACGGCTTCTCCCATCTCATTCAGCATGGAAAGAAACTCCTCAATTCCCACTGCCATCTGATCCTTTACCGTCATGAGCCTGTGATCCTCGTAACGATAGATTCCCGTATAAACCTGCTTTCTTCTGGCATCCATGATCGGACAGATCAGTCCGTTTACATCATAGAGATTATAGGCCAGTGCCTCCACAGTCGGAATCCCGACCAGGGGTTTGTCAAGGGCAAGTCCAAGTCCCTTGGCTGTGGCAGAGCCAATACGGAGTCCGGTAAAAGAGCCCGGTCCCTTGGCTACCGCAATAGCGTCAATCGTCTTCAGATCCAGCTCTGTCATCTTCACGATCTCATCCAGCATGGGAAGAAGAGTCTGGGAATGTGTTTTCTTATAATTAACTGTATATTCCGCTACCAGTATATCGTCCTCCACAACGGCTACGGATGCCACGATTCCGGAACTGTCCAGTGCCAAAACTCTCATTCTGTCTTTTCTCCTCTCTCCTCAATGGTGATCTTTCTGTATTCAAAGCCCTTCTCAAGATCTTTTTCAATGGTAACTTCAATCCTTTTTTCCGGCAGGATCTCCTCAATGAGTTCCGCCCATTCGATCAGACAGATTCCCTGCCCGAAAAAATAATCATCGTATCCGATCTCTTCCATTTCTTCCAGATCCCCGATACGATATACATCAAAATGATAAAATGGCAGACGTCCGTCTTCATATTCCTGGATAATGGTAAACGTAGGGCTGTTTACAGGTTCTGTAATTCCAAGACCTGCTGCCACTCCCTGTGTGAACACGGTTTTTCCAACTCCCAGATCGCCTGTCAGTGTGTAGATCTGTCCCGGCTTCGCATTCATTCCGATCGTCCTTCCGACCTCGAATGTTTCCTCAGGATCATGCGTTTCTATGACCATATTTTCCACCTTTTTCTTGCACAATTATTCTTTGCATATTATAATAGAGCGAACAGCGAAATACAATACTTTTTGAAAAGGAGTGCGAAAACTATGGCAAATCCTATCGTTACCATCACAATGGATAATGGCGATGTAATGAAAGCGGAATTATATCCGGAAGTTGCCCCGAACACAGTAAATAACTTCATCAGCCTTGTAAAAAAAGGCTTTTATGACGGCCTGATCTTCCACCGTGTCATCAACGGCTTTATGATCCAGGGCGGATGCCCGGACGGAACCGGTATGGGTGGCCCGGGATACAGCATCAAGGGTGAGTTCTCCCAGAACCGTTTCAAAAACGACCTGAAGCATACACCAGGTGTTCTCTCCATGGCAAGAGCCATGAATCCGAACTCTGCCGGAAGCCAGTTCTTTATCATGCACAAGGCTGCTCCGCATCTTGACGGAAGCTATGCTGCATTCGGTCAGATCATTGAGGGCATGGATGTTGTAAATGCTATCGCAGAGACAGACACGGACTACAGTGACCGTCCTCTTGACGAGCAGAAGATCAGCTCCATGACTGTTGATACCTTTGGTGTGGATTATCCGGAACCGGAGAAATGCTAACAGGAATAATTTTCTGAAATAAAAAAGCCCCGCGAAGAGCAGACTGTAACACAGATCATCTGCCCTCTTCCCGGGGTATTTTTATACTGACATTCTCTTTTCTTTTACTTTTCGAAGGTCTTCACTTCTCCGTTTACTTTCGCAAAATACAGTTCTGCATCCTTCTCAAGTCCGGCTCTTCCGTTTGTTCCTTCTGTGATCGCCTTCTTCACCTCTTCGACCTGATCATCCGGCACAAGAAGCTTCAGGACAACCTTGTCGGTATATTCGGAATCCAGGATCGGCAAACTTCTTTCTCCTGCGATATACTGGATCTTTCCGATCCCTGTATAATCCGTCGTCACCTGAAGAGAGATTCCATGATGCTTCTCAATGACGGTACTTGCCGCCAGTCCAGCCTGGACTGCACCGGAATATGCCCGCACAAGCCCTCCTGTCCCAAGAAGGACACCTCCAAAATATCTGGTCACCACAATGGCCGCATTATAGATCCCGGCTCCCAGAAGCACATCCAGCATAGGCCTTCCGGCTGTTCCGGATGGTTCTCCGTCATCACTGCAGCGGGTGGCTTCCCGGTTCATCCCTACGGAATATACATAGCAGTTATGACGTGCATCCCAGTATTTTTTTTTCATTTCTTCGATAAAGGCAAGGGCCTCTTCTTCTGTTTCCACAGGACGGACGGTTGCGATGAAACGGGATTTTTTTTCCACAAGTTCGCCTTCGCCGCCTTCGTATATGGTTTTATAATGTTCCAGCATGGTTTACGCCTCCGTTATCTATATCCAACCCTCTGTTTCAGGCAGAGTTTTCTTTATTGTATAATAATTATCTTCATTGCACAATGTATAAGATATCATGAATTGTGAAATTTTTTTTAAGGCTTTATTTGGCATCTCATATTTGTTATAATGAAACGGATTATAAAGGAGGAATATTATGAACTACGGAAAAAGATCCACTTCCAAGAAGCGGAATGCTCTGATCTCCCGTACTTCCATGCTGGAAAAAAGAGCACATGTTTCGTTTATCCGGGTTTTATTTACAGCTCTGATCGCAGTCTGCGTCATGGTTGTCTGCCTTGGTATCGGCTCCTTCCGGGGCGTGATCGCCGGAGCACCTGACGTCAACGATGTGGATATTTCACCTCTCGGATATGCAACCTTCCTGTATGATGACCAGGGAACACAGATCCGACAGCTTTCAGCCCCTACATCCAACCGTCTTCCGGTCTCCCTGGACCAGATCCCGGTCAGTCTGCAGCATGCAGTGGTAGCCATTGAGGATGAGCGTTTTTATGAACATAACGGTATTGATGTCCGCGGTATCGCACGTGCCGGAATGAAGGCGATCACCACCGGTAACTTTTCCGAGGGTGCCAGTACCATCACACAGCAGCTTCTGAAGAATAATGTTTTCACTGACTGGACCAACGAATCCACACAGCTGGAACGTTTCACACGTAAGTTCCAGGAGCAGTACCTTGCTGTACAGATTGAAAAAAAATATGACAAAAATGTAATTCTTGAGAATTACCTGAATACCATTAACCTGGGTGCAGGTTCCTACGGTGTACAGGCCGCTTCCAAAAAATACTTTAACAAAGACGTATGGGATCTGAATCTTTCTGAATGTGCCACCCTTGCCGGCATCACACAGAACCCTACCAAATTCAATCCGATCACCAATCCAAAAGCAAACTCCAAGAGACGTAAGGAAGTCCTGGATCACATGCTGGATCAGAATTACATCTCACAGGATGAATATAATGCAGCACTGAATGATGACGTTTATTCCCGTATCCAGGCCGCACAGCTTGAGAACACCGAAGAAGAAAGTACTGTTTACACGTATTTCGAAGATGAGGTTACCAATCAGGTCATCAGCGACCTGATGAACATTAAAGGATATACCAAGACACAGGCTACCAATCTTCTTTACAGCGGTGGTCTGAAGATCATGACAACCCTGGATTCCAACATGCAGCAGATCCTTGATGAGGAATATGCAAACCCTGATAACTATCCGGCCAATGTTCAGTATGAACTGGATTATGCACTGACTGTACAAAGCCCGGATGGAAAACAGACAAACTACAGCAAAGAAATGCTGCAGCTGTATTTCCGTGATCAGGATCCGGAATTTGATCTTCTCTTTGATTCTCCTGAAGAAGGTCAGCAGTATGTGGATCAATACAAGGCTAACATCCTGGCAGACGGAAGCACCGTAGTATCTGAGCGTGTAAACTTTGCGCCACAGCCACAGTCTTCCATGACTGTCATTGACCAGCATACCGGTTACGTAAAAGCCCTGATCGGAGGCCGTGGCGAAAAAACAGCCAGCCTGACCCTGAACCGTGCCACTGATACGACCAGACAGCCTGGTTCTACCTTTAAGATCGTTTCCACCTATGCACCTGCGTTGAACGAAAAAGGCGATACACTTGCTACAACCTTTATGGATGAGCCTTACGAATACCCGGACGGATCTCCTGTCAACAACGCCTCAAGAAGCTACGGCGGCGAGACCACCATCCGCAAAGCGATCCAGAATTCCATCAACGTTGTAGCTGTTAAATGCCTGGAGCAGGTTACCCCGGCTCTCGGCCTTAAATATCTGGATGATTTCGGTTTCACCACACTAGCTCACGGAACTGAAGCAGATAAAGATGCCAACGGAAATATCTGGAGTGACGCCAACCTGGCTACTGCTCTTGGCGGTATCACCAAAGGTGTCAAGAACGTGGAACTTTGTGCTGCATATGCAGCCATTGCTAATGGCGGGAACTATATCAAACCGATCTATTATACACAGATCCTTGATCATGACGGAAATGTTCTGATCGAGAACTCCTCCGTTTCCAGATCTGTGATCAAAGACAGTACCGCTTATCTTCTTACAAGCGCCATGGAAGATGTTGTAAAAAAAGGTACCGGTACCGCCTGCCAGCTGGACAATATGACTGTAGCCGGAAAAACAGGTACTACAGAGGACTACAATGACCTGTGGTTCGTAGGCTACACACCGTACTACACCTGTGCAGTATGGTCCGGCTATGACAACAACGAAAAAATTCCGGAAGATGCCCGTAACTTCCACAAAAACCTCTGGAAAAAGGTTATGACCCGTATCCACGAGGGCCTGGAGGACAGAGATTTCGATATGCCTTCCAGTGTGGAAAAAGCCAGTGTCTGCGTAGAAACCGGTCTTCTTCCCAGATCCGGATGCCCGACTATCACAGAGTATTTTGATATCTCCAGTCTTCCCACCGAATACTGTGATCAGCATTTCTACGGCAGCAGCGATTACGATGAAGAGGACTATTATAATAACGAAGATACGGACGCCGATACCGATGCAGCAGCTGAAGCGATTCCAAGCGCAGCTCCGGACAGTACTGACAGCACCGACACTGACAATACTGACAATTCCGATGACGGTTCCGATAATACCGGTGATGATACTGACAATTCCGGAACAGACGACAACACCGGTGGTGATGACGGCAGCTATGATAACAGCAATGATACCGGTGGCGATGACGGCAGCGATGACACCGGCGAAGATCCGGTAGAATATTATGAATGATCTCCATTATAGGTATCTTTCATAAACAACATATAAAAAAAGTGGTTTCCTGAAATATGGAAACCACTTTTTTTACTTTTAATAACTTCTTACTGTCTCGCAGTTTATCAGTTCAGGCAAGTCCCACCCACCGCTTATTACTTTTCGCAATTGAAGCAGGGAACTTCCCTAGTTCGGTTAAAGTACCATCTTGGCTGCACCGTAGATTCCTGCATCATTGCCAAGTGTCGCGATCACGATAGAAGTATCCTTGCAAGATTCAAAAGCATACTCTCTGTAATATTTCCGAATACAGTCAATAAGCGGCTGTCCGGCCTTGGAAACTCCTCCGCCGATAACAATGGTCTCCGGATCTGTCACACAGCAAATAATGGCAAGAGCACCACCCAGCTGCTCTCCGACCTTTTCCATGGTTGCTACAGCTACCGGATCATTCTCCTTAAATGCGTCCAGAACTGCTTTTGCTGAAATCTCTCCGGCATCTCTGAGAACACTGTTCTCACTGGAAGCTGCAAGCTCTTTTTTTGCCATGCGGACAATTCCGGTCGCAGAAGCATACTGTTCCAGACAGCCCCTGTTTCCGCAGTTGCAGGATTCTGTTTCATGATGATCCACATTGGCATGTCCGATCTCACCGCCAGCTCCGTGATGTCCGGTCACGATCTTTCCATCAACAATGATACCACCGCCTACACCTGTTCCAAGTGTGACCATGATCACATCGGAGGAGCCTGCTGCAGCACCCTTCCATGCCTCTCCCAATGCCGCTACATTGGCGTCATTTCCGGCTTCCGCATGAAGACCTGTAAGTTCTTCCATCTCTCCCACAACGTTCTTATATCCCCAGAAGAGATTTACTGCACGTGATACTTCGCCTTTGGAGTTTACCGGTCCCGGAACACCGATCCCGACGCCTTCCACCTCCTCTTTGGAGATACCCTTTTCTTCCATCTTGGCATTTACTGCTGCTGCCACATCAGGAAGGATCTGATCTCCCTTGTTTTCTTTACGGGTTGGAATCTCCCATTTCTCAACAAGAGTACCATCCGTGCGGAAAAGTCCGCATTTTACAGTTGTTCCACCTACATCGATTCCAAAACAATATGTTCTCATTTCTTACCCTCTCTTATTCTTCGTCATCCGGATTTTCTCTTTTTTTCGCAAGATTTGCCTGTACACGCTTGTACAGAGCCTCTGCCGCATTGTATCCCATCTTCTTCTGTCTGTGGTTGACAGCCGCTGCCTCAACGATGATCGCCAAGTTACGGCCCGGACGGATCGGAAGAGAATGGCATACTACCTTATTTCCAAGGTACTCTGTATACTCCTCATGCAGTCCAAGACGATCGTATTCCTTGTCTCTGTCCCACTCCTCAAGCTTGATCACAAGATCGATGGACTGGGTATCCTTAACGCTCTCAACACCGAACAGTGTTTTTACATCGATGATACCGATACCACGAAGTTCGATAAAGTGACGTGTGATATCCGGCGCAGATCCCACCAGTGTTACGTCACTGACCTTACGGATCTCAACAACATCATCACTGACAAGACGATGACCTCTCTTGATCAGCTCCAGGGCTGCCTCACTCTTACCGATACCGCTCTCACCTGTGATCAGGATTCCCTCGCCGTAAACATCAACCAGCACACCATGAATAGAAATACATGGTGCAAGCTGCACGCCCAGCCAACGGATGATCTCTGCCATGAAGCTGGATGTTGTTCTTTCTGTCACGAATGTCGGAACATTATATTTAACAGCCAGATCGATCATGTCCTGAGACGGACGAGTCATGGTACTGAAAATAACACATGGGATCTTGCTGGAAATGAAACGTTCATATTTAAAACGTCTCTCCTCCTCATTAAGCTGCATCAGATACGTATACTCTACATATCCGATGATCTGAACTCGTTCATTGGCAAAATGCTCCAGATATCCGGTAAGCTGAAGCGCAGGTCTGTTGATCTCCGCAGTCTTGATCACGATGCCTGACAGGTCGATCTCCGGAGTCAGATTATTAAGCTCCAGTTCCTGTACCATCTTTGTCAACTGTACACCCTTCATACTTTTGTCTCCTTTTCGCTGAAAGTTTGCATTCTCACTGCCGTTTTACCGGGGCGTGAGACACCTTATCTTCAATTATACACAATCACTGCTGAAACTGCAATGCAGCATCAGGATTTATGAAAAAATTCATAGACCTGACGGGCGCTTCTGGCATTCATGCTCTCTGTCTGTGCCAGTTCTTCCTCCGATGCATCCCGGATATTTTCCACAGATTTAAATTTACGCAGAAGGGCTTTCCTCCTGGTATCACCGATCCCCGGGATATCATCCAGGATAGAATGGACCTGTTCCCTGCTCCTGAGGGAACGATGGTATTCAATGGCAAACCGATGGGCTTCATCCTGGATCCTGGTAATCAGGCGGAAGCCTTCGCCGGATGTGTCAATGGGGATCTCCACATTGTTGAAATACAGGCCTCTCGTCCGATGATGATCGTCCTTGACCATACCGCAGACCGGGATGCTTATCCCAAGCTCATTCAGCACCTTCAGAGCGATATTTACCTGCCCTCTTCCACCATCCATCAGGATCAGATCCGGAAGCCTTGCAAAGCTGTCAAATTCTCCGTTACTCTCATGAGTGAACCTTCGGGTCAAAACCTCTTCCATGCTGGCATAATCGTTGGGTCCCTGTACCCATTTGATCTTGAACTTACGGTAATCACTGCGTTTGGGACGGCCTTTTTCATAAACCACCATGGATCCCACAGACTCAAAGCCACTGATATTGGAAATATCATAGGCTTCCATGCGCACCACATTTTTCAAGCCCAGCCATTCTTCCACCTCGTGAACAGCTCCGATGGTTCGTCCTTCCTCCCGCCTGATCCGTTCTCTGTCCTTGGCAAGTACCATACGGGCATTTTCCAGGGCAAGTTCTACCAGTTTTTCCTTGGTTCCCTTCTTCGGGACCCGGATGTGTACCTTCTGCTTTCTCCTTCCTGACAGCCACTCCTCTATGATATCTGCATCTTCGATCTCACTCTGCAGCATGATCTCAGATGGGATAAATGGCGTTCCCGCATAAAACTGTTTCAGAAAGCTGGAAAGGACCTGCGCCTTTGTATCACCTTTTGCCACACGGAGATAAAAATGATCTCTGCCGATCAGCCTGCCATCCCGGATAAAAAACACCTGGACAACTGCATCCTGATCCCTGAGGTCTTCACTGTCATCCATGGCTACTGCAATGATGTCCCTGTCTTCCTGCCCGTAGCCGGTAATCTTCTGCCGTTCCCCGATCTTCCGGATACTGCTGATCAGGTCCCGGTATTCCATAGCATCTTCGTAGCGCATTTCCTCCGAAGCTTTCTGCATTTTTTCCATCAGCTCACTAATGGCGTCCTGAAAATCTCCATTCAGAAATTTGATCACCTTATTGATATTCTTCCGGTATTCTTCCTGGCTGACATATCCCTGGCAGGGTGCCTTGCACTGTTTCATATGATAGTACAGACAGGGCCGGTCCTTTCCAGTATCTCTCGGAAGACTGCGGTTGCAGGAGCGCACCTGATACAGCTTTCGCACCAGTTCGATCACGTCCTTTACTGCTCCGCCGCTTGTATAGGGGCCAAAATATCTTGCCTTGTCCTTTTTCATTCTCCTGGCAAAAAGCACTCTCGGGTATGGCTCATGAACTGTCACCTTAATAAACGGATAGCTCTTGTCATCTTTGAGCATGGTATTATATTTCGGACGATGTTCCTTGATAAGATTGCACTCCAGCACAAGGGCTTCCAGCTCCGAATCCGTAATAATGTACTCAAATCTGGTAATATGTGTAACCATCCGTTCAATCTTGGCACCTTTATTACGACTGCTCTGGAAATACTGGCGCACACGATTCTTAAGGCTTATGGCTTTTCCCACATAGATGATCTCGTCTTTCTCGCCATGCATGATATAAACTCCCGGTTTTGCCGGAAGCTTCTTTAATTCTTCCTCGATTATGAACATACTTTATTCTCCTGTTTTACTATTACAGTAATAAGAAAACCGGGATTTCTCCCGGTTTTCTTATGATCTGTTTTATGCCTGTGATCCCGGCTTTTCTTCTGTTTCTGCATGATCGCTATCTGTTGTCTGAGCAGATTCTTCTGTTTTCTCCGGTGCCTGCATATCCTCTGTCAGTTCCTGTCCGGATATCTCCGATCTGAACTGAACCGATTCTGTACTTTTTGCAGCCTCGTTATTTTCCGCGATCATTTCAATATCCTGTTTATTGGACACTTCTTTTTCATCCTCGGAAAGTACCAGATCATCCAGATTCTCCGGGATATCCAGGCCCTGCTGAACTGCACGGAGGATCTTCATGAACTCTTTACCTGTAATGGTTTCCTTGCGGATCAGATATTCCGCGATCTTATCCATCTCTGTTCTGTGACTTCCAAGAATCCTCTTGGCTTCCTCATAGGAATGGTGGAGAAGCTTCATCACCTCATGATCGATCTCTGTTGCGGTATCATCACCACAGTTTAAAACTGCTCTTCCGCTGAGATACTGATTCTCCTGTGTAGCAAGTCCCATCAGTCCGAACTTCTCAGACATACCATACTGTGTGATCATGGCTCTGGCCACCTTGGTAGCCTGCTCAATATCATTGGCAGCACCTGTAGTAACTGTGTCAAAAACGATCTCCTCTGCAGCACGTCCGCCAAGATAGCCTACCAGCATAGCTTCCAGTTCTTTCTTGGTGTTGAGATATTTTTCTTCCTCAGGTACCTGCATAACGTAACCCAGTGCTCCCATGGTACGGGGTACGATGGTGATCTTCTGTACAGGCTCCGCATCCTTCTGGAGTGCATTTACCAGTGCGTGTCCGACTTCATGGTAGGATACGATCCGGCGTTCCTGTTTGCTTAAGATACGGTCCTTCTTCTCTTTTCCCACCAGAACTACTTCTACGGATTCTTCCAGGTCCTTCTGTGATACAGCTTTACGTCCCTTCTTGACTGCAAGGATCGCAGCCTCATTGATCATATTGGCAAGATCAGAGCCTACCGCACCGGAAGTTGCAAGTGCAATAGCTTCAAAATCAACGGTGTCATCCAGAAGTACGTTCTTGGCATGTACCTTCAGGATATCCACCCTTCCTTTAAGATCCGGTCTGTCAACGATCACACGTCTGTCAAAACGTCCCGGACGGAGAAGAGCCGGATCAAGAACCTCCGGTCTGTTTGTCGCAGCAAGGATCAGAAGTCCCTTGGATGTATCAAAGCCATCCATCTCCGCAAGCAGCTGGTTCAATGTCTGCTCACGCTCATCATTTCCGCCGCCATAGCGGGAATCACGGCTTTTACCAATGGCATCGATCTCATCGATAAATACGATACACGGAGCATTCTTCTTGGCTTCCTCGAAAAGGTCACGGACACGTGAGGCACCCACGCCCACAAACATCTCCACAAATTCCGAGCCGGAAAGAGAGAAGAACGGTACCTGCGCTTCACCTGCAACTGCCTTGGCAAGTAATGTCTTACCGGTTCCCGGAGGGCCTACAAGAAGTGCGCCCTTAGGCAGCTTGGCTCCGATGGCTGTGTATTTTCCGGGGTTGTGAAGAAAATCCACAACTTCCTGGAGAGATTCCTTGGCTTCATCCTGACCTGCCACATCCTTAAAGGAAACGCCCGTTTCCTGCTGCACATATGCCTTGGCTTTGCTCTTGCCTACGCCCATGCCCATGATCCCGCCGCCTTTGTTCATGCGGCGCATGGAGAACATCAGAAGTCCGAACAGAAGCAGTGTCGGCAGAACCACGCTCAGGATCATTGCAACAAATTCACCAAAAACATCCGGCGGATCGGTCTCAAACTTGATTCCCTTTCCTTCCAGTCTCTTGGTAAGTGCTGTACTGTCTTCGGTCTTCGTGGTGTAATAGCTCATATCCTCGTACTTGGAATTCTTTTTCTTGGGTACGATCGTCAATGTACTGGACTGGATCGTTACTTCCTTAACCTGGTCCTTATCCACCATATCGATAAATTTATCATAGGAGATCTCACTGCTGTTATCCTTCAGCATATTGGTAAACAACGCGAAGCACACCAGTGTGACCAGGAGGCATATCAGAAAAGCCAGAATCGACTGATGATTCTTACCTGATCCCTGCCTGGGATCTTTGTTGTCAGGTCGCTTCCCGTCCTGATCATTATTCAGTTGATTATTCATTTTTTTCCTCCTCTTGTCATTTCTTTATTATAAAGAGAAAAACCATATAAATCAACTGCGAGATTACAAAAATACCATCGAAAAAACACCACACTGGATATTGCCAGTGAACGTAAAGTTGTAGTATACTGTTCCCAGTGAATTGGAAAATTAAAGAGGAGAGGAAATCAGACAAATGAAAATAGGTTTTGATAATGACAAATATCTGAAAATGCAGTCAGAACACATCCGTGAAAGAATCGGTCAGTTCGGCAACAAGCTTTATCTTGAATTCGGTGGCAAACTGTTTGACGACTACCATGCATCCCGTGTTCTTCCGGGTTTTGAACCGGACAGCAAGCTCCGCATGCTGATGCAGCTTTCTGATCAGGCGGAGATCGTTATTGTTATCAGTGCCAATGACATTGACAAGAATAAAATACGTGGCGATCTTGGGATCACCTATGACGAAGATGTGCTCCGTCTTATGGATGAGTTTTCAAGCCGTGGCCTGTATGTGGGAAGCGTATGCATCACACAGTACTCCGGCCAGGAAAGCGCCGATCTCTTCAAAAAACGTCTGGAGAAACTGGGAATCCGTGTCTACAAGCTTTACCTGATCCCCGGCTATCCAAGCAACACTTCCTTTATTGTAAGTGACGAGGGTTATGGAAAGAATGATTATATCGAGACTACCAGACCTCTGGTCGTGATCACAGCACCGGGACCAGGAAGCGGAAAGATGGCAACTTGCCTTTCCCAGCTTTACCACGAATACAAACGTGGGGTAAAAGCCGGCTATGCAAAATTCGAGACCTTCCCGATCTGGAATCTTCCTCTGAAACATCCGGTAAACCTTGCCTACGAAGCTGCCACTGCAGATCTGAACGATGTCAACATGATCGACCCGTTCCATCTGGAGGCTTACGGCAAAACTACCGTCAACTACAACCGTGACGTAGAAGTTTTCCCTGTTGTACAGGCCATGTTTGAGAAGATCATGGGCAGCTGCCCTTATAAATCTCCGACAGATATGGGTGTCAACATGGCAGGTAACTGCATCGTTGACGATGAAGTATGCCAGGAGGCTTCCCGCCAGGAGATCATCCGTCGTTATTATAAGAGCATGAACGCTCTGGTTTCCGGCTCCGGCACAGAGAATGAGGTACGTAAGATCGAGCTTCTTCTCCAGCAGGCTCATGCAGAGATCACTGACCGTAAGGTTGTTCCGGCTGCCCTCGAAAAAGAAAAAGCAACCAATGGCCCTGCCGCCGCTATGGAACTTCCTGACGGAAAGATCGTATGCGGAAAAACCTCCGATCTTCTCGGCGCATCCGCTGCTCTTCTTCTCAATGCCCTGAAAGAGCTGGCAGGTGTCGATCACGATCTCCATGTGATCTCCCCTGATGCCATCCATCCGATCCAGCAGCTGAAGACCAAATATCTTGGAAGCAAAAATCCACGTCTTCACATTGATGAGATCCTGATCGCCCTTTCCATGAGTGCTACAACCAGCGATGCCGCACGCCTTGCCCTGGAACAGATCCCGAATCTCCGTGGATGCCAGGCTCATACTTCCGTAATGCTTTCCGATGTGGATGTGATCAGCTTCCGTAAGCTTGGTGTTGAGCTTACCTGCGAAGCTAAGGCTGAGAAAAAGAAAGAATATCAGAAAGTCTGATCTTATAAACACCAAAATCCCCTGTGCCGGATCTACGTACAAACGCCAAACCGTACAGGGGATTTTTTTGAGGGAATCTATAATCAATCAACTTGCCGATATTTTCCTATTTAATTCATCCTATCTTTCTGATAGACAATACCACCTGTTGTAAACTTCACAACACTTCCGTTTTCAACCATATGAAAATAAGGTTCACCTTTCTGTTCTCCTGAAAATATTTTCTCAATTCCGTCACAATATATATTTATAATTTCCGGAGATAACGCATACTTTTTATAACAGTCTTTTTCTTTTTCGCAGACGTGGGCAGGAAAAACGCTGCTTACTTTTTTTCTGATTTTCTTCAATTTTAAAAGGCTTTCATAGTATACACGCAAAGAAGCAGATGGGGCAAGCGGACTTTTTCCAGGATTCAAATGTCCCCACACTTCCCAGGTGAGCATGATATCTCCTGTAAAAAGCCATCCTTTCTTCTCCTCAAACAATGCAATACACCCCAGGGTATGACTGGGAACTTCCAGAACTTTAAGTTTTTTATCTCCCAGATCAAAGATATCCCCATCCCTGACTGTACAGATTTTTCTTGCCGGTCCGGGATTCCACATTTCAAACGAAAATCCCTCTTTTTCAGGAATTTCAAAGAACATGAGCTCAGACATTTCTCTCAGCTCCTGGTCTACGATCTGATGGGAAAAAGGTTCGTCATACCTTCCCACACATACTTCTTCAAATTGATAATTTCCTGAATTATGATCCACATGAGCATGAGTATTTACAACAATCAGAGATTTTTCTCCACAAAGTTTCAAAACTTCTTCTTTTAAATCGGTAAGTCCCAGTCCCGTATCCAGAAGAAGAGCTCTTTCTGTTCCATTTATCACATACATAACCGTCTTATCTATTTCATTGATCGCCCACAGATCTTTTTCCAACGGAATGATCCTGAATAACTGCATCTTCATTCCTCCTTTATTTTACAGCTCCCATTGTCAGTCCGCTTGTAATATATTTTTGTGCACAGATGTAAAGGATAATTGTGGGAATAATACACAAGGTAAGTCCTGCAATAAACAGATTCCACTGTGTGCTGGTAGCACTTCTGAACATGAAAAGATTTACCGTCAGCGGTCTCAGTTCACTGTCTCCAATGAGAATACTGGGAAGCAGAAAGTCATTCCAGGACCACATAAAAAACAATACACCAATGGTAACCGTTGCTGGTTTAACAAGTGGAAATACGATCTGCGTCATAATTCGAAAAACTCCACATCCGTCTATTGCGGCTGCTTCTTCCAGCTCCCGAGGTACATTTTTCAAAAATCCCGTAAATGTCAGAATTCCAAACGCACAGAAGAATCCAATATCAAGAATGATAATTCCTCCAAGGGAATTGGTAAGATTGGTATTTGTAGCAAGTACAGAAATAGGAATCATAACTGCATGAAACGGCACGATCTGTCCGAAAACAAAATACAGATACAGATTCTGTGAGATTTTCCCACGAAGATGTGAGATTCCGAAAGCACCGGCAAACGATACGAACAGCCCTCCCAGCATAGCTCCCAATGTAATCACAACAGAATTTTTTAATGCAACTAAAAAATTCATGCTTTCCATGGCATTTTTAAAATTATCAAGATATAAAGACTTTGGTAATGCCAGAAAATCAGCCGCAATTTCCGGACTTGTTTTAATTGAATTCATAACGATCCACAATACCGGTAAAATAAAAATAAAGCCTAATATAAACATTGCTGCGGTACCTGCAATTTTCTTTTTCCATGTCATTATGACTGCACCTCTCTTTTTCTAGTAATATTAAGCTGAATCAAGGAAATTGCTGCTATGATCAAAAACAGGATCACCGATTTCGCACAGCCATACCCCATATTAAAAGTTCCAAATGCGTCATCATAAATATTCATGGCGATCGTCTGTGTTGTTTTTGAAGGTCCGCCGCCGGTTAAAGCGTAGTTAATATCAAATGCTTTAAATGCATTTGCAATAGATACAAACAGATTGATCGTAATCGTTGGCATCAGAAGCGGAAGCTGGATTTTTATAATACGATTCAGTCCCACACATCCGTCAATGCATGCCGCTTCCATCACATCAAGAGGAATCGACTGCAAACCTGTGATGTAAAGGATCATCAAAAATCCCAGGCCCTGCCACACGGTAACCACTGATACCGCCGCAAATGCTGCCGTTGAACTCCCGAACCAGCTAAACCCTTTTACTGCTTCCGAATGTAAAAGTTCTCCAATTATTGGCGTTACTTTCTGAAAAATAAATGTCCACGCCAGGGCGATCATAACTCCACTGATAATATTCGGAATAAAAAAGAACGCCCGGATCACTGGCTTACCGAAAATATGTGTATTCAACGCCAGAGCTATAAAAAAAGCCAGTACATTGGTCAGAACAATCGTAACCACTGCAAGTTTAAACGTCAAAAACATAGATTGTATAAAATCTCTATCATGGACCAAATCGACAAAGTTTTTTATTCCGATCCAGTTATGCGTTCCTTTGATCAGATTCCAACTGAAAAACGAATTCGGGATCGTTCCAAAAATTAACGGTCCTGCCAGCGCAAAAGTATAAATACACAGTGCCGGCAGCACAAGAAGGAAATAATATTTTTTCTGTTTTCTGTATAAAATGTCCGACATGTTTCCTACCCCCGTATATAGCAGGCGGACTTTTAAAAGTCCGCCTGTTTTCCTGTGTGTTTATTCTTCTGCAAGCTTTTTAAATCCTTCATCAAGAGCATCCAGTGTCTGATCTTCATCGGTTATTCCTGCAAAATATCCCTGAACATCATCGCCCAGAACATCGCTTGCTCCGCTTGGAAGCTGATTCCACAAAGTACTTCTGACCTTTCCTGCATCCATATACGCTTTCAGATCTTTATAATAATCCTTACTTGCAATTTCATCATCTGCTTCAATGTCCATGCAAGCCATAAAGCCGCCGTAGCTGTTGGTCACTGTTTTCAGCCAGTCCCCGCCATCTCCGATATAATCAAGCACTTCCAGGGCTTCATCCAAGTGTTCCCCGTTTGCGTTGGCCACGATTGCATCTGTTGCACATGCCACAACTTCTGCATCATCTGCGTTATCACTTACTGGAACTGCAAAAAATCCGATGGGAAGATCCTGTGTTACACTTCCTACAGAAATCGTTGCCGCATCTGAAAGAAAGATCATTGCTGCTTCCTGGTTTGCAAATGCATAAAATCCTGTGGCCGCATCCGAATCCATATAATTCTGTCCGGAATTTTCTTTCATAAGATCCATAAAATCAAAGACTCTGTCTACGCCATCCACCTTAAAGCTTCCTTCTCCCTTATTCATGGAATCCAGCCAGCTGTCGATCTTATCTTTTCCACCAAGTACTCCTCCGAATAAGGAGCAGAATTCCTGACTTACTGTCCAGTTATCTTTATAAATAGCGGTAAATGGTGTAATATTCGCAGCCTGAAGTTTTTCACAGACTGCTTTCATCTCATCAAAAGTTTCCGGCACTTTTTCAATTCCTGCTTTTTTAAAAAGATCTTTATTATAAAGTACACCCCACCATTCATACATCTGTGGAAATCCCCACACTTTGCCATCATAAGTAACTGCTTCTTTTGCATTGTCATAAAGTTTGTCCACAAACTCATGATCGCTTACATCTGCCAGCAGCCCGTTCTGTGCAAAATCATATACCTGAGAATAAGAACTTACTTCAAAAAGATCCGGCAGATCTTTTGCCGCTGTCTTTGCTCCAAGATACTGGTTATAATCTCCGGACTGCATCTCCACAGATAATTTTATATTATCATGAGTCTGATTAAACCCTTCCGCTGCTTTATTGTAAATATCCGCAGCTCCGGAAGTCCACACTGCCATCTTGATCTCAACTACATCGTCTGCATTTTTCAGATTACTTTTTGCGTAAACCGGCATCACTGTTCCAACAAGCCCCATTGCCATGAGCGCTGCCATTGCGCACGCTGTCACCTTTCTTCTCTTCATTTGTAAATCCTCCGTTCTTTTTTGATGAACTCATTATATTATAATTTTTAATATCAAAACAGTGCACACTTCTTGACATTATGTGTCACTTTTCATAATATGTATTGGTTTTTTTCACTCATCATTATATAATAATGCCAAAAGGAGGGGTAAGAATTGTTTTCTATTACTGCAAAATTTAAAGAACACTCTATAAAATTTCGAATTCTTGTCATCGTTCTTCCAGTTGTGATCCTCAGTTATATCATTTTGTTATCTTCTTTTTATATGATTTATGTAAAAGAATCCCGTAACAATATTCTTCTGGAACATGAAAAGAATACTCTGTCTATCGCCCAAAATACAGCCAGTTATTTTTCCTCACTGAACTCCAACATTGATCTGCTGCTTTACGGAACAGAAATTCAGTCTCTGATCCATTCCTATGCAGATAAAAAGCTCAGTCCGGAAGAAGTTCAGTCCCAGTGTAACACCCTTTTCTCCACATATCTTTTAGGTGCTCAGTCTAAAATTCAACGGGTTTATATTGTTCTGACCGATAATGGGATCATTTCCAATCAGACTATTTATAATTCCACCCTGGAACAACAGGAGCAAAAACTGGAGCAGCTCAGTGAGTATCTAAAACAACCAAAGGGAACTCTCTGTTATTACTATTCTCCAAAGGAACCTTATACCATCACTGCTGCCAAAAATATTTTTGACATTCAGAAACCGGAAAAGAAGATCGGTATTTTACTGACTGAGATCAATATCCGGTTTATGGAGGATATGATCACGGAGCATCAGGATTCTGAATATAGTTATTATTCCCTTTTTCAAAATAGTGACCTGGTATATACAACTTCCCCCTATGCCCCATCCGTCACAGCCAGCATGAATATGAATTATCACTCCCACAGGGGGAATAGTAATTTTTATGCCATCCGCTATTCTGTAAACGATTTCTTACAAATCGGAGGGCTTCTCAACACAACCGGCGCATTTCATTCGATCAATCGTGTATGGCGTCAGCTACTGGTTATTTCCATATTTTTTCTCTTGATACTGATTTTCGCTGTTATTCAGATTTCAAGAACCATATCCCAGGAATTTCAGGTTTTTATCACTAAGTTAAAACAAACTTCTGTTGCCGATGAAACCGCCCTGATCCACACAGTTTCCAGCAACGAATTTTCTAAGCTGACAAAGGAATACAACCATATGCTCCTGCGCCTTCAGGAATCCGGAAAGAAGATCACGGAACAACAGATTCTTCTGAAAAACGCAGAGCTGAAAACGCTTCAGGCACAGATCAACCCACATTTTCTTTACAATACCCTGGACTGTATCTCAAGCCTGGCATCTCTTGAAAAAACAGCGCAAATCACAGATATCGTTCCAAAACTGGCTAATATCATGCGAATGAGCATCAAAGGCCCTGATCTTCTTACTATTTCAGAAGATCTTAATTACGTAAGAGAATATTTGGATATTCAGAAAATGCGTTTCCAGGATCGGCTTCTTTTTCTGATCGAATGTAACGATCCCATGGAAGATCTGTATATCCCAAAACTGATCATACAGCCGGTCGTTGAAAACGCTATCATACATGGTATCAGTGAATCTGTGGAAAATGGCTTTCTTTCTATTCAATTATTTACTTTTAAAGACGATGTACTGATCAAAGTCTATAACACCGGCCCCCTGTTTTCTCACCAGGTAATTGAAAAGATTCACTCTGTATCACAAACTTCTTTTTCCGACCAGAAAAGCATTGGGCTTATAAATATTCAGATGCGGCTACGGTCCCAATTCGGAAATTCCTATGGACTGCTTCTTGAAAATATGGAAGACCGTACTTCTGTATGTGTTACGATCCGTATTCCACAAATACATCAAAGGGAGGACCTAACAAAATGAAAATTCTGATCGTTGATGATGAAAAGATCATCCTGGAAAAACTTAAAATGTATATTTCACAGATTTTTACAGAAAAAGAGAATATTTTTACTTCTGACAATGCAGCAAAAGCACTGGAGATCATATCCTCCCGGCAACCAGATATCATTCTTACGGATATCCGTATGCCTGGAAAAGACGGCCTGTATATTTCTTCTTTCGTGCATAATAATTTTCCAGATAAGATCGTAATACTGATTACCGGTTTTTCTGATTTCAAGTATGCACAGACAGCGATTAAAAACCATGTTTTCGATTATATCCTAAAACCAGTAGACGAAAATGTCCTGAAAGAATCCGTATTGAAAGCTATACATACTATCACAGAACGGAAAAATCAGGCGATCATGCGCAAAAAATATGAATCCTATCTAAAAGAAAATATCAGAAATCTTCAAAAAGATTTTTTTGAACGATTGCTTTTCAGGAACACCACTTCCCTTTCTTCTTCTTTTCATGAAGAAGTCACCATGCTCCGCCTGGATCATATTAAAAGCTATTACCTTTTATACTGCAAATGTTCTACAACAGTTTCAAAAGATCTGGAAAAAGAATATTACTTTACGCATATCGCCGAACATTATCTTCAGGAACAGATTCCGGGAGCTCTTATTTTTTCTTATGGAAACGCTTTGTATTCCTTATGTCCGGACATTGATGAAAAACAACTTACAAAAATAACTAATTTCATACATGGGGAACTAAAAAAGAATCACGTTCTCATGTCCGCAGCCATCAGCAGTCACTCTGAGAATCTGTCTGAAATTCCCCTGCTTCGAAGCCAGACTGTAGAAATTTTTAATACCCTGAAAAATTCCAGTCATTTTGTCATGCTCTACCGTGATCTGGAAACCAACCCCGTTGCTGTCATGTATGAAAAATCCAACTATTTTCAGGTTCTTCTCAATTCCCTGTCTTCCGGTGACAAAACAATGATTCAAAGGCATTTTGATGAGATCTCCCAGTTTTTCACCCGGCAAACTCCTGATGAGTTCAACAGTTTCATGTATAGTTTTATGACTCTTTTTCTTTCTTTTTTTCAGTCAGCTTCCACGGAACTGTCAGATTCGGTACGTCAGATCACCAAAACACAGAAAGAGCTTTTTTCAACCTCCTCACTTCCGGAAAAAAAGACTGAAATATTTCAGGACTGGATGTTTCAGATTGCAGGCCTTCTGAATACTGATAAAATTAATAAAAACAACTACCTGACCAGTCAGCTGATTGAATATATCCGCGCAAATTATGAAAAACCTCTGAGCCTATACAGTATCGCCGATGAATTTAACCGAAGTACTCCTTATATCAGCAGACTGATCAAACAGACAACCGGCAAAAATTTTACGGATCTTCTTACCGATCTGCGTATCCAGAAAGCTAAAGAATTGCTGAAAACTTCTTCCTATCACGTAAATGAGATATCCCACATGGTAGGATATCCCAATTTTCGTTACTTCAGCCGTATTTTCAAGCAGCAAACTGGTATGACTCCCAATGATTATCGGAAGATTTCCTGCCGTTTTCACTGAATTTTTATACTGCTTCCCACACCATCCCCACCACATTTTTTGGTGACGATGATCTTATTTTCGATCCGTTCCTTCAGTTCTGACACATGTGAGATAATTCCTACCAGACGTTTTCCGTCGGCCAGACTTGTCAGGGCTTTCAGGGCCTGTTCCAGGGATTCCTCATCCAAGGATCCGAATCCTTCATCTACAAACATGGAATCCAGCCGGATTCCCCCGGCTGAAGCCTGGATCTCATCGGAAAGTCCCAGCGCCAGGGATAACGATGCCTGGAAGGATTCCCCACCGGACAATGTCTTTACGCTTCGTTCCGTTCCGTTATAGTGATCAATGACATTCAGATCAAGACCTGCTTTTTCTTTCTGATTTTTGCTTTGTTCCTGGCGTTTCAGCTCGTACTGGCCGCTGCTCATGGTCATAAGACGGAGATTGGCTCTTCGCAGGATCCGGTCAAAATATGCCATCTGGATATAGGTTTCCAACTCGATCTTAGATTTTCCGTTCAGTTTTCCGTTTGCTGTATCCGAAAGATTTTTCATCCAGACATATTCTTTTTCCGCCGCAGTCATTTCCGTCTGACGTACCTGCACTTTCTGATATATTTCCTCATTTCCCTTCTGAACAGAAAAAAGTGCTTTTCGTTTTTCCGAAAGCTGTGTTTTCTCTTCCCTAAAACGGCTGTACTGCTCTCTGAGCGCATCCTCATCTACTTCTCCGATTTCTTTTTTCTGCTCCTCAAAGTTTTTTACAACCGCTGTTATTCTTTCCTTTTCCGCCCGGATCTCCTGTAATTTCTGTTGAGCTCTTCTGCTGCTTTCTTTCAGCTCTTCATACAGCTTCCTCTGTGTTTTTATTTCCTGTTCCAGAGATTCTTTTCCACCTTCTCCGATCTCTTCGTTCAGCTCATCCACTTTCTGTGCTTTGTTCTTCCTCTCTGTTTCCAGACGTACGATGTCCTGTGCAGCTTCATTGATAACTCTTCCCAGTTCTTTCAGAGTCTTTTCTCTTTCTATGATCAGCTTCTCAAGATCCTGTTTCTGTTTTGCTTCTTTTTCCTTTCCCTGAACTTTTTCTGACAGGCAGCTGAGCATATCCTGTATCTGTCTTTCAAATCCTGCAGCTGTGTTGTCCGTCACTTCTCCATTTCCTGCCACCAGACTTTTCTGAATCAGTTTTCGGATCTCTTCTGCTGTTATCTGCTGCTGCTTTTTGTTTTCCACGTCTCTTGTCTGAAGACCGGCCTGTTTTCTGTCACATTGATTTTTCTCTTCCTGTAACTGAACGATCTCTGTTTCCAGCTTTTCGATCCACGTTTCTGTTTCGTTCTTCTTTTTTTTACGTTCTATTGCTATGCGAATCTCTTCCTCGCTGTCTGCCAGCTGCTTTTCACATTGGTCCTGTTTTTCTTTCAGCAAAGGGATCAGCTTTTTCCATTCCGTCTCATGTAAAAGCTCTTGTGCCTCCCTCTGGATCTGATGCCATAATGTTTTCTGGCGTTCTTTTCGTTTTCCTGCTTCCACACTCTGCGTATTTGCGTCATTCTCCAGTCTGTCCAGTTTTTGTTTCTCTCTGTCCAGGATTTCCTGATCCACAACCTGTCCTTTGGGAAGTATTCCCGGACGCGGATGCTCGAAAGAACCACATACCGGGCATGGGCAGCCCTCTTTCAGTTCCTGCGCCAGGAGCCCTGCCTGCGCGTCCAGAAAACTCTGAAACAGTTTCTGGTAAACTTCTCTCTGCTTTTGTACTTTTTCAATGGAAATCTTATATTTTTCCTGCTGCTCTTTCGTGGCATTATAAGCCCCTTGAAACTCCTTAACCAGAGCAATCAGTCCTTCTAATTCTTTCTTTTTCCGAAGCCCTTCTGTCTTTTTCGTCTCTGCCTTCTGAAGTTCCAGCTCCGCGCTGTCCAACAGCGCCTTGTCTTTCTTTTGCTGCTCCAGCTCTTCCTTCTGCTGCGTTTCTTTCCGGATGATTTCTTCCTGCCATCCATCTATCTGTTTCTGTTCTTTTTTGATCTCTTCTTCCGTCAGCAGACAGCTGTCATAGCTTCGTTTTTCACTGTCCAGTTTATCGTACTCAAACTTGTATTTTTGTAGTTCTTCTCCTGCATCTGCCAGTATTGAAAGGCGTTTTTTTTCTTCCTCATCTTTTTTCTGCAAAAGCTGCTCTTCGGAAATATCCTTCTCTTTTTTTTCACTGACTGTTTCAAGCTTTCCTTCGATTGTTTCCAGCTCTTTTTTCAGCTTTTCCAGCTCCTGATATTTTTTCAGCTTTTCTTCTTTTTCACGGATCCTGATTCCAAGCTCTTCACATCTGTGATCTGCATCTTTATATTTTTCCGCCTCTTCTACTGCAAGCTGTAGAAGTGGTGTTAATTCTTCCAGATCTTTTTCCGCTTTTTTCTTTTTCAGCTCCAGATTTCGTTTCTGAGCCACAAGATTTTGTGCCTCTTCTGCTTTTCGTATATCCTGATTAAGCGAGTCTTCTTTTTCCCGGAGCTCTTTTTCCTGTGCTTCACCATATTCCAGAAACTGCTTCAGAAGTTCCAGACTCCGCTCCAGTTTTCCCTCGAATTTTATCTTTTTCAGTTCGTCAAATTCCTCTGCCTCCTGCCATGAAGCAGTCTCCGTTTTCACTCCATCCAAATACTGGGCAATACTGCGGCGCATTTCATCATATTCCTTATATCTGGCTATTGACGCATCCTTAAGTTTCATCTGAATCTGCTGATAAAGTCCTGTGTGAAAGAGCTGTCGGAAGATCTCTCCTCTCTGTGTAGTTCCTGCCAGAAGTAATTTCTGGAAATCCCCTTGGGCGATCATTGCGATCTGTGTGAACTGATCATAACTCAGTCCCAGAAGCTGTTCCACTGCCGCAGTAACATCTTTTGCCTTTGTCACCGGCTGACGTTCATCCGGATAGATCAGCTGTGCTTCAGCTTTTCTAAGAGTCTGTCCGGTGCCTCTTTTTTTCGGAGCCATATATTCCGGACTCCGGCGCACGTGATAATTTTTCCCCTGATAGGAAAAAACAAGCTCCACAAAGGTCTCTGTGGAAGGCTCTGCATATTTGCTCCGAAACATGGCCGGATCTCTTACCTCTCCACTGGCTCTTCCATATAACGCAAAGGTGATCGCATCAAAGATCGTGGTTTTTCCCGCTCCGGTGTCACCGGTGATCAGGTAGAGACCTCCCTCTCCAAGCTTTGAAAAATCAATCTCTGTTTTGTCCGCATATGGCCCGAAGGCACTGATGGTCAGTTTTTTCGGTCTCATTATTTCACCTCCTGGATCTTACGGATCAGGTCTTCGGAATATTTCCGCTGTTCTTCATTCATGGGCTGGTTATTCTGCAGTTCAAAAAATTCCTCAAAATATTCCAGCTCAGATTTCCTTTTCACCGTTTCTGTGCCTGCGATCTCCTGGTTTTCTCTTGTGCGTCGGTTATCATATTCCAGCCTCATCAGATTCGGATAAATAGTACGGAGCTTCTGCATTCCATCTACGATATCTTCTTCATCTGTCAGCGTGATCTGCACATAATCCTCTGTGTTTGTGTCCTGATAACCGGACAGTGATGTGATTTCCATGTATGTGCCCTTCAGTTTTCGCATATCCCGTAGAGGCTTCAGCGGAATCTCCCTGATCTTGAGATTTCCTTTTTCCAGGAGCTCCACAACTGTCGCGGATTTCTGCTGTCCTGCCTCGGAAAAAGAATATTTCAAAGGAGTTCCGCAGTAGCGGATGTGCTCGCTTCCCACATTCTGAGGACTGTGGATATGACCAAGTGCCACATAGTCAAAATCCCGGAACACATCTGCCTCCACCTGGTCGATACCTCCAACGGAAATCTCTTCAGAATCGCAGCGCATTGCACCGACCACAAACTGATGGGCGATCAGTACATTGCGATGACGTTTATCAATCTCCATATGTGCAACTGCCGCCTGCACGGCCTCCTGGTAGGTACGGATCTCATCCACCTCTTCTTCTCCTTCCAGCCCGTGCCTCACAGTTGCCGGACGCACAAATGGAAGCAGATGGATCCACACTTCTCCATAGCTGTCCGTTAAACAGTACTTTTCTGTTTTTCCATCGTATACCGGGGTCATGCAGATCCCACTGCTACTCATGATCTGTGAACCGAAAGCGATCCTTTCCGCACTGTCATGATTTCCGCTGATGGCATACACCGGAATCTTCCTTTCTGCCAACTGCGTAAGAAACCGGTCAAAAAGCTGCACGGCTTCCGCAGACGGAACCGGTCTGTCATAAAGATCCCCCGCAAGAAGAACCCCGTCCGGTGCTTCTTTATCAATGATCCTCAGGATTTCATTCAAAATATATTTCTGATCTTCGATCATGGAAAACTCATTGACACGTTTTCCCAGGTGAAGATCTGATAAATGGATCAGTTTCATCGATCACCTGCCACTCAAAATGTGATTAAACATACTCACATCGAGATAATGCGGATTCTCACGAATACCGCTTACTGTTTCTTTGTGTATGCTTTTGAGTAACCGGAGTTATCTCTACTCACAGATCCTAAGTACACTCCACAGTCGTTAATTCCCGAAATAGCCTTCGGTACATACTTACGTTTGCGGGATCATGCAACTTCGTAAGTCTCTGCATCTCTCAGATTCCGTGCTGCATTGAGATCTCTGTCCTCAATATATCCACATGTGCATCTGTAGATCCTGTCTGAAAGTTTCAGATCTTTTTTAATACAGCTGCAGCAGTGGCAGATCCTTGAAGATGGATACCATCGGTCAACTACCCTCAGTTCGATTCCATATTCAGCACATTTTATTTTCAATTTTGTCCGGAATTCATAGAATTTCTGGGACGCAACTGCTTTTGAGAGATGCCGGTTCTTCATCATCCCGGATATGTTCAGATCCTCAATCGTTATATGAGACGGCTTGGTTTTCACTATCTCAGATATTACCTTGTTGATATGATCTGTACGGATATTTTCTATCCGATGATGAAGTTTCTGTACTTTAAGCTTTTGTTTGCATATATTTGCTCTTTGAGTGGACTCTCCTTTCTTTAAGTTCTCATATTTACGGGAAAGCTTTCGCTGTGCCCGTCTTAATTGTTTCTCAAGTTTTCTGATCCGTGCTGTTTTATTGATATTTCTGTATACAGTTCCATTTGACACAACCGCAAAGTCTTTCAGCCCCAGATCGATTCCGATCCCATCAGTGAAATTTCCATCTGCTTCCGGAGCAGGTATATCGACAAGTGCAGACACATAATATCTGCCTGCTTTCATGGAAACTGCCCCGCTTCGGATCACAAATCCATCCTTAGAGGCCGGAATGTAACCTTTTTCTTTCAGCCTTACCCAGCCAAGTGTTGGGATCTTGATCCTGTGACGTTCACAGAGACAGTCTTTGGGATTATTCTTTACAAAATACATTTTTACATCAGATCTTCCTTTTTTCTTATATCTCGGGAAACTACTCTGATGATGAAAAAATCTTGAAAAAGCGGTACAGGCATTTTCGATTGTATTCTTTACCGATTTGGAACTGACTTCTCTGATCCAGAAATATTCCGGATGCCCTGGAAGGTATTCATTGTTCAGCCATACACTGAACGACTTGCCGCTCATAAATCTTTCACCGGCATCATAACGTTCTTTATTATGAAACAGGTAGAAATTATAAATATATCTGCATGTGCCGATTGTCTTATGTATTTTGATCTTCTGCTCTTCTGTAGGATCGATCTCTGTCTTGAAGCTCTTCAGCAATCTCCTCATCCTTTTCTATCTGTTTTTTATACTTACGAAGTCCATATAATCTACAGGAAAACACATGAAGGATGGAAATAATATCCTGTACAAGTTCTTCCTGTGGTGACAGTTCTTCATTGTTCACCACCAGTATCGTTGTGTGGAATCTCATGCAAAATCTTTCAAACCATTCGTATCCAAAACGGATAAATCTGTCTTTATGCGTGATCACTATGGTTTTGACCTTCTGCTCCATGACTTCGTCCAGTAATCCATTCCATTTCCTGCGGTTATAATCAAGTCCGCTTCCATAGTCTTCAATGCACTGGTCTACGATCATTCCTCTGGCATTACAGAACTGACGCAGAAATGCTGTCTGATTTTGAAGATCATCCCTTTGGTTTTTGGTAGATACTCTTGCATAAATAACAACTTTTCGTTTATCATGTTCTATATTTATACCTTTAAATTGAAGATACTGGTCATATGTGTAATAACGCCTGTCTGTTGGAGTTCGGTTTGCTTTTAAGATTCCCTCTCTGTCCCATCTCTGAAGCGTTTTTACAGAAACACCTAATAATTCAGCAAAATCTTTTGGTTTATAATTTGTGATATTTGATGTGTTCATAATATACCTCCATAAGTATATTTAAACACATTTAATATCTTTTTACAATATATTTAGTTACTTATATCATCCTCCTGCGCTTACCCAGCCTCCGAACAGTTCCGGTGCAAGGTCGATCTCACAGGCATCCAGCACATCTTTTAGCTGTGAAGGATTGCTGACACCGGTTACAGGCACAGTCTGGAATGGCTGATTGAAAAAGTATGCCAGAGACAGGGCCTGCAGGCTGTGGCCAGTTTCTTTCTGCAGCTTTAACAGCTTCTGATAGGTGCGAAGGTTTGTCTCGTTCCAGTAGGATCTTTTCATACTTTCTGAAAGACCTGTGATCTGTGTTTCCTTCTCCCGCATCCAGGATGCATCCACCTCTGCATCTGTACAGGAAAGCCCCATTTTCTGAAGTTTTGAAAAAAATCCCATTGCAGTGGAAGAAAACGGAACGGCAGCAGCGCCTGTCTCACAGTGCCACTGATATTCTTCTCTGGAAAACTCCACAAGTGTAGGATCCGGATTTGTATTTCCTCCGGGATTGATTCCTGCAAGACTCCACTGATTGGATACTGCTGTGATCCCTGAAAGATTTCGTTCTCTCAGACACTGAGCAATTTCTTTCAGCCTCTCTGTGCGGTAATTGGAAAATCCATAATAACGGATCCGGCCTTCTTTTTTCAATTCTTCCAGAATATCCACGATTTCCTCCGCCGGTTTCTCCGGATCATCTCTGTGAAGCCAGTAAAAATCCATCTCATCTTTTCCCAGTGTGCGGCAGCTCTCATCCAGATCCATGCGGATATCTTCTTTGTTCACTCTGCTGCGGCCCGGATCCTCAAAGGAATAGTGCGCGCCCTTCGTTGCCACAATAACTTTTCCTTGCATGCCACTCTCTTTCAGCCATTTTCCTATAATCTGCTCACTGCAGTTTCCATGTCCTTTTAGCCATTTGCAATATACATTTGCCGTATCAATAAAATTTCCGCCTGCCCATACAAAGGCATTCAGAATCTCAAAGCTTTTTTCCAGGTCTGATTTATCTCCAAATCCTGCTGTTCCGAGGCAGATAGGACTGATGTTCAGATCTGTATTGTTCAGCTGCATATATTTCATCTACGTAACCTCCCGTATTCATATATATCTTTTTCTATTATAACTTTTTTCCGTAGATCCGAACAGTATATTTCCCAACTATCCATATACTATGGCACAAAAAAATCCTCCGGCACATGCATGCCGGAGGATTCGATATTCCGTTATCTTAACAATATGATTTATTTGTAAAGTGGTCCATAGTTCTTGCAAGCGCGGAAGTCTGCACCCTCTTTTTCCATACCGAATGCGTTCCAAGCTGCCGGACGATAGATATCCTTCTCAGGAACATTGTGCATGGATACCGGGATTCTCAGCATAGAGCACATTGTGATCAGGTCTGCACCGATGTGTCCGTAGGAGATCGCACCGTGGTTAGCACCCCAGTTGTTCATTACATCGTAAGCTGTTTTGAACGGTCCCTCTTTGCCATCGCATCTTGGAGCGAACCATGTACATGGCCATGTGTAGTCTGTACGTTTCCAGAGCTTGTCAGATACCTCTTCCGGAAGGGCTACTGTCCATCCCTCTGCGATCTGAAGAACCGGTCCAAGTCCTTTTACAAGGTTCAGACGGATCATAGTTGCAGGCATCTGAGCACGTGTTTCATAACGGCTGGAGTATCCGCCTCCACGGAAGTATCCGTTGTCGGCCATACACCACTCTGTGTTGTCCATGATCGCTTTCTGGTCTGCCTCTGTAACATCCCACCACTGTTTCATAACTGGTGTTCCGTCAGCCTCTTTAGCCTGTCCGTTAGCATCCAGGCAAGCAGCACCGGAGTTGATCAGATGAAGGAATCCGCCAGCTTCTTTGGCAACACCCTCAAGGTCATATCCAGTAGCTTTCTTAACTGCCTCTGGGCTCCAGTATGTACGAACATCAGCGAAGATCTGAGCACGTCCTGTAAGAAGTTTCATGAACAGCATTCCAAGTCCGTTGAGAACGTCGTTCTCTGTAGCAAGGATGTACGGCTCACGAGCGCCATTCCAGTCGAAGGATGTGTTCAGCATAGCCTCTGCGAAGTCACCGTTCGGATAGAAGTCTGTCCACTGTCTCTGGCCCTGGAATCCAGCTGCAAGAGCATTGTGTCCGATTGCTTCCTCGGAGAATTCCGGAGCAAGATTATCACAGCCGTTCATCAGCTCTTTGATGATAACTGCCATCTTAACAACAAACTCGAACTGCTCCTCTTTCTTCTCTGGTGAGAACTGAAGCTCTTCCGGGTTCTTGTCCCAGCCGATCTTGCAGGTCTCTTTTGCCCATTTGAGAGCTTTCTCAAACTCTTCGTGATCGTAGATACCCTCTGTCATACGACGGATGATCTCTACCTCATCAACAGACTCAACTCTCATTCCGAGATAGGACTCGATGAAATCAGAATCGATGATAGATCCGCCGATACCCATTGTTACAGAACCGATCTGCAGGTAGGATTTACCTCTCATGGATGCAGCTGCAACTGCTGCACGGCCGAATCTTAACAGTTTCTCTTTAACGTCTTCTGGAATGGATGTGTCGTCAGCTTCCTGAACGTCATGTCCGTAGATACCGAATGCCGGAAGGCCCTTCTGTGCATGTGTAGCAAGAACGGATGCCAGATATACAGCACCAGGTCTCTCTGTTCCGTTGAATCCCCATACAGCCTTGATGGTCTGTGGATCCATATCCATGGTCTCAGCTCCGTAGCACCAGCATGGTGTAACTGTAAGAGTGATATCTACACCCTCTTTACGGAATTTATCCGCACATGCGGCGCTCTCACCAACACGTCCGATGGTGGTATCAGCAATAACAACTTTTACAGGCTCACCATTTGAATATTTCAGGTTCTCCTCGAAAAGCTTTGCTGCGGATTTGGCCATGTTCATAGTCTGATCTTCCAGAGATCCTCTTACATCGAGGGCTCCTCTACGTCCGTCGATGGTTGGTCTGATACCGATAACCGGATAGCTGCCTACTAATCTGCTCTTTGCCATAGTAACAATTACCTCCTAAATTTATATTCACTATTATAACTTACAGTTTTTTCACGTTCCAACAACTCCTGTCCGAACTATGCTTTTATTATACGATTGCATCTTTTAAATTACTTGTGTTATAATAGCAAAAAACAGTACAATATTCACTTTTTCATATGAGTTCCTAAAAAATCTATAAAATTTAAGAAAGAAGGGTTGTATTTTGCACGATCTTGGAAGAAATGAGGACAGACTTCGAGGTACCTATGAATTTCCTTTTGAATTCCACCACATTGACAGCAGCCATCCACGCTATGTCATGTCCTACCACTGGCATGTAGAATGTGAAATCATGCGTGTATTACAGGGCACTCTCACCGTCACTTTAGACGAAAAAAGTTTTACAGCAAAAGCCGGAGATGTGATTTTTGTCAATAGTGGAGTTCTGCATTCCGGAATTCCTCAGGATTGTATCTATCAGTGCATTGTTTTTGATATGAACATGTTTCTGAAATTTAATTCCGTCTGCACAGAATATATGCAGAAGATCAGCCACCAGGAGCTGCTGATCTATCACCATTTCACCGAAAAGCAGCCTGATATCCAGAGAGCGGTGAACTCTCTTTTTGATTCTTTCTGGCAGAGGAAGCCAGGATATGAGCTGGTTGTGTTTGGACAATTTTACCACTTTTTCGGATTGGTTTTTGGTAATCATTACTACCTGGAAAGCCTGCGGAAAACCAGACGAGATTACAAGCGCATTGTCCAGCTGAAGCAGGTCGTGGAATTTATTGAAAAGAACTATGCCAGCCCCATTACCCTGCAGGAGCTTTCCGCTTCGGTTTCCATGTCTCCCAAATATTTCTGCCGGTTCTTTTCCGAGATGACGCATCAGACACCAATGGATTACCTCAACCGCCAGAGGATCGAGCAGGCCTGCTGCCAGCTGGCTACCACCGATGATTCCATCACAGAGATTGCCTATCGGAATGGCTTTAATGATCTGAGCTATTTTATCCGTACCTTCAAAAAGTACAAGGGGATCACCCCCGGCAAATATAAAAGACGCTGAAATATTTTTCCACGTCTTAATGGCACATATCAGAGTATTACATGACAAAAAGCAGGATCTCGCACATATTGCGGATATCCTGCTTTTTGAGGAATTGGGCTGTTTTATGTAAATACAGCTTTTTCGGCCTGGCGGAGAACAGTCATGCCGGAACGGATTCCCGTTTTGCAGACGGGCTATGTTCATGTCTTTATGAATACATGCTACTCTTCTGTATGAGAAAAAAAGCCGGCAGGGCAGATTTTCTGCATGAAAAAGCCGACGCAGATCGTGAAGGAGCCTGATCTCTGTTTACGCAGTGACCAGCACCAGATTATGTCTTAATTGAAAGCGGATACGATCATCCACCTCACTGCTTGCTTCTGACCAACGGATATCTCACACAGTTGGTCCATCTACTCGAAGGGATTCCACTGCTGCATAGAACTCTGCTTGCGAAATGCCTGTACGCTGCACCGGAACATGCAGCAGAAATATGATACAGTTAAAAACGATCCGGCCGCATTATAGCCGCCGGATGTTTCCTGCTTGTCTTATTCTAACAAATGCCTCTTTAAAATGCAAGAAATTTCAGAACATTTCGCTCTTCATTTTCCGACGGCAAAAGTCTATTTCCTACAGATTTTTCACCGCGTCTATAAACCTTTTTCCGTATTTTTCGTACTTGTGCCTGCCGACTCCTGTCACATTCAGCATTTCCTCCTCGTTTCCAGGCTTTAGAATGCACATATGGATAAGGGTTTTGTCGGAAAAGACCATATAAGGGGGGATTTTTTCCTCTCTGGCGATTTCCAGGCGAAGAGCACGGAGCTTCTGAAAAAGGGGCTCATCCTGTTCTCCCAGCTCCCCGACTGCAGATTTCGGAAGTCTGCTCCGTTTCTCTTTTTTCTTCGTCTCCAGCTCTTTTGACATTTTCATTGTGAGGATATGCGCCTCCTCCAGAAGTGACCTGGAAGCGGCGGTCAGCTTCACAATCGTATATCCGTCATCCGTCAGATGAAGATATTCCTTCAGTACCAGATAATTAAAGATCTGCCGCAGCCGGTGTGCCGGAATCTTTGCACAGACTCCATATTCCGGATTTCCATCCATCTCATACTGCCGGATCTTCGCCGTAGATGCACCACGCAGAGTATCCAGGATCACGTTCACCCCGTATCTTTGACCACTGCTTTCCACGCACCGGATCATTGCCCTGGCCTCCTGGCTCACATCCTGCTCTTCAAACTCGGTCTGGCAGTTCAGGCAGTTTCCGCAGTAGCTTTTTCCGTATTCCCCAAAATATTTCAGGATGTACTCACGCAGACAATCATGGGTAAAGCAGTAAAAGGTCATCTGCTTCAGCCTCTCCTGATCACGCTCCCGGACAAGGCGCCAGGCTGCCGCTTCCATTTCCTGGTTATCCTGTCCTCTCTCGATAAGATACTGATTGGTAACCACATCCTTCCCGCTGTAAAGCAGGATACATTCCGCAGGATCGCCGTCACGGCCCGCACGGCCTGCTTCCTGATAATAGCCTTCCATGTTCTTCGGCATATTATAATGAATGACATAACGCACATCGGACTTGTCGATTCCCATTCCAAATGCATTGGTGGCTACCATCACACGACAGCGGTCATAAATAAAATCATCCTGATTGTTCCGGCGTTCCTCATCGGAAAGTCCTGCATGATATCTGGTGGCCGTGATGCCGTCACGGATCAGCTTTCCGCAGACCTCCTCCACCAGCTTTCTGGTGAGACAGTAGATGATCCCACTGTCGTCCGGATGCTCCAGTATGTAATCGTGTACTTCCTTATATTTATCTTTCGGTGTTTTCACTGCAAAATAAAGGTTTTCCCGGTCAAATCCTGTGGTTGTGCAAAAGGGATCCTGAAGCCCCAGAAGTCTTGCAATATCCTCCCTGACCTCCTTCGTGGCTGTAGCTGTAAATGCGCCGATCACCGGTCTTTTTGGAAGCTGTGCCACAAACTCTGCGATCTTCAGATAGCTTGGCCGAAAATCCTGTCCCCACTGTGATACACAGTGTGACTCATCCACTGCGATCATGGAAATATCCGCGCTCAGCGCAAAATCCAGAAACGCCTCTGTGGTAAGCCTCTCCGGTGCTACATAAATGATCGGATATCGTCCTGCCTTTGCATAGCGCAAGGCTGTGAAATACTGCCCCTGCGTCAGAGAGCTGTTGAGGTATGCTGCTGAGATACCGGCCTGGTTCAGACTCCTCACCTGATCCTTCATAAGGGAGATCAACGGTGATATTACCAGTGTGATCCCCTTCATCATCAGTGCCGGTACCTGATAGCAGATGGATTTTCCTGCGCCGGTTGGCATCACTGCCAGAACATCTTTTCCTGCAAGAAGCGCATCGATCACCGCTTCCTGCCCTTCTCTGAATGTATCATACCCGAAGTGGGTCTTTAAAAGTTCCTGTTTCGTCATAAATCGACATGATCCTTTCTGTTACGTTCCCACCGGAACTGTAACGCTTCTCTTTTTCATTGTCGAATCGCTGCTGTTTTCCGAATATTTTATTTTAACATATTTACAGATAAATTGCCAATTGATACAAAAAAATCACAAAGCACTTCCTCCCTGGTTTCCTGTTATAATGATATAAGAGAAAGAGTCTGTTTATACTGTTCCGCAGCAGAGGACCATGAATTCATGGAGTACACGGGCCTCTGTTCAGTAACAGCCGGAATGCTCATAAAAAAAGGAGGGTTTGTTATGTGTAAAAGAAAAATAAAAACCATCGAAGCATTTTTTTTCCTGATTCTTTTTTCCTTTATTGTGCTCCTGCTTCCCCAGAATGCTCACGCCAGAGTCCGGGTCGTGACCAAAGGAACCTCTTCCACCATCCATGATACCGACGGTGTGATCGAAGATGAATTTTCAGACATTAATTTCCCGATCAACATCAAAAATGCAAACTGCCAAAAACGGATCTATGCCGTGACAGTTCGTGTAAGCTTTTATTCACCCAAGGGAGTCATCCCAAAAAGCACCACATTTTCTATCGATGGAATCAATGTAGTTAAGCTGAGCACTTCAAATTATACACCGCTGGCATACAAGGAAACCTTTTTCACCTACGATGACAACATAGAGGATGGCTACCTGGAGTTCGATTTTGGCAATAAAAAATGCCCGGTACCGGTAGACTGTGACTATGAGGTCACCATCAAACAGGCAGTACCGGAAATTTTTATCACCAACAACAATTATCTGAACCAGAGCATCCGAACCGGAAAAACCACTTCCATCGGAATCGAGATTTCTGATTCCTACGTAAAAACCATCAGCAAATCAAAATTCAAGGTTACTTCTTCCAACAGCTCTGTTCTCAAGGTACAAAGCATCACTCAGGATTCCAAAAAACGCAGCCGTTTCACAGTCACCCTGAAGGCTCTCAAAGCCGGATCCGCAAAGATCACTTTATCCTACCCAAAGGCCACAGCCTATAAGCTGACCGGGAAAGTAACCTCGCCTTCAAAAACCGTAGCAACCTTCCGTGCTTCCAAAACTACACTCAAGGTTGGCTCCAAGGTCAGCATGCGTTCCCTTATCAATCTGAAGGGCGGTACCAGTCTGACCATCAAAAATGCAAAATCCAGCAAGCCTTCCGTACTTGCCATTTCCGGAAACTATCTTGTCCCAAAGAAAAAAGGGTCAGCCACGGTTACCGCAAATTTAAACGGTGTCAATCGTAAGATCACTATTACCGTATCCGCACCGGCCGCCAAACCTACCGTCAAAAATCTGAAGATCAGTGTTGCCGGTATCAAGTATGGCCCCAATGACATGAAGACCTATTATACCTTAAAGTTCACCAATACTTCTGCGAAAACCATCACCACCGCAAAAGTACAGATCACCACCGGTTCCGGTATCTATGATCAGATGTACTGGACCAAGGATCTGACACTGAACCTGAAGCCCGGAAAATCCATGACAAAAACCTATTTCATCCAGAACATGGTCCAGGCGCCGGAAAAAAGTGATATTTCCGTTAAATGCCTGAAGATTAGCTGGAAGTAAATAATTCAAAAGGGACGTGCCGCAGTATTGATTTAAAAATCATCACTGCAACACGTCCCTTTTATTTATTCTCTCTGAGCTGTCTATACGTTTTGTTTTTATCCTGTATCCTACAGTACCTCATTCAGTACCTGCAGTCCATACTCTGCGAGGCTGTTATCCTCTTCGCCGGTACCGCCGCTGATACCAAGACCGCCGATGATGGTGTCTCCAACCTTCAGGGGTACACCACCTCCGAATATCACAATATTGTCACTCATTTTTCCAAGACCATAAAAGGTCTGGCCCGGTTGTGTCAATCTGGAAAGCTCCATGGTGGACATCTTCACTGCAACCGATGTATAAGCCTTCTTCAAAGCCACCTCAAAGCTTACAAGAAAAGATCCATCCATCACATGAACCGCAACCGGATTTCCGTCCGGGCTGCATATCGCAATTACGGAAGGCTTGTTTCTTCTCAAAGCTTCCTGCTCGATCTTCTCAATAAGCCTCTTGGCAGAATCCAATGTGATACGACCCTGGATACCCATACGCTTCAGCACTTCCTGGATCATCGCCGTATTTGCTGCCATACTGTCATTCTGTGCCATTGCCGTATTTCCTCCCACTGCTGTCGTCACAGTCCCATTCTGCACATCAAAAGCCTGTACATCCCTTTTCTGCACCATCTGCGAATCCTGTGCTCTTACATCCACCGCCGATGTACCCGCTGCAACATCCGCACTACTTCCAACAGTTCCTACAGCCTCTACCCCAACATTAGCTTCAATCCCAGCAGTTTCTGCTTTCACAGATTTCTGAACACTTTCAGAAATATCTGTCTTCTTCTCTTCGATCTTCGCAACATCCACATACCTTGCCAGCACATAAAAATAATCTGACAGACGGTTCATATATTTCTTGGCTCCGGTATCCGATCCAAACTTCACACTGACCAGCGCAAGCTCTCTCTCAGCCCTCCGCGCCACAGCTCTTGTCACATCGATCTCAGCCGCAACTCGGGAATCCCCCGGAAGAATCGGAAGCCTCTCTCCGGAAAAAATCTCTTTCATCCGGCCAATCTCCTCCTCCAGAAGCTCCGTCCGGTCTTCACTGACCTTAAACTCCCGATTATAAGGATCAGAAACCCCATCTATGATCTTCTTCAAAGTCTCCGAGATCTTCTCCAACATCCGGACAACATCCACATCATCAACCAGAACCCGCACAAGCCCAATATGACTCATCAGTTCCTCAACTGACCCCATCAGACAAATCCGATCATCCGACTTTGAAACATTCTTCGTATGGGAAAGATCCGTCATCCCCTTATCACCATACCCGGTATAAACCTCCATCCCAGCTCAACCTCCCAGCAACTCCTGATAAATAATCCCACCCATATCAGACCAATTTTACAATCCTCGAAATGCTACGCATACCACACATACGTAAACACACACCACAACCATCCCGGCAAACCAAGCGCGGCGTTCACAAACGCACCAGCCCCTGCCAACAACGTCACACATCCAAAGCGCCCACGGCGCCCCATCGGCACAACGTTCAACCCGGAACAACCGCAGCATACAGGCACAAGTCAATACCCTTCCGCCCGCCACAGTCAAGCACTCTAAAAAAAGCCCGAGGGGTGTGCAGAGGGGCCGCGGCTTTGCGGCCCCTTTGCGGTTTTCATCTTTTATCAAAAAGACCAAAGTTTAGTATAAATCTTAACAATATCCTCTTTCTTCGGTACACGCGGATTTGCCGCTGTGCAGGCATCCGCAAGTGCCATATCCGCCATCTTATCAACCGCCGCAAAATAAGCATCCGGTGTGATCGTCTTCATCTCTTCGATGGTAAGCGGGATATTCATCTCTTTCTGCATAAACTGGATCCAGTTTACAAGAGATCTTACGCTCATAACTTCGTTATAATTGCTCAGTCCAAGAAGATGTGCAATATTGGAATATCTCTTTACTGCCGGAAGATATTCTTTCTGGCTTCTGCTGCGTTTGTTGATATTTGCATTATATTCAACAATATGCGGCAACAGCATCGCATTAGCTCTTCCGTGAGGAATATGGAAAATAGCACCCAGCTGATGAGCCATACTGTGAGTAATTCCAAGACCTGCTGCATTGAAGGAAAGTCCTGCCAGACAGGACGCTACATGCATCTTCTGTCTTGCATGCATATCATTACCGTCAACATATGCACGATAAAGATATACGCCACAGATCTCGATTGCTTTCTCTGCAAGTGCAGATGTAAACTCATTATGGTTGATGCTGACATAAGACTCAATTGCATGAGTCAGAACATCCATACCTGTATCTGCTGTAATCGCAGGCGGAACACTGCGTACAAGCTCCGCATCCAGAATTGCCTCATCAGCGGTCAGGCTGTCTGAGATCAGCGGATACTTCACATGTGCTTCTGTATCATTTACAACTGCAAAAGAAGTAACCTCGGAACCGGTACCACTTGTTGTAGGAATGGCAACCAGTCCGACTTTTCCGTAATTATTGATCTTCAAGGCAAACTCACGGATTGCCTTGGAAGAGTCGATGGCAGAACCACCACCTACTGCAACAATAGCTTCCGGCTGATACTGAAGGAATTTCTTAACTCCTTCGGCAATTTTTCCAACCGGTGCATCCGGAACAACATCACAGAAAATATCAAATTCTTTTCCACCTGCCTGAAGCGGTTTTGTGATCATATCGATCATTCCGCTTTTTACAACAAACGGGTCTGTGATAACAAGGACTCTTTTGTATGGAATATCTCTCAGTCTTCCCAGGGCATCAGCTCCAAAATGGATGGCTGTTTTCATTTCAAATGTATTCATAGAAACTGCTCCCTCTCGTCAAACCGAAACACAGTTCTCTTTTGTCTGTCTGTGTTCGGATAAAGTAAAGCGGATCTCCGCATTCCGCATACACTGCATGCTCATGAACATAATCGTTTCACAATATATGTTCCGTCTATTTCGGGTAGATGCATTCGATCTTATGCCTGTTGAAATGATCCAACCACTTTTCAGACGGTTTTTTGTCTGTGATGATCGTCTCGATATCCCGCAACTGTCCTGCCACGGAAAAAGCAGTCTGATCAAATTTCGTGCTGTCTACCACCAGAATACGCATTTTTCCGGAATTGATCATGGCTTTTTTGGTTGTTCCAAAGGCTTCTTTAGATTCCATGATCCCCATATCCTCGTTTAATGCCTTACAGGAAAAGATCACCTTGTCCACATAATAAGAACGGATCACTTCCTCGGTCCTGGCACCAAGAAATGCAAGATATCCTTCCTTCATCACTCCACCGGTGGAAATAATATTCCAGCCGGATACATCCGAGAGCTCCAGAAGGATCTCCATAGAATTGGTAACAACGGTAAGACGTTCCTTTTCTTTCAGAGCCTTGGCTACAAAAACTGCCGTTGTGCTGGCATCCAGAAAAATGTGATCTCCGTCATTCACCATGGAAGCAGCAATCTCCGCCATTTTCTGCTTTCCCTGTACATTCTGGTTTTTACGAACATTAAATGGTAAATCAATACCGACATCTTCGTTGATCACCGCACCGCCATAACTCTTTGTGGCAAGTCCCTCTTTTTCCAGCTTGTCCAGATCACGGCGGATGGTTTCTTCTGAGACACTGTAAAGCTGGCTTAGTTCACTTACAACAACCCTTTTCTCTTCCTGTAATTTCTCGAGAATCAGATTTCTTCTCTCTAATGCTAGCATAAGATGCCTCCTTTTCAGATGTCATTGCAGGGATACCCTTCAAAAGGATATCCCTCAGATATAAAGACAATATTAAAGGATCGTATCGATCATTCTCTTGTCCGGATGAGCGATCACTGAGGAATCCATGTACATTCCTTTTTCAGCTACCAGCTCTTTTGCTCTTTCGATAGAAGCCTCCACTGCAGAAACCTCGCCGGTAAGAAGCATGTATGATTTACCGCACATACCCTTGGCGATACGAAGCTCGATCAGATCAACGATAGCTGTCTTAGCTGCCTGATCTGCCGCCTCGATGATAGATGCTGCATCATAGGTCTCAAGAATTCCCAGGGCACTGATCTCCTCGACCTGTGTGGTTCCGTAGATTGCCGGGAAAATGGACTCATGTGGATTGCCCAGTACAAAACTGTCAATACATTTGTCCTCGTATGTTGTTACAGCTGTGTCTACAGCAGCTTTTACTGCGCTTAAATCTCCGGTGATAATTGCAATATATTTTCCCGGACATACTGTCTGCGCCTCCACGATCTCTACTTCAGATGTCTTAACCATGGCATCTGCTGCAGTGATACCAGCTGGTGTGGTTTTAAACTCAATCATTCCGATTGCTCTACTCATTTTGTGCACGTCCTTTCTAATTTCTTGCAATTACAACATGGCGGTCTGTCACTTCTGTAACCTTACCGCTGATGGTTGCATGGATTCCGACACTTAATCCCTGTGCAGGCTGTGCGATCATCTGGCCTTCTGTTACCATATCGCCTACATTTACGATTGCCTGTGCCGGTGCACCGATATGCTGGCTTAAGAGAACCTTTACCTTCGATACGTTTACAAGTTCTTCCTGAAGCGGTGCATCCTTGTCATATTTGGTAAGTCCCAGACGTGCCATCAGACGCTCCTCAGGAACCTTGCGGTATTCTCTGGACTCCTGAACCGGCTTCGGCTGAACACCCTGAGGTGGTCTGATCCCTGCCTTACGAAGTCCGCCCTTCATATCTGCAAGCAGTGTTCTCGGAGCCAGGCTCTGCGGACACGCATACATCTCGCAGACACCACAGGAGCTGCAGAATGCAGAATTGATATAAGGATTTACATTTCTGAAATCCTGATTAGATGCTGCCATCATGAACATTGCCGGATCGATCGGGTGTCCCAGATTATGTCTCGGGCAAAGATCTGTACATGTATGGCAGTGGCAGCAGATCGATGCTGCTCTCTTCAGATCTATAGAAGAAGTCCGCTGCTTCTTCATGACAATAACATGGTCCTTTGGAAGAACCAGGATTGCATTCGTTGTTTTTGTAACCGGGTCTGAACCATTTCCGATACGTCCCATCATCGGGCCGCCAACGAAATATACAGGATCCTTTACAGTTGTACCGCCTGCCTGGGCAACAACCTCTTCCAGTGTACATCCCAACGGAACCTTCACTGTAACAGGGTTCTCAACCTCAGCAACAACGGAAACATATTTACATGTGACCGGTTTATGTTCTTCTACCGCGCGGTATACATTGTAGAGAGTCTCTACATTAAATACGGCTACTCCCTGCTCGATCGGCAGTCCTCCGGGCCGTACCACACGTCCGGTTGCCTCATAAATAAGAACAACCTCATCACCCATCGGATAAACCTCATCCAGAAGATGGATCTTAACCCTCGGGAATTCTTCAATATGCTGATTTAAAGCATTGATCGTCTGTACATAAGACTTTTTGATTCCGATAATGGCCTGTGAAGCTCCTACCGTCTCCGCAACCATATCGAATGTTTTCATGATCTCGTATGCGTGCTTCTCCAACAACTGTCTGTGAAGTTTCAGTAATGGTTCGCACTCTGCACAGTTCATAAGAATGGTATCCGCTTTGTCTGTCAGTTTCATGTATGTAGGGAAACCTGCTCCACCTGCTCCGACAACACCATTCTCCTGCATAATTTTCTGTAATTCTTTGATATCCATGGCGTTACTCCAATCCTGCACCGTCGTCTACGATACCGACGATGGCGGCATCTACCGGTGCTGTTTCTACGCCGCAGCCAATTCTTGCTGCGCTTCCTTGTGCCACCAATACATATTCGCCGATTCCCGCACCGATGATATCAATAGCGACAATCTGGCTGTGCTCGGCTTTCATATGATGCACCGGCTCCACGATCATGAATTTATTTCCTATGAGTTTTTCACTTTTTCGTGTGGAAACAATACTTCCAACTACTTTGCCTACGATCATATGAGCCTCCGTTTTTCTCTATATCCTCTGCTGGGGATGCCGGAAACGGCATCCCCGAAGGAGGAATATTATTTGATTATGGTAACTGTATTGCCTGTGGCAATTCTTGCTGCATTTGCTTCATCTGTATCAATATGCATTTCCAGTGTAAAGCTGTCATCAACACGGATCTTAACCTGATTAAAGATCGTTCCACGCTCATTGTCAGCTTTAACGGAAACAACATCACCATCATGTACACCCGCAGCCTGGGCATCCTTCGGAGCCATGTGGATGTGACGCATAGCCACAATACATCCCTCTTTCAGATAAATGGCACCTTTCGGTCCGACGATGGCGATCGGTGCACTTCCTGCAAGATCACCGGACATACGTACCGGAACCTTCATTCCCAGCTTGATCGCATCTGTTGCGGAAACCTCAACCTGTGATTTACTGCGGACAGGTCCGAGGATCCTTACATTCTCGATCGCACGGAGCTTCAGTCCCACAATGGTAACTGTTTCGTTGGATGCAAACTGTCCGCCCATCAGATCCTTTTTCTTTGTGAGCTGATAGCCTTCTCCGAACAGCGCCTCCACATGCTCCTGTGTCAGGTGAATATGTCTTGCGGAAACTCCGATAGGAACAACGAAACCATTGCCCTTGTCTTCGTTTTTGTTGATCGCATCGATCACCATTTTTGTGATCATTTCAATATTATTCGTTTCCAAGAGTACACCTGCTTTCTTTCGGTTTCATGACTGAACTTAACTCAAAACACACCGGCCGGAAGCCTTAATGGCCCTCAGGCCGGTGCGTCTTGGAACTGATCAGTTAGATTATTTAAGAACCGGAAGGATTTTCTCTACATCTGTATGAGGTCTCGGAATTACGTGTGTAGCTACAAGCTCTCCAAGTCTGGATGCTGCTGCGCTTCCGCTCTCTACTGCAGATTTAACTGCTCCTACATCTCCACGAACCATAACTGTTACAAGACCGGAACCGATCTTCTCTGTTCCTACCAGAGCAACGTTAGCTGCTTTACACATCTGGTCAGCTGCCTCGATAGCTGCTGTAAGTCCTCTTGTCTCAACCATTCCTAATGCTTCCTGTGTCATGATCATATCCTCCTTGTGGATTATAAATGCTTTATTTGTTCTCTTTACTTCTGACTATTTTGGTGCAGCAGCTTTATTTTTTGCTGCTGTTTTTGCTTGCCAGTGCTTCTTCCGGATTTTCCTGCTGTTTCTTTTTCCACCGGCTTGCACTCAGCTCAACCAGTTTGACGATTTCCTCGTGAGGATTGGCAATTACCGCATAGCTGGCAGGTTTTTTGATTGCCTGCTCCACTGCTGCATTGACAGCTGCTGTAACTGCTGATACATCGCCTTGTACGATCAGGGTCACCAGTCGTCCGCCCAGCTTACGCTCCCATGACGCCAGCTCAACGTCTGCCGTTTTGCACATGATGTCCAGGGCATTGATCGCCGCTACAACACCAGTGATTTCTATAAATCCATATGATTTTCCCATGAGCGAACTCCTTAATTAATTTCCGTTCCTCTCAAAGCCTGAAATCAGAGCTTCGGAAGGATTTTCTCTACGTCTGTATGAGGTCTCGGGATTACGTGTGTAGCTACGAGCTCTCCAAGTCTGGATGCTGCTGCGCTTCCGCTCTCTACTGCTGCTTTTACAGCGCCTACGTCTCCACGAACCATAACAGTTACAAGACCGGAACCGATCTTCTCTGTTCCTACAAGTGCAACCTCTGCTGCTTTTGTCATTGCATCTGCTGCCTCGATTGCAGCTGTGAGGCCTCTTGTCTCAACCATTCCTAATGCTTCCTGTGCCATGATTCTATCCTCCTGAATCTTATCTTCGTTACATTTTATCATATATGATTCCGCCACTTTTGTAAAGTGAACTTCGGAATCCTCTTAATCTTTATCCAAGGCGCTGATTTTCAGCATTTTCTGTGTACCTGGTTCCGGGTTGGGGATTATGTAATGCTGTACCACACCTGTCATGCTCTCTGCAACTTTCATGCCGGCTTCTACCGCTGCCGTGACATCTGACACGCTTCCGCGGTACTTGATGCAGACAAGAAGCGGTACTGGCAGGCTGTCCGCATTCGCCGGTTTATTCTTATCGAATACCTCCAGGTGGACATTTGCAGCCTTGCACCCGGCGTCAGCTGCCACAAAGGCTGTTGCAAGTCCGAAGACCTCAAGAATTCCTACAGCTTCTGCCATGTTGCTTCTCCTTTCCCGTTAAGGTTATTTATTAACAATCGCGATCTTAAGACCTGTCATTGCCAGGTTTGTCTCAAGTGCCTCGTTGATCTCCTCAAGCGGGAACTTGTGTGTGATCAGCTCAGACATTGGAAGTCCGATTGCTTTTGCTCTCTTAAGGAAATCAAATGTTGTTGCATAGTCTCTGAGGTTGTATACCCAGGAACCAACAAGGTTGATCTCTTTGGAGCAGAGGTCGAAGTGCGGGTTGATGGTAGCGTCTCCACCGTTGATGAAGAAACCAAGCTCGCAAAGACCGCCGCCGTTGCGGATAAATTTGTAGATGTTGGAGTGTGCATGAGGATTTCCAGTACACTGGAAAGCGAAATCTGCAAGATGTCCGCCCTGCGCCTCTTTAACAGCCTCAGTAAGTGCCTCAATGCCCTTGAAGTTCATGAAGTTAACGGTTGTGTTTGCTCCCATTCTCTTGGCAAACTCAAGACGTTTCTCATTTCCGTCTACTGCACAGATATTATGAACGCCCATTGTATGGAGAACTGCGATGCAGATAAGACCGATCGGTCCGCAACCCTGAACAACAACTCTGCTGTTGAATTTCAGGATTCCTGTTGTTTTTGCTCTCTCTACAGCATGTACAAGTACTGCACATGGCTCGATGAGGATACGGGAATCAAGATCCAGGTCACTTACATTAAAGAATGTGGAACCGAATTTTCCGCCTCTGATGAAGATGTAATCAGCGAACCAGCCGTTGAATTTAACGTCGTCATCCGGAAGAAGTCCATATACGTCAGCGCCGCCTACGTTCTTCTTGTTAAGGTCGAACATTGTGATTTCCGGATCATCTTTGAAGATCATACAGGTAACGATCTTGTCGCCGACTTTAACCGGTTTACCAGCTGTATCAACTTTAACGTTTTTACCCATTTTTACGATCTCACCGGTTCCCTCATGTCCGAGAACTACTGGGATAAGACCAAACGGGTCATTTTTGTACTCATGAGCATCTGTTCCGCAGACGCCGCAGCCCTCAACTTTAACGAGGATGTCGTCGTCACCAACTTCCGGAAGATCATACTCCTGAAGCTCAAAATGTTTCTTCTCTGTCATCATTGCTACTCTTGCTTTTTTCGGAATTGTGTTTCCTGCCGGAGCAGCCGGAGCGCTTGTTGCAGCAGCTGCTGCAGGAGCGTTTCCTGTCATGCCGGAGAGAACCTGTTTAACGATTTCTTCGATATTTACATTGTTCATATCCATTGTTTCTGTTCCTCCTGATTAACGAATGCAAAGGCTGTCTGTCATTACGCAGCGTCTTCTCTTTGTGAATGTGCTTGCGCTTGTAAGTCCCTCACCGGTACGGCTTGCAATTGTGAATGTACAGAAACCTTCTCCGCCAAATCCAAGTGCGGAATAGGACGGGCCGTTCTTTACAAGGATTGCGGTATCAATTGCTTTCGCATATTTTGTAATGTTATCAATATTCTTGGAATGAATATGTGCGGAATGACGGTTGCCATGCTCAAGCCATACAGCCTGCTCTACAGCATCGTCAAAATCCTTAGCTCTTACGATTCCGAGGATTGGCATCATAAGCTCTGTTGTGATGAGCGGATGTTCCTTCGGTCCTTCGAAGATAATGCAGCGGGTATTTGCCGGTGCCTGAACTCCGATCATGGAAAGAAGTGTCTTCGCGTCACGTCCTACACATTTACGGTTCAGCTTGCCACCTGCAAGTACAGTCTCAACAAGTTTGTCCTGCTCTTCCTTGGATGCAAGGTAGCAGTCATTTTCTGTAAGCATGTAGTGCATTAACTCATCAACTACGGAAGATACTGCAACAACTTCCTTCTCAGCGATACATGGAAGATTGTTATCGAATGTACATCCGTTTACGATATCCTGAGCTGCCTTACGGATATCAGCAGTATCATCAACCAGTGCCGGTGGGTTACCTGCTCCTGCACCGATTCCTCTCTTACCGGAGGAAAGAACTGCTGTTACAACACCAGGACCTCCTGTTGCTGCGATCAGATGGATATCTTTATGTTTCATCATAATATTGCTTGTCTCAAGAGTTGGTTTCTCAACTGTGACAGCGATATTATCCGGGCCGCCTGATTCCAGGGAAGCCTCATTTAAAAGATTGATTGCGTAAATAGAAGTTTTAACTGCTGCCGGATGTGGGTTGAATACTACTGTATTTCCACCTGCCAGCATACCCATTGTGTTGCAGAGAACTGTTTCACTCGGGTTAGTACATGGTGTGATCGCACCGATAACACCAAACGGTCCCATCTCGATCAGAGTCAGTCCTCTGTCTCCGGACCATGCAGTTGTTGTAATGTCTTCTGTTCCAGGTGTCTTGTCTGCTACCAGGTGATGTTTCAGGATCTTATCTCCTACATTACCCATACCAGTTTCCTCAACACCCATACGTGCCAGTACTTCCGCATTTTCTTTGATCTTCTTGCGGATGCAGGTGATGATCTTTTCTCTCTGGTCCATAGACATTGTCTTAACTACCAACTGAGCCTTCTTGGCTGCTTCGATAGCATCATTCATATCCTTGAAAACGCCATGTTTTCCGGCCGGAGCATCTGCGATCTGCATTTTTGCCATAACTTCCTGTACAATTTCCTGTACCATATTCTCACTTATTGGCATGAGATGTCCTCCTTAATATTCCGTCAAAAAATTATTTCAGCCCAAGCTGAGCCATAACCTGTTTTGTGATCTGAGCAACAAGCTCTGCGTCATTCTTTGCTGTATCTGCTGCAGGAGCTGCATCTTTATCACAATCACAGTCTTTTCCAACGAAATCATACTGATATCCTGGGAACTGTTTGTAGTCCTCGCTGTGGCATGCACCGCCGCAGTTGTGGCAGTTCTTGCCGTCTTTGTTCAGGCAGAGGCTTGCCGGATGTTTTCCAGGCATACCGAATTTACGACGGATCGCATAGAGCTTCTCGATGTTCTCTTTGTCGAATTCCTTCGGTCCGCCAAGGAGCTTGGTCTGATACAGAAGCTGTGCATAGAACTCTACAGACTCCATCTTCATATATGCAGCGTTAAGGTCTGTGCTCCATGTAAGTGCTCCATGGTTCTCAAGAAGTACTGCATCGAAGTATGGAAGGTATTTCTCAAGGTTGTCCGGAATCTCCATTGTGGAAGGTGTGCCGTACTCAGCGATCGGAACACATCCAAGAGCGATAACTGCCTCAGGCATGATCGGCTGTGTAAGCGGGATACCTGCGATTGCGAAAGATGTAGCATAGATTGGATGAGCATGTACAACAGATCCTACGTCCGGTCTCTTCTCATATACTCTCATATGCATCTTGATCTCAGATGATGGTTTGAATCCCGGGTTAGCCTGGATCACATTACCCTTGCCATCTACTTTACAGATGAACTCTGGTGTCATGAATCCTTTGGATACACCAGTTGGTGTGCAAAGATATTCATTCTCAGCTATCTTAACAGAAAAGTTTCCGTCGTTAGCTGCAACCATGTTACGGTTGTAGATTCTCTTACCGATGTCACAAAGCTGTTTTTTGATTTCAAACTCGTTTACCATGCTTAATTTCCTCCTTGAGCATTGGATTGCACTATTTTGTTTCTGAGAACATTTTACCCCATACCACAAAATAAGTCAAGGACAATCCGTTGTTTTATGTTGGTTTCTTGTTGTATTTTGTGTTGTTTTTATTGTTTTTTATATTTTCTGTTTGTAAAGGATCTTTTTTCTGTAATCCTGTATCTCTCAGCCGCCGATCTGGCAGTCCAGGCTGCATACCGCATGCACTGCATTCTTTAACATCTGCATATGTTCTGCTGTAGGCGGAAGGATTCCTTCCATTAAATAGGGTCTGCCAAGTCCTTCATATTTATCCTGCCCCAGTCTGTGGTACGGAAGAAGATGGATCTTGTTTACGCCCGGAAGGGATGCTGCAAATCTTGCGATCGCCTGGATCTCTTCCACAGAATCATTAAATGTGGGGATCACCGGAACGCGGATCACCAGTCTGGTTTTTCCGTAGAGCGCAACCCTTCTTGCATTCTCCAGCATCAGTCCGTTGGCCCGTCCTGTGAATTCTTTATGTTTTTCCTGATCCATATGCTTGATATCCATCAGATATACATCCAGATAGGGAAGTACCTGTTCGATCTTTTCCCATGGGGCACAGGCCATACTTTCTACCGCTGTGTTGATCCCTCTCTCCTTTGCCGCGCGAAGAAGATCTCTGGAAAAGTCCGCCTGACACATACATTCCCCTCCGGAAAGGGTGATCCCGCCTCCGGAACGATAATAATAGGCACGGTCTTTTTCCACCTCTTCGATCATCTCACGAACTGTCACGTCGCGGCCGATCACTTTATCTTCTCCCAGAACCTTCATGTTCTGGATCCGGTATTCCTGTGATTCCGGATTACAGCACCAGCGGCAGCGAAGAACGCAGCCCTTCAGGAACACGATGGTACGGATACCCGGTCCATCGTGTACTGAATATTTCTGAATATCAAAGATCCTGCCCTTTGTATCCAAATAGTCCATTCGTTACTCCTTTAGAAGCCCTGCTCAGTACGTCTGATGATATCGTCCTGCAGAGATCTGGAAAGTGTAGTGAACAATGCGCTGTAGCCTGCAACACGTACAACCAGATGTTTGTACTTCTCCGGATGCTTCTGTGCATCCAGAAGTGTTTCTCTGTCAACAACGTTAAACTGCATATGCATACCCTTCTGATCAAAGTATCCGCGGATCAGTGCTACGAATTTCTCCAGTCCTTCTCTTCCTGCAAGTGCTGACGGATGGAATTTCTGATTAAACAGTGTTCCGTTGGATACGATAAAATGATCCAGGCGGGATACAGAAGTTGCCGCAGCTGTCGGTCCCTTCACATCCTTGCCGGCCGACGGGGAAACGCCATCTGCTACCGGAGTATGTGCGTAACGGCCATCCGGTGTTGCACCGGTCTGTCCGCCAAGCGGAACGTTTGCAGATACAGGATAAAGTCCTGCCTGATAATGTCCGCCTCTTGGGTTCATATATTTCTGAAGCGGTCTTGTGTAAGTATAAGCCACATCCCTTGCAAAGTAGTCCACATCCGGGATATCATTTCCAAACTTCGGAACCTCCTCGATCATCTTGTGGATCTCTTCGAATCTTGCCTTTTTCTCCGGAGATGGCTCTGTTCCGAGAGCTGCTGTCATAACAGCTGTTGCGGTCTGCTCATTTACGCGGATGCCATTCTCCTGAAGCTTCTGCATAACGATGGTGGTGATATCTGCTGCAGACTGTGCATCGATGCCCTTGCCGTAGTTCCATGCCAGAGCCTCCTTCAGCTCTTCCATGGTCATCTTCTTTTCTTCATATACAAGCTTGCGGATCGCATACAGAGAATCTGCCATGTTTGCAATACCAAATCCCTGAGGACCTGTAAAGTTATAAACAGCTCCGCCTTCCTGAACGGATTTGCCTCGTTTCAGGCAGTCATCCACCATACAGGAAAGGAATGGAAGCGGACATCTCTCCGCATGTGCCACATCAATGGCATTATCAGCATTTACAAGCAGGGAAATGAAATATTCCATCTGTTTCTTATATGCATCATAAAACTCATCGAAGCTCTTCATCTCTGTGACATCGCCGGTCTGGACACTGATCTGTACCCCTTTATCCATACCATTAGAGAAAACCATTTCCAGCGGACGGCACATGTTAAAGAATGCAGCGTCATGCCAGCCCTCTGTCTTACCTGCCTTCTGCGGTTCTACACAGCCGATGATGTTATATTCTCTGGCATCTGCAAGAGAAAGGCCGCGGTTCTGCAGTGCAGGAATGATAACCTCATCATTGTAATAAGCCGGAAGTCCGATTCCTGTTCTTGTAAGCTCTGCAGCCTTGATCAGGAATTCATGTGGTGATCCGTTCCATACTCTTACAGAAAGAGACGGTGCCGGAAGATGCACATGCATAGACGCCTGGATGCACATAAAGGAGAGATCATTGGTCACATCCTCGCCATCCTTGTTCTGACCACCTGCGATCAGGTTCTGGAAAAGGCTGTAGCCTGCAAAGCCTTCTGCAGATGCAGCATCACGGCATTTATTCAGGTCGTTTAATTTTACCCATATGCAGTCCATCAGTTCCTGGGCAAATTCTCTGGTAAGATTGCCTGCTTCCATATCACTCTTGTAATATGGATACATATACTGGTCAAAACGTCCCGGAGAAATAGAATGTCCGCTGCTTTCCATCTGGATCAGCTGCTGTACAAACCAGAAGGACTGGCACGCCTCATAGAAGTTACGGGCGCCCTTCGCCGGTACGCGTGTACAATTGGATGCGATCTGAAGGAGTTCCTGTTTTCTGGTCGGATCCTGACACTGATATGCCATCTGCTCTGCGAGCTCGGCATAGCGATGTGCATAGTCAATAACTGCCTGACAGCTCATGATAACCGCTTCCAGGAAACGGGATTTCTTTGCGTAATCACCATCTCCTACATTACACTCATCCAGTTCCTTCTGAGCTTTGGCAATGATTCCTTCATAACCGATCGCCAGAACTTCTTCATATTTAACGGTTACGTGTCCTACACCATTGTAGAAATAATTTCCGGGTGTAAAAATATTGTGGTCAATGGCAAGAATTGCTTCCGGTGCCATGTAGGAGGTTGCAAGCTCACTGGTAGTCTTGCCTTTCCAGTATTTATGTACCTCACGGAGCTCCGCCTTGGTTTCCTCCGCAATATAAAATGGATCGGCTGTTCTGGTAGCCACTGTATCCAGCTCATCCTCCAGCCACTGGAAAGAATACTCCGGAAACGTCTGACAGCCTCTCGGCGCCAAAGTGCTGCTTCCAACGATCAGCTCCTCATCACGGATGATGATCGGAATGTTGTGCAGGATGTGGGCAAATGCCTTGGCTCTGCGGGTGATGATCGGCTCGTCTTCTGTTGCTTTGTAAGACTCTGTGATCAGTTTTGCTCTGGCAGATTCGATCACCGGCATCTTTGCATAAAGATTATCTACAAGATGTGTGATCCTGTCTGTTTTCGGAACATCTGCTATATGAAATTTCTCCATGATTCTCCTTTCTCATAACCGGTTGTTTCTGGTGATCTGTCTGCCTCTACGCTTCCAGAACCGCTCCTGTCCGGCTATGTGCTCATGTAATTTTATTATACCTTACCCCAACTTCGATGTCAACGAAATCCAACATGTGTTTCTAGCTGTTTTTGTGGTTTTTATCGGTTGCGCCCTGTTGATTTTATTTGTTTTTTGTATTTTTATGTTTTTCTCTATTGACTTTGTTTTTCTGCTCTGCCATACTTGGATTTATATAGGAATTCCTTTGTTTTTCAGAAAAATTTATGCAAAGCGGACATTCGTATTCCGCTCTGTCACATGTTCTCAAACAGTAAAAGAGGTGTATTTTTATGTATCTTTCTGATATGCATACCCACTCCATCGCCAGTGGTCACGGCACGGAATGTACCATCACCAACATGGCACGCGCAGCTGCCGAGAAAGGTCTCCGGCTTCTCGGGATCACTGATCACGGTCCCGGCACTCTGGCAGCCGGAACTTCCTCCTATTTCCGCAGCCTTACCTATTCTCCCAAAAAACATTTCGGTGTAGAATTACTCTACGGAATTGAACTGAATATCCTTGACCGCAGCGGAACGGTAGATTTAGATCAAGAATTATTATGCAAACTTGATTACGCCATTGCCAGCATGCATGCCTGGAATTACCGTTGCGGTACCAGAGCCGAAAACACAGAAGCTTTTATCAATGTAATGAAAAACCCCTGTGTAAAGATCCTCGGACATAGTGATAACACTCATTACCCGGTTAATTATGATGCGCTTGCAAGGGCTGCCAGGGAAACCGGCACGATCTTTGAGATCAACGAAGCTTCTCTTGCACCTTATGGCTATCGTGGCGACACAAGAGAAAACTGTTTCGAGATCCTTCGATGCTGCCGCAAATATGATCTGCCGCTGCTTCTTTCCAGTGACAGCCATGGCCCGGAGCATATCGGAGATTTTACCTGTGCTGCTGAGTTTGTTCATCAGGCCATGTTTCCGGAACAGCTGATCCTCAACAACCAGATTCCCAGACTCAAGGTTTTTCTCCAAACCAGAGAATGATCTTCTGTATCTTTTCCGACAGATAACAGATATTGTCCACTCCAAACAAAACAGGCCAGTTCAAACACAGGAATATACATTTTCCTGTATCTGAACTGGCCTGTTTTTTATTTTTCCCGCTGCTTCCGTACAATTTCCGCAAGCTCGCTATATTTACCTGTAACATATCCAAAATTTTCTCTTCTGTGAGGAAGCTTGCACTCGGTGCAGTCTTTGATCCCGCTTTCCGTAAAGCGGAAATTGCCACCACATTTATCTCCCAGTGCATATAAAGGACAATAGCAGAACAGACAATTGAAGTTCTCCGGATCTGCTCCTTTATGGCACGGAAAATACTCACAGTTTTTGTGGCTGAAGTAAGAGTATTCTTTGCCTTCCCAGTATGGTTTCTCCATGGCTCTTTTCTCCTCTCCTGACATAACCACACATAATTTTTTCCTATAAAAAAGAGGTAGCGATGCCACCCCGGGGTAGAAATATAATCCGTTCATGAGTGCGCGGAGGGAACGAATGTATCCGGAGTAGTATCGCCTGCCATTTAATCATGTATAATTCATATGAACAGGCGCATTCCATAAAAAAATGCCTACTCTCGTAAAAAAGTAGACAACGTCCCAGGGGTGCGGAGTCCCTGAAATGGTTGTTACACTTTACACGGAAGTTTAACCTCGCCATAACAAGCAGGTTTCCTGGCTCCGGGATCATGACTCCTCTCTCCTTCTCATACATACGTACAATGGACTATGAGATTCGCTCCTCCGTTACAGTGACCGGATCGCTCAGGTTTCACACCTGATTCCCTTTTCTGTGGACTTCTGATAATCAATATATAACTGTCAGCTATCCTCAGCACTTGCTATGTTCAATATGGAATTATACTGACATCATAATAACATCCTGTTAATTATATGTCAATACTGTTTTCAAAATTTATACATTTTTGAGCATATTTTGTTGCTGTTCACTCCGTTCCATGGGTTTTCAATATTTTTTCCGACGTCAAAAACAGCCCGACAAACTGCTGTCGGGCTGCTGTATTTTTTTTTTCTGTTGTACGTTCTTATTATACAAGACGTCTTACAGATACAATTGTTCTGTATGTAGCATCATTGCTGATCTTGATCCCGTCCTGAGAGTTCGATGCATGAACGATCTGGCCATTACCCATGTAAATAGCCACGTGTCCGCCATAGCAGATCAGATCTCCCGGCTGTGCATCTGCGTAGGATACTTCTGTACCTGCATTCTGCTGCTCATAGGAGGTTCTCGGAAGGCTGACTCCGAAGTTCGCATAGACACTCTGTACAAATCCGGAGCAGTCTGCACCATTGGTAAGGCTTGTTCCGCCCCATACGTAAGGATTCCCCACAAACTGTGTAGCATAATTCACAACAGAAGATCCGGAACCACTGCTGTAAGAAGAACTGTCACTGGCTGAGGATGTGTCCTCTGCATTAGATGTGTCCTCTGCACTTTCTTCAGATGCGTCTGTGCTGTTATCGTAATCTGCGTCTGCATTATCCTCTGTATTCTCAGTATCCTCGGACGCATCATCATTCTCACCATTGTCTGCATCTTCATCCACATCCTCGGTGTCATCTTCTGCAGTATCCTCATCTGCATTCTCGATCACGTCGCCGTCCTCATCGTACTGTACGTCTTCGCTCTCGTCCGCCTCATCCTGCTGTGCTTCCTGCTCTGCCTGACGTCTTGCTTCCTCTTCTGCCTCAGCCTGTGCTCTCGCTGCTGCTTCAGCCTCGGCCTGACGTCTTGCCTCTTCCTCTGCTGCAATACGCTCAGCCTCTAATCTCTGAAGCTCTGCAGTCTGCTCTGCAAGAAGGTTGGCATAATCTGTAGCCTGCTGCTGTGCGTAGGCGATCTCATTATCATAATCTGCGGATGTGGCACGCTTCTCATCCAGCTGTGCCTGCAGGTTCTGGGACTCTGCCTCATATTCCTGCTTCATTCCCTCCAGCTCTGCCTTCTCCTGTGTGTACTGTGCCTCCAGGTTTGCCACCTGCTGGATCGTATTGGAATATTTTTCAAGACTCTTACGGTCCTGCTCATAAGTCTTCTGTGTGTACTCTGCTCTTGTAAGAAGGTCAGACAGGTTCTCTGCATTCAGCATCATCTGGAACCATGCATCGTCTCCACCCTTCTCATAGAGATACTGGATACGTTTCTTCATTGCCTCATACTGTTTCTGCTTGGCATTTTTGGCCTTCTCAAGGTTGGTCTGTGTAGATGCAATGTCGGCTTCCTTATTGGAGATATCTCCCTCCAGTGTCTGGATCGAAACCATCACGTTTACAAGATTGGCATCAAGAGTTGAAATCTCGCCTTCAATCTGTGACTTCTGTGAGGAAAGCTCATCCAATCTGGAATAAGTCGCATTCAGCTGTTCGTTGGTCGCATCCATCTCCTGCTGAAGTGCTGCCTCATCTTCTCTTGTTGCGCTTACGCTGACTACCTGTGCTCCGCTGATGATGAGCGCCAGTGTCAGACATAATATCCTTTTCTTCATGACTGTTCACCCTCGCAATCTGATTCTAATTTAATACAGCGGATCTGACCATCCGCTTCGTTGGTTTTCTTTGTAATACTTTTGCAATATCTTGTTTCAATCTTTTTATATATTAACACAGTGTTATTTGGATTGCAAGGATTTTCTATTAATTAGTTTAAAACTTTGTAACATTTATTAATGATTTTGACATTAAAAAAGGAGAACCCGGGTTATCTCAGGTTCTCCTCTCACGTTTCTTATTGCTATTTGTTACATACAAATTTCTTTCAGCACATCCTGATCAGAACAGATCTGCAAGGATCTGATTGGCTGTCTTGTTCAGATATCCGTTGGGATCGGAAAGAGTGCTTCTGTTCCATCTGAAGTATGCACCGTTTCGGATATAGTTACCACTGGATTCATGATAGTCATATTTGCTGGCTCCAGGATACCTAGACATATAAGTTTCTGCCAGCTTGATCGCCTGGCTTCCGTAAGTTCCGCTTGGTGTCGGTGTTCCGGAAATCTGTACGCCGGCATTCGGTGTACAGTGGAGGATCACAACACTCTTATCGGAACACTGTCCGAGAACGATCCAAGTATGTCCGCTGTTGTATCCGATATCTCCCGGATAAAGCTTCCAGTTTGAGCTTGCCAGCTGAGACTGGGAAACAACGGTACCCATTCCCTTGCCGGAATACAAAGATCCAAGATTTCCGGAAACATCCGTGTACATAGGTCCACCGGATCTGCTCTGCATGATCTGATATACAGACCATCCTACAAAGCCGGAGCAGTCAAGGCCCTTCTGTTCTGTAGCTTCACTGAGATCCATATAATATCTGTAATTATAGGAGCTGGAATTGCTGTCATACCACTGTTTCCATTTTGGACTGATGCCCTTTCTGGTCGCATCCGACCAGTTGTGGCCGCCGCCCCATACGTAAAGAGTCTTTCCTACCGGAAGCAGTGCATTAGCAAGGAAATTCTTGATGGTCCTGGAGCTTGTAGCTGTAGTAGTGCTTGGGTTGGTATCCAGGACACCATTACTGCCAAATGTATACTTCTTGCCATCGATCGTCTTCGTTCCCGTAGCCATGACACCGGTTGACGGATCGAAATAATATTTATATCCTTTTTTGGAATTTGTGACCCAACCGGTAGCCATCACGCCGCTCTTGCTGTAAAAATAATAGGTATTGCTGCCGATCTTCTTGAAGCCCTTATACATAGCTCCCGTGTTTGGATCAAAATAACGCTTCTGTTGTTTCCTATTCGTTGCCCAGCCCTTTGCCATAAAGCATTTGCTGGTAAAATATCTGGTCACATTCTGCTTGTCTGTAAGGAATACGCTTCTTGCAGCAGCGCCACTGCCGCTGTAGAAATAATATTTCTTATTACTGATCGTGGCCCATTTCGTTGTCATATATCCGCTGGTAGGCTTAAAATAGCGGGTATTGTTCTTGCTGTCTGTAAGCCAGCCTGTTGCCATATAGCCCTTGACACCGTTGACATTATAAAAATATCGTTTACCCTTGGAATCCTTAGCCCAGCCCTTCATCTGTACGCCTGTGGATTTATTAAAAAAATATTTCTTCCCGTTCAGTGTAAGCCAGCCTTTTACCTTCTGGCCATTCTGATAATAATAGGACTTTCCTTTTTCTGTTTTAAAGCCGTTTTTGGTCGCAGCCTGTACATCTGTTGCCGTTGTATGTACAGTTGCTCCAGCTGCAAAGAACATCAGAACAAAAAAAAGTCCCCAGAGTTTCCATTTTCTGCTTAATTTTCGCATACATACCTTCCTTTGATAGATAGATCATTGATATTTACTATTTCTTAAGTCCGGCTGATCGTAAACATTACAATTTTGTTACAATTTTACGTCCATATTATATAACATTCTTTACGGTCCGTCAACTCTTTCCTTTTCTTTCAGAAAAAACATCATCCAGGTATTACCAATGTTGATTTTATGCAGAAAAAAGCCCCGAAACATCAGAAATATTCGCTGATGCTCCGGGGATATGATCCTTTATGCAGTTTTGCTCCTGTCTGTTACAGATCTGTTAGAGATACTTACAGAAATTTTTTGCGAAGCTCTGCTCCGTCAAGGGCACTTAAATATGCAGGTGCAACATCAAATACGGTCTTGCAGCCCTTCTGTCCTTCCTGGTTCATGCGATATGCAGCTCTTGCATAGGCAACGATCACAGAAGATGTGAACTCAGGATTGGAATCCAGCTTCAGGCTGTACTCGATCACATGGCTGTTCTCATTGTTCCAGCCTGTCTTTCCGCTGCGGATCACAAAACCGCCGTGCGGGATACCGCTGTGGTCACGGTCCAGCTCTTCCTGGGAAATGAAATGTACCGTTGTATCATACTCGTCAAAGTAGTTCGGCATGGTCTTGATTTCTTCCTCGATGCGTGCAAGATCAGCACCTTCCTCAGCAACTACAAAGCACTCTCTTGTATGTTTCTGGCGTGTGGTAAGCTCCGGATTTTCTCCGTTTCTTACTGCCTCAAGTGCAGCTTCTACCGGAATGGTGTACTGCTTTGCATCCTTTACGCCTTTGATGCGGCGGACTGCATCAGAATGTCCCTGGCTGACACCCTTGCCCCAGAATGTGTAGTCGTTTCCATTTGTAAGGATCGCATTTGCATACATACGGTTCAGAGAAAACATTCCTGGATCCCAGCCTACGGAAATGATTCCTACATGTCCACTCTCTGCTGCTGCCTTGTCAACATTTGCAAAATGCTCCGGGATTTTCTTATGTGTATCAAAGCTGTCCACAACATTGAAATATTTTACATACTCCGGTGTCTGAACAGGAAGATCTGTAGCACTTCCTCCACAGATGATCAGGACATCGATCTCATCCTTCAGCTTCTCCGCATCTTTTACAGAATAAACCTTTGCGGTCTCTGTAAGGATCTTTACAGTCTCTGGATCACGTCTGGTAAATACTGCAACCAGCTCTGTATCCGGATTATGCTTGATGGCGCACTCCACGCCGCGTCCCAGGTTTCCGTAACCTAAAATACCAATTCTTATACTCATAACGATTTCCTCCTCTTTTTCTCTGCAGTGCAGCATTTCCCGGACAGCATTGTGAATCTCTGTCAGAAAAAGCCTTCTGCGATCTATATCGCAAAACGGATCTGCAGGATCCGCCTTACAAACATATGGATATGCTGCCTTATGATATCCCCGATCTCAGTTTCAGGACATCGATGACAGACCTTTTTCCTGCATCAGCAGCAGAAAAAGCCGCCCGGCCAGCACATGAAACAGGCCATGGTCCTGCAGCAGGCATCACACATATCTCCTCCTGCAGTCGGCATTCCCCCAAAGGGATCCTGCCGCTGCTGATACCAGCCGCCACCGCCTTCCATTCTCTGGAGTAGCATACGGTACTGCATATTATCCGGTTCCTGACGGACTGCTTCACGGATCTGATCCAGAGCTGTTACATTATTTCCCATTCCCATATTTGCCATAGCAGCCAGGTAATACCATTCCCCATTTTTCTGACCAAGAGAATCCAGTACATTCATAGCTTCCTGAAAATGACCGCTCTGCACATAATTGGCGGCCGCCCTTCTGCGCATACTTTCCTCATCCTGATAGGCACTGGAACCGGCATTTCCGTAATTTCCAAAACCACCGTAATTTCCGTAACCGCCATAACCATTCTGGGAACTGCTTCCGTACTCACGCTCTTTCATGATCTGCTCGTAAGCCTGCTGCACTTCTTTGAATTTTTCTTCGGCCTGATCCTTATTCGGATTATTGATATTGGCATCCGGATGATACTTTCGGCTCAGCTTCCGGTATGCCTTTTTTATTTCATCATCAGATGCGTTTCTGGGAACTCCCAGCACGCTGTATGGATCTAACATTTTTTCTCTTTCTCCCGTTCTTCCCTGCGCTTCTGTCCGATCGCCGCAAAGCGGCACCAGACGCCGGAATATAAAATATTTCGAAGGATATCTCCGTATCGGAGGATCGGCAGCTTTTCAAATTCTCTGCAGCATTCTGCAAGCATCATCATAAGAAGCCGACGTACCTCTTCCTCGAACCCTTCTATCTTATATTTTTCAAGGAAAGGATTGTAATTTCCGTTTTCTGCATCTTTTTCCACATCGTCATAAGCATCCAGGATGTAGATAAATTTTCCGAGATAAAATCCCAGACGGCGCAGGGACGATTCCCAGACATCCTTACGGAAGGCCAGAATCTCTTCCATAATACGTCCGGAACACCCGGCTACACGGTCCACATCGGTTTCCCCCTGTTTTTCCAAGGAAGAAAGCTCCTCCAGCGCGTTTCGGATTCTTTGGATCTTCGCCGGATAAGCGGACATATGCATATTTCCGCAATTCTTCAGAATTCCTGCATATGCATAGCGCAGTGGTTTGTGTTCATCCTGCCAGTCATCCATACATTTGTAATAGGTAAGGATCACATTCATATCCGCACAGTACTCAGTTACTGTATTTTTACGTACCGGCTGGGGCTTCAGCGGATGGACCACACACCTGGAGGTTCCCTTCTTCGTTGGCGGCTCATAAAGGCCGCTTAAAAGAAGGACCACAAATGTCATATCATAAGTCAGTGAGATCTGTCCCGGTATCCCGTATCTCTCCCGAAGTTCTCTGCAAAGGCCGCAGTAAAAAGAACGGTACACATCAAAATCCTTGAATTTTATTTCCGGTTTATTAACGGTCACATATCCGAACATGTCAGCTCCTTTTTACGAATTTTGTATGGCATTTCGGACATTCGATCTCGATCTTGCCCTTTCCCTTTGGAATACGTATCTTCTGTCCGCAGCCCGGACAGCTGTAGATGTGATGGGTCTTTCTCTGCTTCATCAGATCCTTTTCTTTATTAAAGCGAAAACGGAACTTTGACGTCATCTGAAGGAATTTCTGATTTTCGGCATAACGCTGCTGGATATTTCTGGAAAAAATACGTATATATGCATATACGATTGCTGCGACCCCGAGAATGTCAAGAGTGCTGCCGGCAGTTCTGCTGAATATATTGGCAAACATTGCCAGAATGATCAGAACCAGTGCAGTTCCCATGGTAAACCTGGAAAGATCATCCACTCCATAACGTCCCTGCATAAATTTATTGAATTTGTCTCTCATATGATCTGCATCTCCTTTTCACTGCCATACGGCACTGCCAAAAAATTTCCGTAAAAAATCCGGAGGCAGTTCCTAACGGTCATTGCATACCTGGAAAATGTAGAATTTCAGATAATAGGATTCGTCAGCTGACCAGAGGATCGGATGATCCGGTGCCTGTGTACGGTACTCTACCTGGCGCAGTCTCTTATGGACATTCTTCGCTGCCTGACCGATGGTCTGTGTAAACAGCTCATATGTCATAAAATGAGAGCAGGAACAGGTTGCCAGAAATCCGCCGTCCTTTACAAGACGCATTGCACGGAGATTGATCTCACGGTATCCCTTGATGGCATTTTTTACAGAGCTTCTGGATTTCGTAAATGCCGGAGGATCCAGTACCACAACATCAAATTTCTCTCCCTTCTCCTCAAGCTCGGGAAGAAGCTCAAAAACATCCTCACAGAGAAATTTCACTGTTCCGTCCAGGCCGTTCAGACTGGCGTTTCGTCTTGCCTGCAGAACTGCAGTTTCCGACGCATCCACACCAAGAACACTCTGTGCCCCTGCAATTCCCGCATTCAGGGCAAAAGAGCCGGTATGTGTAAAGCAGTCCAGAACCTTCGCCCCCTTGCAGAGCTTCTGGATAGCAAGACGGTTATATTTCTGATCCAGGAAAAATCCGGTCTTCTGCCCGTCCCTGATATCTACTTCATATTTCACACCGTTCTCTTCAATCTGAACAAGTGTCGGAAATTCTTCTCCGATAAATCCCTTGGTAAGTTCCATTCCTTCCTGGCGGCGTACCTTTGCATCACTTCGCTCATAGACTCCACGGATCCGGATCCCATCCTCAGCAAGAACTTCCTTCAGTGCATCTATGATCGTTTCTTTAAGACGGTCGATTCCCAGTGCAAGAGACTGTACAACAAGCACATCTGAAAACTTATCCACAACAAGACCCGGAAGAAAGTCTGCTTCTCCGAAGATCACACGGCAGCTTCCGGTATCTACTACCTTCTTACGATACTCCCATGCGTCGCGGACACGTTGTTTCAAAAATTCCGGACTGATCTCTGTACGCTCATCTCTGGTAAGCATACGGACTGTGATCTTGGAATTGGTGTTGATAAATCCTCTTCCCATCGGATATCCGTCAAAGTCCCGGACCAGAACGATATCTCCGTTCACAAAACTTCCCATGATGCTTGCGATCTCATTGTCATATACCCAGAGGCCTCCTGATTTCAGGAATCTGCCTTCGCCTTTTTTTAATGTTACTACTGCCAGGCTCATAAATTCTACCTTTTCCCTTTCTCGTTTCCCTGTCACGGTTTGCGATGTATGAGTCCACAAAACCGATTTACGGTCAATTTTATCACAGAAAAATCCATTTTTCCAGTGCTTACACAAATCCTTGTCGTAAATCACAAAATTTTCATGATATCTTTCCGGCACGACAAAAAATACCGCAGCAGAGGTTGTTTTCTCTGCTGCGGCGTATTCATCTCTTTTTCTGCTGATCTTTTATTCTGCTGCGGATTCCTCAGAAGCGTCCGTATTCTCGCCGTAAAGACCTGCCAGATATTTCATGGTTTCTTTATAAAGTGTCTGCTTATCTTCCTGGGGAACATCTGCAAGAATAGTAGCTGTCACGTCTGTGGCATCTGTGTCCTCCTGGGAACTGTCAATACCGAACAGCTTCTTCAGCTTCTGATCCATCATATTCAGCTCTGTACTCTGATATTTCTCTGTACCATCTGCCTCATAGGATTCTGTACCATCCTTCAGGATATCATAATAATCCTTCTCAACAGTTTCTGCCACACTCTTCGCTGTCTGCTCATCCAGTGTTACCGTTGCCACTGCCTCTGTATCCTCCGTTGCAGCGAGAAGGGAATCTGCATCTCCCTCATACTCGCCTTTTACAAAGAGGACAAATTTGTCATAATTGTTCTTTGCTTCTTCGCTGAGCACAGAAGTATCGTTTTCTGCACTGTCTGCCTGGTCACTTTCTGAAGATTCTGTATCTTCTGTTGCCTCCGGGATTCCTGTCTCATCGGATGCAGCCTCGTCAGATGCACTATCCTCTGTGCTGTTCTCGTCAGAAGCACTTTCGTCTGTACTGCTCTCATCAGAGGTACTTTCGTCTGTGCTGCTTTCGTCCGAGCTTTCCTCATTGCTATAGGTTCCGTCGTCGGTAGCATCCGGGATTCCGGTCTCATTGCTTGTATCCTGAGAATCTGCTCCTGTTTCTTCCTCAAGACCCGGATCCTCTGTGGAGCTCTGGATCACATCGTCACCAAGAATGCTGTCATTTACATTGTTGACGATATCATCAGAAGAATCTGCATCCACATCTACGGTTTCATCACTGCTCTCGCCATCCAGCGTATCATCAGAGGAAGAGGTCTGGCCTGTGGTATTGGCATCTACCTGCTCCAGTGTTTCCTTCACATCATCATAATTGTAATCCTGCTGTGAGATCTGCTTCAGAAGAGACACGATCCTGTCAATATCGTCCTGGCTTACGGAAATATTGTTCTGCTCAGCCACATTGATAACAATATTCTGGATCTCATCTGCATTCTGTACTCCGTTCTGGATCACATCCATCTTGGACTGGTTTACAACTGTTGTCGCCTCATTTTTACCAACCTTATCTGCAAGCTCACCAGTGGTTACGATCTCCTGGTTGGCAAGCTTCGTCTTGGTCTCATCCAGCTTCTCTCCGCTGGCCTTCTCATATGCCATCTGGATACCGGTAAGTGCACCTGTTCCGGATACTTCCATCGGGCAGGCAGCAACTACTTCACAGTTCTTCACACCGGATGTGGAAAGTGTCGTTGCGATCATATTACCTGTCACCCAGTTCAGATTTGCTGTGCGGACCTTGATCCCGCCGGACTGTGTAGGCTTCACATAGGCACAGCTCAAAGTTCTGGAACCGATCTGGGACTGTGGTGCGATATTATCCAGGTGTTTATGCTCATCCTCATTTGTAATGGTCATCACCTGCACCTGATCGGAACTTACATTAAAATATTTCATCATTGTCTGCTTCTGAGCATCCGTAAGATCTGCTCCAAGTGTTACTACCTTCGATGCATCTGCAAATACGGGATTTACACTTCCTGCCACAAGGCATGCACTGCAGAGCAGAGCTGCGATCATGTTTCTTTTTTTCATTGATCTTCCCTCCATATATTTTTTCGGATCGATTGTATCTGCTTAACTTTTGCGGTGTAAAGCGGACATTCCTCTTCGTTACTTACATCTCCACGAATGCGAGCGCTTCACGATCTGTCGTTCTTGTCATATTATAACACAGCTGCTGAAATATTTGTAATTTATATTATATAAAAAACGCTGCCGGAAATTATATCACTCATTTCTGACAGCGTTTTATTGCTTTTCTCATTTTCCCAGAGAACTTATCTGATCTGGTTTAATTTTCCGGTTTCTTTTGCTTTTTTCAACAATTCCCGGTTTTTTTCATTCATGATACCAAAATCCTTCAGCGGACAGTACACTTTTTCACATTTTCCCATGAACTCCAGTGCTTCTTCAAAGGCAGACTCCGAAATGCATTCAAAAGGCTTCTCCGTGATCACTTTTGCAGCCAGTTCTTTTGCCACCTGATAATCTGCATCATTGGTATGGAGAACTCCGGTCACAAAAGGAATCCCCTGTCGCTGCAGCTTCCGATATACCGGAATCCCACTTCCATTTCCTCCGATCACAAACACCTCCGGTTTTCCGGCCGGAGGTTCCATTTCCACGCAGCCGAATTCTGCATTATAGCTTCCACGGGTGATGCCATAAAGCTTCCGAATATAATCGGAAGTAAAGATTTCCTCCGGTGCACCATATTTCTCAATGTGATCTCCATGAACACAGATCACCTGGTCAGAAATCTTCTGGGCAAGATCCAGCTCATGAAGGGACATGATCACCGTCATCTGTTTTTCCAATACCATCTTCTTCAAAATGGCAAGAAGCTCCAGCTTATGCCGGATATCCAGGAAGGAGGTCGGTTCATCCAGGATAATGATCTCCGGTTCCTGGCAGATGGCGCGTGCCAGAAGGATACGCTGTCTCTGTCCGTCACTGATGGCTGTAAAATCCCGATCCTTCAGATCCCAGGCGTGAACCATCTCCATGGCACTTTTAACTTTTTCCTTGTCCTCTGCGGAAAGGATCCCGAGAGTTCCGGTATAGGGATATCGTCCGGTGGATACCACATCCTCACAGGTCATAAGCTCCGGTCGCATGCGTTCGGTAAGTACTACAGCCAGTTTTTTTGACACTTCCCTGTTGGTCATCCGGCTCATCTGTTCCTGTTCCAGATATACCGTTCCGCTGATCAGGGAAAGCTGTCTTGTGATACTCTTCAAAATAGTAGATTTTCCGGCACCGTTGGGACCGATCAGTGTCAGGATCTCTCCTTTATTCAGCTGAATATTGATCTCTTTGATCAGCGGTTTTCCATCATAGCCTACGGTCAGCTGATCTGTATAAAAAAAATATGATTTCATCGTTTATATCCTCTGCTGTCTGTGAATCATGATATAGATAACTACCGGTGCTCCGAAAACTGCTGTCACAGAACTGATGCTCAGCTCCGTCGGTGCAAATACAGTTCTTGCGATCAGATCACAGAACAGGCAGAACACTGCACCGCCCAGAAAACAGGCCGGGATCACAAGCAGCGGTTTGGCAGTCTTCAGGAGACTTTTTGCAATATGAGGCACAGCGATCCCCACGAAGGAGATCGGCCCTGCAAAAGCGGTCACACAGGCAGAAAGAATACTGGAAAGCAGGATCAGAAGTATCCGGAAAGCCTTGATATTAACTCCCATATTCTGCGCGTAAGTCTCCCCCAGCTGATAGGCGCTGATCGGTTTTGACATAAAAAATACGATCACCATAGTAAGAAGTACCACAACAGCCATAGTCTGCACATTTCCCCAGGTCATACCGGAAAAGCTTCCCAATGACCAATTGTGAAGATTAACTATGTTGGAATCATCTGCAAAGGTCACCACAAAGTCTGTGATGGCCGAACAGATATAGCCGATCATAACACCACTGATGACCAGCATGGACATATTGTGGACTTTTTTTGCCACAAGGAGCACAAAGCCCATGGAAATCATTGAGCCTGCAAAAGCAGCCAGGATCATGGCACCGGAACCGATGGACACCGATCTGCTTAAAAAAAAGATCATCAGAAGCGCCACGATCAGCTTGGCACCGGAAGAGATTCCCAGTACAAAGGGTCCCGCGATAGGATTGTTAAAAAAGGTCTGCAGCAAAAATCCGGAAACAGAAAGTGCTCCACCAAGGATGATCACTGCCAGTATCCTGGGAAGACGGATCTCCCAGACGATATTATAAGAAGTTTCATCTCCCTGATGCCGGAATATGATATTCAGGATCTCCTTCACAGAGAGGTGGATACTTCCGGAATTTACATTCCATATAAATAAAAAGATCAAAAGTACCGCAAGGATCACAAAAGAGATCCCGTATCGGACTGCGCGTTTTCTGTCATTCATTTTTTCTGGTACACTCCTCTTCTGTTTTGTTATCCTGTCCTTTCGTTTCCTGCTCACAGGTGGAAACCGGCAAAGGAGTTAAAACGAACACTGGAATTTATTTCAGTTTATGCATATAGGTCAGATCATCCAGAGAATCATCATCTGTAGTCAGCATGGTGTGGATATCCTCGATCATGGTTCCAAGTCCGGTAGTTTCCTGGAAGAGATTTTTGCCTGTGCACCAGACATTTCCGTTCTTCACTGCCTTGAAATCTGCAAGAAGCTTACTTTTGGAAAGAAGCTCATCAATGGTCTTAAGTTCCCCGTCGATCGTACTGTTATAGATGATATAGTCTGCATCCTTCGCCTTGGCATAAAACTCTTCCATCTGCATATTCATGGTGGAAAGAGCATTGTCATTTACTCCCGTATCCTCCGGAACATAATTTCCTCCTGCGAGAGAGATCATTTCTGAAACATAGTCGCCGCTTTTTCTTATATTTACCGCACCTACGGAGTTGATATAAAAGAACGCTACGGTCTTGTCTGTTTTATCTGCTGTGAGAACCTTATCCAGCTTGTCCGTCTGCTCTTTGAAAACCTTTTCTGCTACATCTTCTTTTCCCAGAAGAACTGCGTAAAGCTTCATCCACTCGGTCCTTCCAAGAGGATGACTCTCATAGCTGGAACGCTCTACCATTACAGGGATCCCGAACTGCTCCAGCTTCTCCTGTACCTCCGGATTGTGATGGATCATGGTGGATTCAATGGCAAGGTCACAGCCCTCGTTCAGGATCAGTTCGTAATCCGGAGCATTGTACTTGCCGGCATAGATCATCTTTTTCTGTTCCATGGCGTCCTTTGCTTCCTGGATATACCATCCGTCTTCCTTGGTTCCGGAAAGCTTGATGCTGTCAATCCCGTCGATAGCGCGGAAAAGATCCATGGCCGAGGTTGCTACCAGATAGATATTGTTTATGGGCTGCTGCAGAACCGCAATGTCAGGATCCAGCCCCTCCGGTGCTTTCTTGCCTTCGGGAACTACAAGAAACTGTCCTTCCTGATCAATGGTGAGCAGCGCATAGCCATCGTTGTAGTAATCCACATTAAATTCCTTTGCGTAGGAAAGCTCCATACTGTGGTCAAAGGTAAGGCCTGGAATATCCGCAGGCTTATGTTCTGTCTCTGCTGCCTGCACTGCAAAAGCACATCCCAGGATCAGGGTCAGCGTCAGAAATATGTATGAAATTATTTTTTTCATTTTTCTTCCTTTTTCATGCTTGAAGAATCAAAATTCAGGGTATACTCAATCTCGTGAGGAGTACTCATGGCTACAGTATCTGCAGTCACTTCCATTTCTGCGTCAAAGACTGTGACCGGGATCTCAAATGTGGAGTTTCCGTCTTTGTTCACCGGCTCATATTTTTCGCCGTCCACGATCATGTAATCATAATTCGGACTGCTCCAGATGATGGTTGCCGTAGCTTCTTTGTCCTTGATCTCTACTTTAGCTGGAGATTCTACAGATGCTCTTCCTGTTCCGCCTGTAAGGGTTACATCCGTCTCATAGGTTCCGTCCTCCAGCTTCAGCTCTTCCGGTTTTTTCCCTTCGGATTTTTTGTCGTCAGAGGTTTTTACAGGATTCTTTACGCTGACTTTATGGTCGTACCATTTGCCTTTTTCTCCCAGGATCGCCACGTTAAATTCCTCACCAATGGCCGGTACCGGGATATCAAATCCGTAAACCTCCTCTGTATAACCATCGCTGTACTTCACTGTATCTGTGGTCGGCTCAATGATCTCTGCTCCGTCCTTCTGGGCATCCTCGGCAGTTCCCGCAAACAGGTTAACGATCTTCTTGGAAACCAGACTTACGTGGATGGTCATTTTACCATCTTTGACCGTGAGCTCTCCTTTTTTGTCATTGGCCTCATTTACATGAAACATGCTACTGTCTGTCTCAAACTCTGCTGTATAAACGCCATCTTCCAGGGTATCTGCTTTGGCTGCATCTGTATCCTTTTCTTCGGAAGCTTCTGCTTCCTCACCGGACTCTGTTTTTGTTTCATCTGTTTTTGCCATCGCAGGCACAGAGCCCAGCACCAGGACTGATGCACTTGCCATTGCAAGAATTAAGTTTACATAGCGTTTTTTCATGATAATCTTCTCCCTTCCATAGATACAGCAATCTGCCCGGAAAACAGTCTTCCTGATCTTTCCGGGCAGTTACATTGATTTCTTATAGGTATCTGAACTCACTCAGATATTTTTATATTTATTATTCTGCGGACTCCTCAGCAGAATCAGCCTCTGTATCTGCTGCTGCATCAGAATCTGCGGACTCCTCAGTGCTTCCCAGAGAATCGATGGCTGCCTTTGTATGCTCTACATAAAGCTTCTCAACTGCTTCGATTCTTCCAAGACCCTCGATCTGGCAGTCAACCTTATCGAAGTTTCCGGATGCTACAAACTGGCTCTTCCAGGAATCCTCATCATCACCGGCCATATCGTTATTTGCATGGTCTCCGGCAACAACCATCAGCGGACGAAGAACAACGTTCTTGTATCCTGCTTCTTTTACTTTCTCGATAACCTTGTCGCAGGCTGTATCTTCCGGCTTACCCTCTACAGTACCGATGAATGCGTTCTTCAATCCAAGATTTTCCATCTGTGTCTGCATCTGATCGTATGTAATATTAGCTGTATGGGATGTTCCATGTCCCATGAATACGAATGCTGTGCCAGCCTCAGCTGCTGCATCCATGCTGTCAAATCCGGCCTCTTTGCAAGCCGTATCTGTGATCGCCTGAGCAACGGCTTTCTTGTCATCATTGATCACAGTTGCATCGTCTCCAACCTCACCGAGCATTGGCTCTGCGATAGCTACAGACTCGAATTTATCTTTATAGCCATTGATCGCTTCTGTCATCTCATCGTACTCAGCACCATGCATCAGATGGGTAGGCTGTACAACCAGATTCTTAACACCATTCTCTACTGCACGGTCAAGAGCCTGCTGCATGTTATCGATCACTTCATCATCTCTTGCCTCTACATGGTTGATGATGATCTGTGCTGTAAATGCTCTTCTTACAGACCAGTCCGGATAAGCTTCTGCAAGAGCATCCTCGATTCCCTTGACATCCTCTGCACGGCTGTCATTGAAGGAAGTACCAAAGCTTACAACAAGAAGTTCATTCTCACCGATCTCATCCTGGTTACGCGGATCGTCCTTGGAAGCATCTCCTGTGTCACGTCCGAAATAATCCGGATCTGCATTCTCACCCTCTACCAGTTCTTTCTGAGCATCTGTCAGAGCATCCCATGCTTCTTTGGCTGCCTTGCAGTCCTCATCTGTTGTGTCGTTTCTTTCCTGTACATAGATCTTGTCGATCAGAGCTGCTACATTATCTGCTGCTTCCTGATCTGCATCAGAAGCCTCTGTGGTATCAGCTGCCTCAGCGTTCTCTTCTGTAGCAGAATCCTCTGCTGCCATTGCTGTTGTAGCCGCACCCATAGAGCATGTCATGGAAACTGCGAGCATCAGAGCTAACATTGTTTTTCTTTTCATTTCTCATTGTCCTCTTTTCATGTATTTCCAGAATACTGATATGTACAAAAAAGCAGCAGCTCTCTGCGGCCGCCTGCTCACACATGATTCTCTGCGCAATACAAATACATAAAAAGAAGTTCTGTATTGTTATGGAGAATACCGATTCGTAAACCGCGAATCCCTGGATCTCACAATAAGGCAGTTCTCCTGACTTGGTTCCACGCTGCTTTCCCTTCCCGGTCTCCCAGTGGTTATAAAAGCAGCTCCCCTTTCACAGTGACGGTATCGTTCCGGATTCTCACCGGATTCTCTTTTGCACATCCGACTGGATGCAACCTTATCATTATAACATTTGCACATATTTTCTTTTACCTGGTTATCTAACTTTTACCACAAACTCATAAATTTGTCAAGATTGATGTCAGACGATTCACGGTTTTCTGTGATCTTCACTCACAAAAAATATCTCGCGAATTATTACCAGTGAACAGTAACCGGTTTTCTCCCTGTATCTGTCAGTTATTATCAGAATACTTTCTCCAATATTCATGCACATCCTGCATAAAAAACAGCCCCTTTCTGTCATCACCCTGATATCAGAAAAGGACTGTCTTACATCAGATATTCGCAATCCGCTTTGCTACTTGCTCATAACAGATAAACTGCTCTGCAGTTTATCTGTTAAAATACTCCTGCTCCAGGTATCTGGCTACGTAGATTCCGCTGGCAGATGCATGGGAAAGAGAGTGTGTCACGCCGCTGCAGTCTCCGATAACAAAGAGACCCTTGTGGCAGGTTTCCAGATTTTCGTCGATCTCGACCTCCATGTTGTAGAATTTAACCTCAACGCCATAAAGCAAAGTATCATCATCTGCGGTTCCCGGTGCGATCTTATCCAGAGCATAGATCATCTCGATGATGCCATCCAGGATACGTTTCGGCATAACAAGACTTAAATCTCCCGGTGTCGCAGAAAGTGTAGGTGTTACGAAACTTTCCTCAATACGGGCTTTTGTGCTTCGTCTTCCGCGGATCAGATCTCCAAACCGCTGTACCATAACACCACCGCCAAGCATATTGGAAAGTCTTGCAATGCTCTCACCGTATCCGTTGCTGTCATGGAACGGCTCTGAGAAATGCTTGGATACCAGAAGGGCAAAGTTTGTATTGTTGGTATGCTTTGCCGGATCTTCGTAGCTGTGACCGTTTACTGTGATGATACCGTTGGTATTTTCATTCACGACAACACCTCGCGGGTTCATGCAGAAGGTACGGACCATATCCTCAAACTTCTCAGTTCTGTAAACGATCTTGCTCTCATAAAGCTCATCTGTCAGACGGCTGAAAACCTCTGCCGGAAGCTCCACACGGACTCCGATGTCCACACGGTTGGAAAGAGTCGGGATCTTAAGCTCTGTACATACCGTCTCCATCCATTTACTTCCGCTTCGTCCTGCGGAGATGATACAGTAAGTTCCCTCGTAACGCTCATCTCCTACAAAAACTGCATAACCGTCTTCAGTTTTTTCTACTTTATCAACAGATGCGTCAAAATAGAAGTCCACATGGTCTTTCATTTTTTCATAGAGGTTCTGAAGCACCACATAGTTGATATCTGTTCCCAGATGACGGACTGATGCATCCAAAAGATGCAGGCCGTTCTGAAGGCAGAGCTTACGGATCTCGCTGTTTGTGGTAGAATAAAGCCTGGTTCCTTCACCACCATGCATCAGGTTCAGTTTATCTACATATTCCATCAGCTCTGTGGCTGTATCCTTGCCGATATGCTGGTACAGAGTTCCGCCAAACTGATTGGTGATATTATATTTTCCGTCGGAGAAAGCGCCTGCACCGCCAAATCCCTTCATGATCGCACAGGTTTTGCAGTGGATACAGGATTTTACTTTCTTTCCGTCGATGGGACATTTTCTTTTTTCCAGAGGATGACCGGCTTCAAAAACCGCGATCTTTTTCTCCGGATCATTATTCATCAGTTCATAGGCCGCAAAGATTCCACCGGGACCTGCTCCTACGATCAGTACATCATATTTCATAAATAAAAACTCCTTATCTTGTATTGCACATTTTCAGTATTTTGTTTTTGCACAAACCCTGTCTATTCTACAACAAGTGTGTTCAAAAGTCACCTGTTTTTTCGGAACCTTCCGATCTTAAGCTTCTTTCCATCTGTTTCCACGGTAATAGCACCGTTTTTCATGGTGTATTCCACCTGACTTCCGGCCGCTTTAAGCCGCTCTACGGTTTCCGGTGACGGATGTCCGTAGGTGTTGGTGGAAGAACAGGAAATGATCGCCACTTCCGGCTTTATTTTCTCAAGAAATGCTTCTGTGGTAGAATAACGGGAACCGTGATGTCCCACCTTCAGACAGTCAACATCCTCAAGCCCCCCGGCTGCCAGAAGCTTTTTCTCCGTATCTGCACCGATATCTCCGGTAAAAAGCATCTGAAAATCTCCAAAAGACAGCTCCATCACCATAGCTTCCTCATTCACATCTTTTCCTGTGGCATTTTTCTCCGGCCACAGAACAGAAAAAGATACTTTGCCGCAAGGCAATTCATCCCCTTTTCCTGCTGTCACGACCTTAACTCCGGCTGTTTTTGCTGCCTCTGCAAGCTCCCTCCATGCATCTGGTCTTTCCGCCCAGGCAGGCAGGATCAGATATCCGGCCCGGATGGTTGTAAGACCTTTTCCCATATATTCCAGAAGCTCCTTCACACCGTTGATATGATCCTGATCTGTATGGGAAATAAAAATCCCATCCAGCCAGGAAATCCCCTGACTTTTCAATGCCGGCAAAAGGCAGTATCTTCCAAGATCCGACTGGCTACTGCTTCCTCCGTCGATCAGAAAATGGTGATCCTCCGGGGTCTCCACAAGAATACCGTCCCCCTGTCCTACATCCAGGCAGATCACCTTCAGACTTCCTGCTGGATGATATCCCAGTATCAGGATTCCGACTGCCAGAAAAATACCGGCTGTTATCCGGATAGCATATAGCTTCCGGCAACCTGCTTCCGCCCGCTCCTCTGCTAGCTCCGTTTCCTCACAGACTGCTTTTTTCTTCCGGAGCTGTTCTTTTATATACTGCCCCATAAACAGAACTGTGATCAAAAAGCCATAATATACCAGGATCTGCCATATTTCCGGCTCTCCTCCGATCCAGGTACTCCATCCTGACCTTCCTGCCAGACTGCAGAGATGTTCATAAAAAAGCAGCAGTACCCTTGCCGGCAGGAGCACCAGTTTTGCCGCAGGAATACTGAGAATTCCCAGCAGCAGCGCCGCCATTCCTCCAGTCAGCACTACCCCCACACTTGGAAGCACCAACAGATTCAGGATAAATCCGGCAATAGAGACTTCTCCGAAAAACTTCAGCATCACCGGCAGAGTCACAAGCTGAAGAGCTATAGGACTTATCAGTGCCTTTGTCCATTTTTTCTCCGCTCCTGCAAGAGCACAGATCTTTTCCGCAGCGAGCCCCATTCCCAAAACACAGCCAAAGGACAGAAGAAATCCGCTGTCCAGGAGATAGGCCGGAGATTCCACAAGGATCATCATGGCAGTTACGGAAAGAGCACTCATCATATCATAGATCCGTCCGGTGATCCTGGCTCCCATGGCGATCAGAAACATAGTTACTGCACGCATGGTGGAAACACTCCCTCCGGTCATGATCCCATACTGCAGCATCACTCCCAGAGAAAAAATCCCGGCAGGCCAGATTCCCAGTCCCATCTTCTTTAGAAGGTTGTAAAGCCCCATTCCCAGAATACTGATATGAAGTCCGCTGATGGCAAGGATATGTATGATTCCGGCCAGCTGATAGCGCATCTGTGTTTCCGGATCCAGTTCCTGTTTGTCTCCAAGCGTCATGGCACAAAAAACAGGCGCATCTTTTCCTGCAGCTTCCTTCAGGATCTGTCTGCAGCTTTCTTTTATCTCCAAAAGGAGCTGCCTGTAGCCGGAATACACTGCTGTTTTCTTTTGGAGCACAGCGTTCTTCATAAAATAATAAATATGACGACAGGCATAAAAGTGTTGGCTGTCAAAGCCCCCCGGATTCGCAGGACCTTCCACTCTTTTCAACGTTCCCTTGACCAGGATCCGCATTCCCGGTTTCAGATTTTCTTCTTTTTTGAGAAATATTCTTACATTTTCAATTGGAAATTTTTTTGACTGATGGATAAGATATGTTTTTTTCAGATAAACAGACTGGGAAAATTCTGTGTTTTCATACTGTTCCACCTCCCCGCAGATTATGGAACCAGGGTGCGCTTCGATCTGCTCCTGCACATTTAACGGAAGGGGATTCCCCCTGATCAGAGGAATCCCCATAAGCTCCAGTGCGCCAAGACTCAGCACCATAAGAAAACACAAAAGACACATCGGCCTTTTCGCCATAAATGTTCTCCCGTTTTCTGATATTTTGAAATGTTTTATTTTTTCTATTCTTTTTTAGCCTTTGTGTGTGCCAGCAGGCTGTCGTTCCATTCATAGAACTTATAAAGCTGCATATTCTGGCCAAAGGTCACTTCCTTGTTTCCTTCGATGGAAATCTCAACTTTGTCCACATCCGTTGCCGCGATCAGCGTATTTACCACCGAATACACGGCAATCTGTTCCGAAACATCCAGCGCATAATCCTGAAATACGGAATTATAATCCACATAGCAGATTCCGTTTGCTCTCGTCAGGGAAAGTACCTCTGAATTCTCCGGTATTGTAGGATAATGTCCTTTTTCCAGCGGACCTCTTGCAAGCTGCTCCAGAACCACCGTAGCCTTCGGAAGATTTCGTCTGTAGCGGACACTTCTCTGTTCCGCTACCAGTTTATCTCCGTTTTTATTTGTGAAATACAAAGTAAAGGTGTCATAGCTGTACACATCCCCATCGGACCCGGAAAACTCCACAAAGGTGTCGTTGTTCATGGCTCCCACTTCTTCCCCCCTGGTATCTGTCAGCGGCTTTTTACCCACATAGATCTCCACAGAATCTACTCCTGGAACCTGTAAAAAGATCTTCACTATACCTGCCCGCACCAGAAGTTCCCTGGTACGTGACATTTTATCATAGGCCTCATTGAATTCTACGTTCAGGACTCCATCCTGTATGGAATAAGAAGAAATCTTTACCCCATCCGGAAAAAGTGAGATTCCGTCTTCCCGGGTCTCACGGTTATTCAGACTCTCGGAAAAATTGCGCAGCATCACTTCTGTTGTTTCCTTCTCCGGAGTATATTTTTCTTCTTTCAGTCTCGTTTCATCGCTATTGATATAATAAAATCTATACTGCTGTTCTTCGTTTTTATTTCTTCCCGACAAACCTATGAAAGCAACCAGACCAAAAAGGATGCAGGCAGCGGCCACACAGATGATCAAAATCGTTTTTTTCATGCTGTACCTCCTAGGACGGGATATAGGACAGCGGGATCTTCACGGTAAATGTGGTTCCCTCGCCCTCTTTGCTGGATACCTTGATGATCCCATGATGCATGGCTATAGAACTTCTTGTAATAGCAAGTCCAAGACCGGTTCCGCCGATCTCTCTGGAATGGGATTTATCCACACGATAAAAACGCTCAAAGATCCGTTCAATGGAATCTTCCGGTATTCCCAGGCCGGAATCTGCAACCGTCACATAGAAATCCTTATGATCCGCATCCAGTGTTACGCGGACCCATCCCTCATCTACATTGTATTTGATACCATTTTCAACCAGGTTACTGATGGCAAGGGTAAATTTCACCTCATCCACATCTGCGGTTACCGGTCGGAAGGAATCCAGGATCAGGTCGATCTTTCTCTGATCTGCAATGGGACGGAGACGCTTCAGGATATTCTCCAGCAGCTCATTGATATTCATATTACGGATATTCATATCTGCTGCTTTTTTGTCCATTTTTACTAGGGAGAGCAGATCGGTGATGATCTTGTTCTCTCTGTCAATCTCTTCTGTGATATCAGAAAGAAATTCCTGATACAGTTCCTCCGGAACCCCCTGCTGTCCTACCAGCGAATCCGCCAGAACCTTCATTGAAGTCATAGGTGTCTTCAGCTCATGAGACACATTGGATACAAACTCCTGTCTGGATTCATCCAACGTCTTCATTCTGGAAAGCATCTTGTTAAATGCATCTGTGATCAAAGCTGTCTCTGTATAATCCGGTACCGAGATCTCCTCATTCTGATATCCGTCTGTAAGGTCCTCGATTGCTTTCGTTACCCTGGCAAATGGCTTCACCAGGATCGTGGAAAGAATATACCCCAGAAAAATGGCCAGCACTACAATGATACCGATGATCAGAATCCCTTTCTGCTCCAGTTCATGGATGGTTGCTGTCACCTCACTGGAAGATGCCATGATCATCATGGCACCCTGCACCTGTTTTACATCCGGACTTTTTACCGGAACTGCCAGGATCAGCTTCTGGCTGTCAGAGTCATATTGGTAGGCATCTTCTCCTTTAAAACAGTTCAATACTTTCTGGGAAACCAGAGTCCTGCCCTCATCCACGCCATAGGTATCCTTGATGATCCTGAAATCCCTGTCTACAATGAGAATCCTGCCACCATAGCTGTTGGACAGTAATTCCAGCTTGCTGTTCACCGTCTGAGAGCTGGTGTCATTCAGATAATTCTCCTTGATCAGCAGGTCGCACATGATGTCACAGATGTTCTCCATGCTCTGCACACGGTTGGCAATGGCACGATCTTCATAGTTGGCAATGACCATTTCCGTTACGATGACACTCGGTACGATTCCCAGTATGATCAGGATGATCAGAATACGAAAGCGGAGACTTTTGAAAAATTTGCCGTTCTTTTTGAACTTCACAGGTTATGCCTGGAAATAGTAGCCCACACCCCATTTGGTGTGTACATATTTCGGCTCACTGGGATTGGCCTCGATCTTTTCTCTCAGGCGGCGGATATGTACATCTACGGTACGGACATCTCCCGGATATTCATAGCCCCATACGATATTCAGAAGATTTTCTCTGCTGTATACCTTGTTCGGATTGAATACCAGCAGTTCCAGCACATCAAATTCCTTGGCTGTGAGGTTAATCTCTTTTCCGGAGATAAATACGCGGCGTCCTTCGCAGTCCAGCTTCAGTTCTCCGACTTCCACAGTCTTGGCCTTCTCCTGCTTGTCCTGTTTGCTGCCTGCACGGCGGATGATCGCCTTGATGCGGGCTTTGACTTCCAGGATATTGAAAGGCTTGGTGACATAATCATCAGCTCCGTATTCCAGACCCAGGATCTTATCCATATCTTCTCCTTTTGCTGTAAGCATGATGATCGGAACATTGGAAAATTCACGGATCTGCTGGCATACCTCAAGACCGTCCATTTTTGGAAGCATCAGGTCAAGAAGAATGATATCGTACTCTCCTGCTTTTGCTTTTTCCAGTGCTTCCTCTCCGTCATAGGCACAGTCCACTTCCATTCCGTCCTGCTCCAGACTGAAGCGAAGTCCCTTGACAATCAGTTTCTCATCATCTACTACCAATACTTTCCTGCTCATTTAGCGCTCCTTACTTTATTGCTATTTTATCCTTTATCTTCTCATAGGTTCCTTCTTTGATGCCTGGTACATTCATGATATCCTCTGCTGAAGTAAAGGGACCGTTCTCTTCCCTGTAAGCGATGATCGCCAGGGCCTTGGACTCCCCTACACCTGTGAGAGTAGTAAGCTGGGATACATCAGCGGTGTTCAGATTGATCTTCTGCTCTGTGGAAGATGCAGTCTCAGCTTCACCGGAATCCTCTCCGGCGGATTTCTGTCTGCTCGCCGTTTCGGTACTGTTTTCTGCTGTGACTTCCGATCCATCCTGGGTAGCTGCGATCCGCTGGCTGTCCACCTCCGCCTGGGTAGGCACATAAACCTGCTGTCCATCGGAAAGTCCCTTAGCACGGTTGAGATAGCTTGCCGCAGCTTCCGGAAGATATCCTCCGGCCTGCTCGATAGCCTGAAAAACACGGCTGCCATATGGAAGCTCATAGACTCCCGGGCTGGTCACTGCTCCACATATATCTACATAAATGGTCTGAGGGGTGTCTGAGATCTCCGGCAGCTGTTTTTCAACCTCCGGAGCCGGTTCCTCCGCAGACTCATTCTGTTTCTTCTGTGATATATCTGCCGCAGCCCCTGCGGATGCCTTCCCGGATACTTCACTTTCCGTATCCTTCGGTTCTTCCTGCTCTGCATCCATTCCGGATGCTTCCGTACTTTCTTCCTGCACCAGTTCTTTCTCCAGTAATTCTGTTCCGTCATCCTTACAGCCTGTCAGCCCTGCCAGGATCTGTAACAAAAATATGGAAAAAACAAACCGAACACTTCTGATATGTGATCTTATTTTCATAGGTAGGCGGTTCACTCCTTTCCGCCGATGTGGCGGCAGGTGCCCCGTTACTCATGCAAAACCATACCTTATTTTAACGAAGTATTACAAATATTACAATACTTTTATTTCTATTTCCATTTGAAAATAACCACACCTGCAATACAGATCAGCATTCCCAACAGCTTTCTCCACTGAAAATCTGCTCTTTCCACACCGAAAATCCCCAACAATTCTATAAGATAAGCCACCGTAAGCTGAGAAATGACAATAAGCATAACCGCCCGCGCAGGCCCCAGACTTCCCATACTCCGGATCACTGTGATAGTGATAAATGCACCGATCACTCCTCCGAGTAAATTATATTTAGCCTCTACCTGCCACAGCATGCCGATACTTTCTCTGCCTGTAAAAAACCATGCTGCCACACAGACCAGAAATGCAGAAAACTGTACCCAGCCGGTTGAAACCCACAGACTGGTCTGTTTTGTTACATTTGTGTTAAATACCCCTTGAATACTCATCAGTGCACCTGAGATCAGTGCTGACAAAAATCCCCACATAAAAATCCCTCCATATATACTCCATTTCCGGTATTACTGCCGGAAAAAGGCGCTGCATATTTCTGCAACGCCTTTACGGTTTCTTATAATTTAGTTTATGTGATTTTCCTGCAATTATACACACTGCTGCCCTGTTTTCTCATCCGCATAATATTTATATACATGATCACGAAACGCTCTTTATTCCGAAAAATATTTTCTGAGATATATCCTTCCGGAAAACGCAATATGCGGCATCTCATAAAAAATGGCTGTTTTCGGACAGATCGGACGATAGAGTGGGTCTGCCACAACGATCCTGGCTGTTTTCAGCTTTTCTTCCATGGCTTCCTCGCCACAGATGGCTTCATCTCCCTTGCGCAAAAGTCCCTCTGTGATCTCCAGCGGACAGAGCAGCTGAACCTTTTTTCCGTATTTCTGCTCTATGACTGCTGCCAAGGATCCCATGGTAACCGGTTCTCCGATGATGGTAATGTCCGGTACGGAAAAAAATACCTCATCTTTGTCGGGCATTTCCCTGCTTTCTCCTGAATGGTCAGATACTGCTGACAGACTGTTCCTTCCCTGAAAATAGATTACCTGCTCCGGAGTTACTTTCCACAGTTCCTCCTGTTTCCCTAAGATCTGCCCTCCGCTTTCCTCTGCGTAGTCATCCTTCTTATTTACCCACTCTCCACAGGATCTATCCGCGATCCGCTCAAGTGCATCTGAAATCTGCCCCTCATAGCCTTCCACAGGAGTCCCCACGAGAAATGGCGTACCGAATTTTTCTTTCAGCACATTGGCTGCCGGAATTCCCACAGAGGATACCACAAGGTTTACCGCTGCTTCACCGGCACGGGACAAAGCTTCCAGCGTATCCCCCATAGCCCAGGTGGAAAGTATCTCCCAGCCATAGTTTTTCAGACGTTTTTTCATGGCATCTACTGCAGACTGCGGGCCAAGATCAAGGGGTGTTGCTCCAAGAAGATTTAATTTTCTGCTTCTCTTCTCTGTAGATCTTTCCGCAGATCCCGTCGGTACTTCTGAACACCTTCCTGTTTTCTCTGCTGCTCCTGTGAAATGTCCTGCGATTTCCGCCAGTGCCAGCCCTGCTCCGTATACATAGTCGTGCATGCCGCTGGTCGGAACCGAAAATACCGGAATTTCGGTCCTTGCTGTAAGTGCACGGGCCAGTCCCTGAAAATCTGTTCCATTCATAAAGGGGATCGGTGAACTTGCAAGTGCAATAAATTTCGGTTTCAGCTCCTTTGCCGCCTCTTCGATATCTTGAAGAAATTTCTCATCATTTCCCATAATGGCATCGATATCCGTAAGACCTGAGATAAAGATCAGACTGTCCTGGTCGTACCACCGGATCTCATCATGGGTATTATAGGTAGAATTACAGCCGGAGGGATCATGCATCACTGTCATTCCTCCAAGCTCATACAACGCAGAGCAGACACCAGACACGTCTGCCGTGTAGATTGGTATGATCCGATATGCCTGTCTCATATGCAGCTTTCGCACCCCCATCCCTTTCGAACGATCAGATCCTCCGGAGCTTTTTCCTCATTAAATGCCTCCAGCATCAGCTGTGCAGTACGTCTGATCCCGTCAAAGCCCCAAAGCCCGCCACCCTGTACCATATTGACAAAATTCCGGCTTCCGGTAAACCAGGCTGCTTTTTGTCCGACGGCAAGGATTTTTCCGGAATGCTGCCGTGGCCGCACTCTCATCTCCGGACGGACAGTCGAAATCAACATGAGTTCCGGGTAATTCTCCTTCAGCCAGAAAAATACTTCTTTTTCTTCCGGGCTGATACTGTCCAGAAAAACGGACTGTACCTGAAATCCATGCGTAAGGAGAAGCTTTGCAAGTCCCAGAGGTCTTGGATGAAAAAGATAATCCACAGCTACGGGAGTGTCACCGATGATCTGGTGTGCATGGAAAAGAGCTTCCTCGCATTTTCGGATCTCCGTTTCGATATCCAGGCCATTTTTACCGCAGCTATGCTGATCCAGCAGCTCCAGCAAATGCTTTTCCTGCGTCTCTATCTCCTCATAGTCAAAGCTTCCGGGCAGGTATAAAAACGGCCTTCCAAGTCTCTCCGCCTGCTGCTGTACTCCGAATTTTCCTGCCGGATAACAGTTAAGGATCAGGCTTCCCTCTCCCAGGCTCTGATAATCCTCCCAGGTCTTACAGGCCGGTGCTTCCCGGAGACGGATTCCGTTCTTTTTCAGGATCCGGCAGATATCTGCACTCTCATCCAACACAAAATCACTGCCCAGGACTGTGACACATTCCGGATCAGCTTTCCTCTCCGGTACTGCATCATACATGGCACGGCGCAGCTTCTGATCCGGAGTCGGACCTGTTTTCTGCATGACAGGATCCATAAAGCATCGCATAAAAAAGATCTCCGGAAATCTTTCTTCCAGTTCTCCGTAGATGCGGTCCAGATCACTTCCCAGAAAATGATGAAGACACACGGTAAAAAGCAATACTGCCTTTGGCTTCTCATCCAGCCGGTTCAGAATGTCCGTCACGCCTTCAATGGTCACATCCTCCAGATTTCCGCCCAGAAGATCCTTTTCCTCCACGATCACAAAGGAAAAACGGTCTGCCGCATTCATCTCTGCGGCAGTCAGCACAACGCCACGCATGCAGTTATCCGCACAGACGTAGATCTGCCTTGCTTCCGGAACCAGCATTCCCGTATGTACGATATTCCAGTTTCCATGGACCGGTGAATTAAATTCCAGCCCCGGCTGAAAGGGAACCGGAAAAGAGGCTTCCTTTATAAATATTTCTGTTTTTCCCGAAAGCTCTCTGTTACCAACTCTTTTTAACATGAGCCTTCCTCCCTGCATGCACTCAGGATCTGCTCGGCCAGTGTCCGGTACTCCTCTGCCATCTCACAATCCGGATAAGCTTCCAGAAGAGTTTTTCCTCGATTCTCTGCTTCCAGGACCAGTTCACTTCTGGAAAGCGTTCCCACTACCCGCGTATGAAAATCCTCTGCCAGCTCCCGGACTTTTTCTTCCTCTCCCGGCACGTTCCGCCGGTTCAGGATCACGCCGCCAAGAGATGCATATCCTCTGTTTCTGAAATTATCCACTGCCATGGCAATATTTGCCCCTGCATGGATGGCCATGTTTTCTCCGGAGGTGATGATAAATACCTTATCTGCATACCCCTTTCGCATGGGCATGGAAAATCCACCGCAGACAACATCTCCCAGTACGTCATAAAAAACAATGTCCGGTTTATAGGTCTCATAGGCTCCGTTTTCCTTAAGCTTCTCGAGAGCAGTAATGATACCTCTTCCCGCACATCCAAGCCCCGGTGCAGGACCGCCGGCTTCCACACAGACTACACCCCCATATCCGATCTGCACCATATCCGTAAGCTTCAGCTCCTGGCGTTTTTCGTTATACAGCTCCAGCACAGTGGGAACCTTTTTTCCATGCCTGAGAAGGATCGTGGAATCTGCCTTGGGATCACAGCCGATCTGCATCACTTTCATTCCCTTTTCCGCAAGGGCAGCTGCCACATTGGAAACCGTAGTAGATTTTCCGATGCCGCCCTTTCCGTATACCGCAACTTTTATCATTTTCTGTCCTCCGCTTTTGTAATCACATTGGAATATGCCGTTTTGGCGGAAACTCCACTGAGGTGGCCGATCTTTCCGGATAAGGAGCTGATCACATCCTGTGGTGCGTCAATGGCAATACTGATGATATTGATGCCTTTTTCCCGGTAAGGGATCCCCATTCTCCCGATAATATATTTTCCCGCTTCATGAAGAAAACGGTTGATATCATCGATCACGTCATTGTTTTCCACAATGATCGAGATCAATGCCACTCTTGTCTCCATAAGATCTGACTCTCCTTTCCGATATTATCAGCAGATCCTCGGCAGAAGCTCTCCTCCCGGCTGCGGAAGAAGTGCCTGCGTTCCGATCTCCGTAGTCATGACAACCTTTCCTGGCTGGTCTTCCGTAACTTCACCGATAATGGCTGCGTCCCTGGAATAAGGACATTTACGCAGTGCTTCCACGATCCTTCCTGCCTCTTCCTTTGGCGCCATGATCACCATTCGTCCCTCACAGGCCAGATAAAGCGGCTCCAGGCCAAGCATGCCGCAGACACCCTTTACCTCCGGAGCTACCGGAACAGCTGCTGCATCCAGGCGGATCCCTACGTTACTCTGTCCTGCGATCTCGTAAAGAACCGTTCCGACACCACCTCTTGTGGCATCACGGATCACATGAATGTTATGGGTGGCATCCAGTACATCTTTTACAGCTCCCCACAGCGGTGCGCAGTCACTTGTCACATCTGCGTCAATGCCGAAATCCTCTCTTGCCAGAAGGATGGTGCATCCATGTCTTCCCACATCACCGGTTACAATAATGGCATCTCCCGGTTTTGCCAGCTCACCGCCTACCTGAACGCCCTCCTGGATTTCACCCATTCCGGTTGTTGTGATAAACACACCGTCAACCTGACCTTTTCCTGCCACCTTAGTATCTCCGGAAACAATACGCACTCCGGCTTCTTTTGCTGTTTTTTCCATGGCTGCGGCGATCTCCTCCAGCTTCTCCATGGGAAAACCCTCCTCAATGACAAAAGCGCAGGTAAGATACATCGGTTTTGCTCCCATACAGGCAAGGTCATTAACGGTTCCGCAGATGGAAAGCTTACCGATATTTCCCCCCGGAAAAAATGCTGGAGAAACAATAAATCCATCGGTGGATACTGCCATTTTTCCTGCAGGCGGAACCAGCACGGCCGCATCATCGGCTGTGAGATCCGGGTTTGCAAAATGCGCTTTGAATACTTCATCGATCAGTTCTGAGGTCTGACGGCCTCCGGCACCGTGTGCCATGGTCACTGTTTTATTTTCCATAATATTATCTTCTTTCTATGCTGGGTCAAAGGAATTTCATATCGGTTTCATCCTGTCAGATCTTCCGGATACGATCCTTCGTTTGTACTATATGTAATGTATCATGTTTCGCAGTCCATTAAAGCGGACATCAGTTTCCATACATAAAATATGCGGAACATGCTCCTTCATTGGATACCATACAGGCACCTACCGGATGCTGCGGGGTACAGACCTTTCCGAATACCTTACAATCTGATGGCCTGCATTTTCCCTGAAGCACATCCCCACAGCGACAGGCCGGATTTGGCCTGCCCTGGATCGGCGGCACTGCATATTTTTTTCTGGCATCAAAGGCTTCCCACTCCCTCCGGAGCACCAGCCCGGACCCCGGGATTACACCCAGACCGCGCCATTCAGAATCGCAGGGCTCCATCAGTTCATCGATCAGCTTCTGTGCCTCCGGGCTTCCCTCACTTTTTACCACACGGGGATAGCAATTCACAAAGAACGGTTTTCCTTCCTGAAAACGTACCAGTGCAACAGCCAGTGCCGTAAGCAGCTCCTTCGCTGTAAAGCCTGCCACCACACCACTGATGCCTTCCTCTGCCAGATGCTCGCAGAGCGCAGTTCCTGTGATCGCATTGACATGTCCAGGATAAAGGAACACATCCGCACTGCCCTTTAATGCCTGATAAGCCTGGGGCATGGTCTTGTTTGCCACAAGGAGCGAATAATTGGAAAGTCCGTCCTCTCCGGCCTTTTTCACGGAAAGACAGCCGGCAGGCGTGGTGGTCTCAAAGCCAACGGAAAGAAATACCACCTGCTCTTTTGGATGCTCTTTCGCATATTTTTCTGCATCTGCCGGTGAATAGACGATCCGTATCCTGGCCCCTTCTGCCCTGGCATCTGCAAGGCTTTTCTTTGTTCCCGGTACGCGGACAAGATCACCGAATGTGCAGATCGTCACCTGTTTTTCCAGAGCAAGATAAACGGCCTCGTCAATAAACCCTACCGGTGTTACACAGACCGGACATCCCGGTCCTGAGATCAGCTCCACCTGCGGCGGCAGAAGCTTGCGGATTCCCAGACGGAAGATCTCGTGGGTATGTGTTCCGCAGACCTCCATGATCCGCACCGGCGGTCCCTGATATCCTTCTATAATCTCTCTTGCTGTTTTTTTCCTCTCTTCCATCACAGCAGTTCCTCCATCAGCTGGTCTGTCTCTTCCTCGTCATCATCGGTGATCTTTGCAATGGCAACACCTGCATGCACCATCACATAATCCCCCGGCTCCAGGTCTCCCAGGAGCTGGGCGGAAACCTCTCTCTTTGCGCCGCCTGCATCCACCACTGCTGTTCCGTCACTGATCTTTACTACTTTTGCTGATAATCCTACACACATATCTGTGCCTCCCATCCTGCATTTCTGCTGTATGCTCCATGCGTTATCATAAAACATTTTTAATCCGTATCTGCATGATCTCGTCTATATTTATCTGTGCCGCTGCACATAAGCCATCCCATACACCGCCTGTCCCAGTGCGATCCCTCCGTCATTCGGCGGGATCAGGCTGTGCTTCAGAACTTTAAACCCCATTTCCGTAAGGCCGTCATCTACCAGCTCCAGAAGCAGCCGGTTCTGAAAGACACCGCCACTTAATGCCACTTTCCGGATTCCGGTCTGCCGCTCTGCTTCCTCACAGGCTGCAAGGATCTCATCTGCCAGTGCCCGGTGAAATCCATAAGCCAGCTTCCCGGGATCCTCTCCTGCAAGCCTTGCCCGGACCAGATATGCAACGATCTCACCTGTATTTAAAATAAATTTTCGTTCATCTTCAGACGCTTCTGAGATGCCTATGCTTTCCGGAATGTCTTCCTTTTCTGACATCCGTATCTTCAGATTTTCTTCCGGATTTTTCTTCTGCATCTCCCGTTGCTTTCTCCAGGCCTCCGCCGCAAATTCCAGTGCTGTGGACGCTTCTCCCTCAAAGGTGGACGCTCTCCGGATCCCCAGGATCGCACTGACTCCGTCAAAAAGTCTTCCTGCACTGGTGGAAGTCACGGCATTGATCTTCCGCTGTGCCATAGTCACCAGTACCTTTGCTTCCTGATCTGTACAAAGTCCCAATTTACGGACAGTATCCAGGGTTTTTTCCAGATTTCCCGTATTCTGCCAGATCAGGGAAACGGCGATCCGCCAGCCTTCTTTTGCGGAAATATCTCCGCCAACCTGGACAAAGGGTTCTATACTTCCAAGCCTTGTAAATCCCTGACAGTCTGCAACCAGGAGCTCTCCGCCCCAGATGGTTCCATCGGTTCCATATCCTGTTCCGTCAAAGGAAACCCCTATCACCTTTTCTTCGCAGTCATTTTCTGCCATGCAGGATAAAATGTGTGCATAATGATGCTGCACCCTCAGAACCGGAAGCCCTAGCTCCTCTGCCACCACTGTGGAATTATATTTAGGGTGAAGATCACAGACCACTACCTCCGGCTGCACCTCCAGAAGTGTTTCCAGCCGCCCGATCGTTTCCTTCAGGGCTTTTACCGTTCGAAGATCCTCCAGATCTCCCACATAAGGGGAAGGATAAAAACGGTTATCCACACCAATGCAGAAGGTGTTCTTAAGTTCTCCACCTGCTGCGATCACCTGGCCCTTCCAGGGTGTGGAGACCATAAACGGCAGCGGCGCATACCCGCGGGAACGGCGGATCATATAGGGTTCACCCTTATAGAAATCCATCACCGAATCGTCGGCCCGGATACGTATCTTCCTGTTGTGGGAAAGAATGCAGTCACAGAGATGGGAAAGCTCCTCTGCCGCCTCCTCATCATCTCTGCAGATCGGCGCCCCAGAAGTATTTCCGCTGGTCATTACCAGAAGCCCGGGCATCCGGATCCCATCATCGTAATGAAAAAGAAGCAGCTGAACCGGTGCATAGGGAAGCATGACACCCACCTTGGGATTCCCGGGTGCAATGCTCTCACAAAGCCCCGTTTCTCCCGGCAGCTTATCCAACAGCAGGATCGGCTTCTGATGACCGGTAAGGATCTTCTCCTGTTCCTCGCTGACCTTACAGATCTTCTTCACAGCTTCCATATCCTGTGCCATCACTGCAAAAGGCTTCACCGGACGCCGTTTCCGCTGCCGTAGCCGCTGTACAGCCTCCTCACTGGTAGCATCACAGCAAAGGTGAAAACCACCAATCCCTTTGATGGCCACGATCCCGCCGGAAGCAATGATCTTCCTTGTATAAGTGATAGCCTCCCGTCCCCGTTCCTCTCTTCCCGCCAGGTATACCTCAGGGCCGCAGTCATTACAGCACACCGGCTGGGCATCATAACGTCTGGTATCCGGATTATGGTACTCATCCGCACAGGAGGGACACATGGGAAATTCCTTCATACTGGTCCGTTCACGGTCATAAGGAAGCGAATCCAGGATCGTCAGTCTCGGACCGCAGCAGGTACAGTTGATAAAGGGATGCAGATACCGCCTGTTTTCCAGATCAAACATCTCCGCCTTACATTCATCGCAGATCGCGATATCCGGGGAGACAAAGATCTCCCCCTTTGTCTTCTCACTTTCGATGATATCAAACTGTGTAAATTTCTCCGGCTCCTCCACCGGTTCTTCAAGAAGCTTCAGGATAGCGGCACGCTTCGGTGGCTTATTCCCGATATCTGCGATAAAGGCATCCACATCCTGCTGCTTACCCTGAGCAAAAATCTCCACATAGGGTCCTTTATTGGACACACTGCCACGGATTCCTCTTGCCATAGCATGACGACTCACCGTAGGGCGAAATCCCACTCCCTGTACGATCCCGTAAACACGGATCATTTTCGTAATTTCCCGCTCCATATGTTTCTCCATTCCCTGCAGCTGTTTCCACTGATCCAGCTGCAGCATGCATGTAACTTTATGTCCTGCCCTTATGGTCTACCTGCATTTTCCGGATACTGCAAAATGCACTGTATCCACAAACACTCCTGAAAAAGCCTTTGTCATCCGCTTCATACATGGATCTGCAAAGATCACGTCATATCCGCCCTTCTCTGCCAGTTCCATGTAATCTTCCTCATCCCTTAATGACACATCGCCCTCCTCCAGGAGATCTTTTTCCATGGAAAACCAGCTTGCCACGGTGATCTCTCCGTCCGCACCACGTTTCCGTAGCTCCTCTCTTATGGAACCGGCCATCACCTGCTGCTGCACGATGAGAATCTTTTTTCCTGTATAATCCATATCAGGAATCAGCTCTTCCGCCAGAGGATATCCCATCTCATAAGGTGTTCCGAAGGTTTTCTCCAGATATCTGGCACATTCCAGTGCCGCAGGAGAAACCACGATATTTTTTTCCGCAGAGGAGGCTTTTTTTACCTCATCAAGCCCGTCTCCCATTCCGTAGCAGACTGCTCTCTGTCCTCTGACACGGAATTTTTCACGGATCTTGTCTGCTGCTTTCAGGTCACTGACATCCTGAGGTGTCATTCCGAGAACTCCTGCCCTACCAGCCTCCACAGGCATCTTTTCCCGGGCAAAGGCTTTAAAAAGCTCCAGATAAGCCTTCCGCTCTCCCGCATCATAAAGCTCCATTCCGTTGGTATTTACTGCAAGCACCGGAAGATCTGTTTTCTTCTCGCACATCCGCCGCAGTGCCTGATGATCCGTTCCGATCACAGCAGGTACCGGTGTTCCGACAATGGTTGCAAAGCCTGCCTCCACCTTTTCTGCTGCATCCACAAGCTTGGCAACCAGGCGGTCATCCCGTCCCAGGATGGCATCCATATCCCGAAGTCCTGCACTGAATACCGCACTTTTCTGTTCAAACCATCTCGGTTCATCAAAGCCGCAGACATTTCCCGCACATCCTCCTGCATCACAGATTACGATGATACCGCCAAGCTCATACAGCACTGACACAGCTCCGGACTGATCCGGTGCAAAGGGTGTCAGATATTTCCGAAGTCCTCTCATACCTTTTCTCCCTTCTGCAAAACTTTCTCTGTCAGTGTTTCAAACAGCCTGCGTACCCCCGCATAGCCATAGGGCTGCCGGTCCTGATTCCACACGGCATTTGGCTGATCCCGGTGATAATATCCTGCATCCTTTCCTATGGTAAGGTTCACTCCGCTCCCGGACGGATCGTAATACAGCATGGTGGGTTCCATATTGGAAAAAAACTTTGTATCCGGACTCAATTCCGCAAGATGCCGTATGTATACAAAATTCTCGGCTGTGATAGTTCCGTAGATCTCCGGCACCCGGAAACCATACCGCACCAGGGCAAGGGCCAGCTCAAAGGAATCTCCGTTCATGCACTCCCCTACTGCAAAGGACGCATCCGGACAGACCTCCCGGAATCGCTCCACAGCCTCTTCTGCTGCTTTTTTATACACTTCCTGATCAAAAGAGACTCCAAGGACCTGTCCCAAGGCACGATACTGATTTTCGATCTTATCTGTCTGGTAGAGCCTCCGAAGCTCAATAAAAGGAATCTTCAGCCGGTCATGAAAATCCTCCGCTGCAAACCTTGCTTCCGGATGAAGCACCAGATTAAAATTGGCCTGTGACATGGTCTGATATTCTTCATAATCCTTACATCTTGAGATTTCATGGATGGTCTTTACGCCTGCCTGCTGCAGCAGCTCATACATCTCGCAGTCATCAACCAGCGGCGAAAAAAATCCCAGAAGATTGACCACATTTCCCTTTTTTTTCTGTGGCTCAAGGAGGGAGTATAAGGACTGGCGCACATGGACCATAGGCGGCTTTCTGCCCTCACGTGTCAGTGCGTACATGTAACAGGGTCGCACCGGAATATCCACCTTTTCCTCTGCCTTCCGGCAGACACGTTCCATATCCGTTCCCAGAAGTGCATCCACACAGGTGATACAGATCATCACCACAGACGGCTTCTTCTCACAGCAGTCGCAGATCTCTTTTACCGCTTTCGGGATCTTTTTCAGGTGACGGCCTGTAACAATATCCGTCTCGTCCATCATCAGATAAAAAAATCGATCATTGTACTCCGGCATGGAGCTGATAAGAGAAGTATTTCTTCCGCAGCATCCCGGTGCCACGATCAGCATAATGGAATCCGGCACTGCAAGCCCGGCTCTTTTTACGCCAAAGCCCTCCGCTCCCGGAGAGTTAAATGCCAGAGTTGCCGGAGAGCTATAGATCAGATGCTTCCCGGAGATCATCTGCGGAGGGATCGTTTCCAGCCCGCCCCGGGCCAGCTCTTCTGCAGTTGCAAAATATGCTTCCTTTTTCATATATCCTCCTTCTCCGTTTCTTCACTTTCCAATAGCTTCCTGGCCAGTGCAAAAAATTTCTCACTGATCTCAGAATTTTCATCTCCCTCGATCACCGTTTTGCCCTGATCCTCCCATCGGATGATCTCGTCACTTCTCGGGATCTCACCCACGACCGGGATATTACTTTTTTCTGCAAAAGCATTTACTTTTTCTGTTTCATTCTCCACATTCCTGTGATTCAGCACGATCCCGAAGATTCTCGCATAGCTTCGATCCTCAAAATTCCGCACAGCACTGGAAATATTATTGGCTGCATAGAGTGCCATTTTCTCTCCGGATGTGACAATGAGTACTTTTTCCGCATAGCCCTCCCGAATCGGTGCCGCAAAACCGCCGCATACTACATCTCCAAGAACATCGTAAAGCACTACATCCGGCTTCCAGGTCTCAAAAAGCTTCAGATCCTCCAGAAGCTGAAAGGTTGCGATGATACCTCTGCCTGCACAGCCAAGTCCCGGCGTGGGGCCGCCGGTCTCAATGCAGAGGACTCCACCAAAACCCTCCTTTGAAATATCCTCCAGCTTTTCCGGCTCCTCATCCTCTTCCCGCATATAATTCATTACCGGCCGCAGAGGTTCTCCCCCAAGAAGATTGATGGTGGAATCCGCCTTGGGATCACAACCGATCTGGATCACTCTTTTCCCCATGGCTGCAAAAGCCGCCGCCAAGTTGGACGTCACTGTAGACTTTCCGATACCGCCCTTTCCGTATACTGCTACCTTCAGCATAAAATCCTCCCTAATTCATTCTGTCCGCTCCCGCAGATATTTTTCATAAAAAAAGCTCTTTCACGCACAAGGTGAAAGAGTCCCGTATTCCGCTCACAAAACAAAGTCAAGCGGATATTCGCGATCCGCATTTGCTGCTTGTTCATAACCGAATAACTGCTTCGCAGCTGATTCGGTTAAGCTGTGCCGGATGAACAACGATTCCTGCTCGGATATTCCTTGCCGTCAAAGTCTGTTTCCTGCTGTATTTTGTTTTAATGCCTCATCCGGATAGAAAGAAAATATTTCGTTCCGTCTGAATTTTTCTATTTTTATTATACAATGGTGTACATTAGTGAGTCAATTGCAACTCTGACTTTTTATACAAAAAAAGACCCCAAGGCGAAATATTTTTAAGCATTTCGCCGAGAAGTCTTTTCTCTGATCTGCCGGCTCAGAAGCCGCGGCAAAGTTATTCTTATGATAAAGCTTTACTGGATAGAAACTACGTGATATCCTCTGTCTTCCACTACCTTCTTAAGCTCTTCGTTGGAGATCTCTCTGTCGTAGGAAACCACTGCCTCACCTTTTTTCAGGCTTACTTTTGCTGCCGCACCGTCAATGCGGTTGATCGCTCTTGTGACGCTGGCCACACAGTTCTCACAGTGCATGCCTGTGATCTTCATGGTTTTCTCACCCAGCTTGGTTCCATCCAGCTTCTTCTTCGGGATCTCCGGCTTGCTGCCGCCTCCGCAGCAGGCGCCTTCGCCCTTCAGATGTTTATATGCGCCTTTTCCGGCAAACAGCATAATGATGATAACAACGATGACAACAATTGCATTTGCCATGATTTCTTTTCCTCCTGGTTACTTATGCATTCCACTGCAGCCGGAGCAGCCGGAACAATGACCGGAGCAGCTGCCGCCACAGCCACCTGTACGTGTGTTACCGGCACAGCCGACACAGCTGAGCCCCTGTTTCTTTCTTGAATAGAGATAACTGACCACAAATACGCCATATGCGATCACCAGTGCCAGTACAATAATATCCGCTATCATACTCATATCTGTCACCCTTTCTTTCGCTGTACAGCCTGAGAATTGCTGTCAGCCTCTGATGAATACTTTTGTAAAAAAACTTCCATATTTCTTCAAGCTTATTATAGCACAGAAGACCAGGTATTTACATCCCCGGTCTCCTGCATTTCTTATCATTTCAGCTGTTCTTACAGCATCATTTCAAAGCTATCATATGTACCGGATCGTTACTGTATGACCGGTTTTCAATTACTCTGCTGCCTGTACAGATCTCTTTGTAACATCGTTCTGGTTCTTGTACGGATCTGGTCTGAACAGAAGGAAGAGCAGGATCGCTGCAAGGATCAGTGCTACGATCGTTCCAATTCCGAAGGAACCGGCACCTGTGACAACAAGACCGATCTGGTATACACAAAGTGTTACAACATAAGCAAAAATGTTCTGGAAGAGAATTGCAAACCAGAACCATTTTCTGGACTGCATCTCATGTGCCATTGTAGAAATAGCTGCAAGACACGGAGAGTCAAGCAGGTTGAACAGCAGGAAAGAAAATGCTGCTACTGCTGTCGGGAACCATGCTTTGATCGCTGCACCAACGATCATGGTATCCTCTGCATCATCACCAGCTACGTTTGCAAGAACACCCATTGTACTAACGATGGACTCTTTTGCGGAGAATCCGGAGATGGATGCCGCAACCGGCTGCCATTTACCGAATCCAAGAGGAGCAAAGATCGGAGCAAGGATACCACCAAGGATAGCCATGATACTGTCGTTGCTGTCCTCAACAAATCCGATTCCGCTTCCTGTATTTCCGATACTGGAAAGGATCCACATGATAACGGTTGCAAGGAAAAGAATGGTACCGGCTTTGATGATGAAGCCTTTCAGTCTCTCCCAAACATGAAGCAGAACTGTCTTTACAGACGGAATGTGATACTGCGGAAGCTCCATTACGAACGGAGCAGGTTTACCGGAGAACGGTTTTGTTTTCTTCAGGATGATCGCAGATACAAGAACTGCTACAACACCGATGAAGTACATCAGTGGTGTGATGAAACCAGCAGCTACGTAGTCACCGGTTGCATAAGCGGTCATGATACCACCCATAAGGGCGATAACCGGAAGCTTGGCACCACATGGGATAAATGTCGCTGTCATGATCGTCAGACGACGGTCATTATCTGCCTCGATCGTTTTGGAAGCCATGATTCCAGGGATTCCACAGCCGGAGGAGATAAGAAGCGGGATAAAGCTCTTTCCGGAAAGTCCGAAATGACGGAATACACGGTCCATGACGAACGCGATACGAACCATGTAACCGCAATCCTCAAGGATGGAAAGGAACAGGAACAGGATCGCCATCTGCGGAACGAATCCAAGCACTGCACCAAGACCACCGATGATACCATCTGATACAAGGCTCACCAGCCAGTCAGCAACACCGGCATTGCCGAGTCCATCCGACACAACACTCTGGATGGTTCCCACAAAGCTGTCGTTTGTCCAGTCTGTTACCATGGTACCAACTGTTGTTACCGATACATAATAAACGATGAACATGGTAAGGATAAAGATCGGAAGACCGAGAACACGGTTTGTTACGATACGGTCGATCTTATCGGAAACTGTCATCTTATTTCCGCTTCTCTTAACGTTTGCAGAAACAACCTTCTGGATGTACTGATATCTTCCATCCGTTACGATACTCTCTGTATCATCATCCTCTGCCTTCTCAAGGCCAGAAGCAATCTCCTCGATCCTGGACTGTGCAGAAGCCGGAAGGTTCAGACCTTCTTTTACCTTGCTGTCTCTCTCAAGAAGCTTTACTGCATACCATCTCTTGTTCTCCTCAGCGATGTTTGCAGGAACAAATCCCTCGATCTCATTTACAGCTTTTTCTACTGCTTTCGGAAATTCCATCTGCTTAGATGGTACTCTGTGCTGGTTCGCACATTTGATTGCCTCATCAACAACCTCTTTAAGGCCTGTTCCTTTAAGAGCAGAGGTCTCAACGATCGGGCATCCAAGCGCGGAGCTTAAGCCTTTTACATTGATATGAATGTTGTTCTTTTTCAGAAGATCCACCATATTAAGAGCGATAACAACCGGGATACCGATTTCAAGAAGCTGGGTTGCAAGATACAGGTTTCTCTCGATGTTTGTTGCATCCACAAGATCGATGATCACATCCGGTTTCTCTTTCAGAAGGTAATCACGGCTGACAACCTCCTCAAGTGTATACGGGGAAAGTGAATAGATACCCGGAAGGTCTGTTACCGTTACATCCTTCTGGTTTTTCAGCTTGCCCTCTTTTTTCTCTACAGTAACACCTGGCCAGTTACCAACGTACTGGTTTGCGCCTGTAAGAGCATTGAACATTGTAGTCTTACCACAGTTCGGGTTTCCGGCAAGAGCTATTGTTACAGACATTTTGTATCCTCCTTTTTTCAGGTCAGAGCCTGACGCTCTGTCATTTTTCGAAGCGTATTTACTTTACTTCCACACATGCTGCGTCATGCTTACGCAGGGAAAGCTCATAACCTCTGATGGTGATCTCAACCGGATCTCCAAGAGGAGCTACCTTTCGGATATAAACCTCGCTGCCTTTTGTGATTCCCATATCCATGATACGACGCTTGTAAGCCGGGTCGCCGGTGATCTTGGAAACAACTACTGTAGAACCTACTGCTGCATCACGTAAAGTCATTTCTCTTTTCCTCCCTGTTCATATTCCAATTCCTAATCTATCCTCAACTGCGCCTTCCGCAGTTTGGGGCAAATCCACTACCGGTCACTGCCGCACAGTCCGGTCACACCATAATGTGTCTGGCCATTTCCTTATTGACTGCTACTCTGGAATCCTTGACATTTACGATCAGATTGCCGTCAAACTGAGAAATAACTGTCACTTCCGCATTCTCAACAAAACCAAGGCCTGCAAGAAATCTTCTTGTATCCTCCGCTCCGGAAATACGCTTGATCGTGCCAGTATCACCTGACTGTAAAAATAAAATCGGCTGCATGGAATCCCTCCGTTTCTTTCTATTAATTAACTCAGTCTAATTAGTCAGCCCTAACTCATAGGTTAGTTTATACTAAGTTTTTTCGAATGTCAATCCCCTAAATGAAAAAAGTTAATCAAGATTAAGTTTTTATAAACAACATATAAAAAAGTTCCTGCATTCTGAGGTATTTCTGTCTGGCAGAAGGTTACCTCAGAATGCAGGAACTCTGTTCTGATTCTTTTTCTGTTTGCAGCCTGTTAAGCTAAAAACCCCTTCCGGAACTTTTTCTTTCTTCCGTGCTGCTCATATTTTTATCTCTTAGTGGATCTGATCATTCAAAAGCTTCAGGATCAGATTCTCCGTTTCATTGATTCCGTAGCTTGCACTGTTGATACAAAGATCGTAGTTATCCGGCTTGCCCCACTGAGCTCCGCCGTAAAAATTGTAATACCGTCTGTGCTGGCTGTCCATCTTCTTCAGGAAACGGACTGCCTGCTTCATATTCATCTTCCGTACATCCATAACATGCTGCACACGGATAGCAAAAGGAGCTGTGATAAACAGACTGATATGCGGAATGTGGTTGTTCTTGAGGATCGCATCCGCACACCTTCCCATAATGATGCAGTCCTCTTTTGAGGCCAGATCGCAGATCAGGTCACTCATGTTAAAGAATACCGCATCCTGTTTCGGAAGACCATGGTAACGGTTGAATTCCCGGAACCAGCCCTTGGGATCAAATTTATGCTTCTTCTCATATTTATTGAAATCCGCAAAATATTCCGCATCGTTGACCGCGCCCTTTTCCGCCTCAAGGCGCCTTAATACCTGATCAAAGATCTCCACATCATAATAGTTGATCCGAAGCTTGTCTGCCAGTCCGAAACCGATATCATTACCGGCACTTCCCTGTGTACGGCTGATGCAGATGACCAGATGGTCATTCTCAGAGATTTTTTCCCTGCGCTTGATCATATGATTCAGCGCCACACGTTCCTTATCCATGATATCCGTAGCAACAAAAGTCTCCGGCAGCGTCAGGATCTCCTGAAAGATCTCATCATATTTCTTCATGAGACGGCTTTTTTCTTCTTTATCCTTGATGGTCCTGGCCATGTTGCTGATCAGTGCCATCTCGCTTCGAAGAAGATGTCCGTCCGGTTTGGTATACATCAGAGCACTTAAGTTCCGGATAGTGCCTTCTCTGTCACCGGTGAAGGTACGTCCAAGGGAAGATCCTACGCTTTCATAAACCTCGCCATCCAGTTCATAAAGTCTGGTGGCAAGCTCTCTGCATTTCTCTCGAATGTTATTATCCTGCATATTGATCCTCCTCCCTTATAAAAAGAATACCAGCATATCGATGATGAACACCGGTACCAGGAAACAAATGGACCATGCCATGTATCCGAAGAAGGACGGCATGTTGATACCATTTTCGTCAGAAAGTGTCTTGACCATAAAGTTCGGAGCATTGCCGATATATGTATTGGCGCCCATAAATACAGCACCGCAGGAAATCGCAGAAAGAAGCTTTACAGGAACCGTTCCCAGCGTTGTTGCGATTCCGTTTGTAAATCCGAGAGTTCCCGCTGTTGTCAGAAATACCAGATAGGTCGGTGTATTATCCAGGAAGCTGGACAAAGCTCCGGTCGCCCAGAACATCTGGTACGGCTCGGTGATACCAAGATTCGGTCCTACTGCTTTCAGAAGCATCAGGGCCGGCTGCATGGTGATAAAAATACCGATGAAAAGTACTGCAACCTCCTTGATCGCACCCCAGGTAAAATGGTTCCGCACACGGATCCTTTTATCTGTTGTTTTAAAGGACAGAAATGCAGCTGCCAGGATCAGGACGATCTCAATGATCGACGGGAGGCTTAAAGTAACCTCACCAAAAATATGAAGGCCCTTTACATTTCCGGCCGCATCCTGAAATGCAGGCATACCGGGAAGCATTCCGCTTAAGATAACACCCACAACGATCATCACAAGGAAGATGATATTATGAAGACCCTCGATCTTAAACTCGGTACCCGGTTTGCTGATATCCGGTTTACGTCCCTCTGAGATATCCTTCTTGTAAGAGCGCATATCCAGATGATAGAACACAAACAGAAGGATTACCATATTAAAGATCAGTACCGGAAAAAGATGAAGGCTCCAGAAAAACGGAACTCCTCGCATGAAGCCCATCAGAAGCGGCGGATCACCGATCGGTGTCAGGCAGCCACCCATGTTGGATACCATAAAGATGAAAAAGATCATGATATGACCCTTTCTCTTTCTCCAGGAATTCATTTTGATCACCGGACGGACCATCAGCATGCTGGCTCCGGTAGTTCCGATACAGCTGGAAAGCAGGGTTCCCAGTGCAAGAAGTCCTACATTTACTCTTGGCGAACCCGCAAAATCACCCTCAACTGTAATGTTACCGGATACACAGAACAGTCCGAATAACAGGATGATAAATGTAAGATAGTCATTGATCACGCACTCAAGTACTGTTTCCGCAGTTTTTCCGGCACCGTAAACAACTGCAAACGGAATGATCATAAGAACGATCCAGAATGCAACCACAACGGGCTGATGTGACTCCCACCACTCACCCTTTACCAGCGGCATCACTGCAACACACAGAAGAAGGCCCGCAAAAGGAATACAAAGCCACACCGGCACACCAGATCCTGTCCCACCGTTTCCGGCTGCCCATACACCCACAGGACATGCCAGAAATACTGTCAGAAAAGTACACATGACGGTTAATAATTTTTTCAAAATTCTCACCCCTCACATAAATTTTTTTACCAGTGAAATTATAACATATGGCGTTCTAAAATCAACTGTGTAGATGTGCAATTTATACTCGAACCCTCTCTCTTTTTTGTGCATTTTGTCGGTGTGTCATGGCATTTTTTGTTTGTTTTCAAACACACGACCAGATTTTCGGATACTGTTTTCTATATCTGTTATATAATTTATATACATTTTCTCTCTGACAAAAAAGCAGCCGTATTCTCCATCGGCACACTAACCTTTCCGGAAAATACTGCTGCTTTTGTATCTGTTATTTTTTTATTATTCCATACACTCGTCAAGAATCTCTGCCATCTTGTCGATATCCTCTTTTGTGATCACAAGAGGAGGAACAAGGCGGAGAACATCACTTCCTGCTGAGATCACCAGAAGACCCTTTGCAAGAGCTTTTTTCACCACGTCTCCTACCGGACGTCCCTTGATCACGATACCCTGCATGAAGCCTTTGCCTCTTCTTGTTTCCGCACAGTCATGCTTTGCAACCAGTTCGTCCAGCTTCTCCTCAAAATACGGAGTAAGTCCCTGCACATGGGAAAGGATCTGATCTTTTTCAAAAATGTCAAATACCTTGCTGACTGCTGCACATACGAAGGGATTTCCACCGTAAGTGGTTCCGTGGTCGCCTGGCTTCAGGGAAGCTGCAGCTGCTTTTTTGTTCAGCACAAAAGCACCTACCGGAACTCCACAGCCAAGTGCTTTGGCACAGGTCATGATATCCGGCTGTACTCCATATGCCTGCCATGCAAAATAATGTCCGGTGCGTCCCATACCGCACTGGATCTCGTCCAGGATCAGGATGATATCCTTCTCATCACAAAGCTTACGTAAGCCTTCCAGGAACTCTTTTGTAGCCGGATAAATACCTCCTTCTCCCTGTACGGTCTCGGTGATGATGGCACAGGTCTTATCTGTGATCTGAGCCTTTACACTCTCAAGATCATTGAAATCTGCAAATTTCACCCCACCCATCAGAGGCTCAAAGGGTTCTCTGTAATGTGCATTGCCTGTCACGGAAAGAGCGCCGATGCTGCGGCCGTGGAAGGAATGGTTCATGGCAATGATCTCATGGTCTGCATGGCCATCTCTTTCGTAGGCATATTTCTTGGCAGCCTTCAGAGCACCCTCAATGGCCTCTGTACCACTGTTTGTGAAGAAGGCCTTTTCCATATGGCTTGCCTGTACAAGTTTGGCACCCGCCTCAATGATCGGCTCATTGTAGTACAGGTTGGAAATATGCATCAGCTTGTCGATCTGGGATTTCAGTGCTTCGTCATAGCCCGGATAATGATAGCCCAGGGCATTTACTGCGATACCTGCCGCAAAATCCAGATATTCCTTTCCTTCGGAATCATAGAGGTAACAACCATCGCCTTTTTCAAAAACTACCGGAAAACGGTTATATGTATGAAGAATACTGGCTTCAGATTCTTCCATCTGTTCATTCATGCTCATTGTAATATTTCTCCCCATCATCTTTTAAAATTGCAGTACCAATACCTTTGTTTGTAAAGATCTCAAGCAGTAAGCTGTGCGGGATCCTTCCATCCAGGATATGAACTCTGTTTACACCATGCTCGATAGCGTCGATACAGTTTTTCAGCTTCGGGATCATACCGCCGCCCACAGTACCATCTGAGATCAGATTCTCAGCCTCATCTACACGAAGCTCGGAGATCAGAGTGGAGGGATCATCTGCATCCCTGTAAACGCCCTCAATGTCGGACAAGAAGGCAAGCTTCTCTGCCTCAACTGCCTCTGCAATGGCACAGGCTGCATCATCCGCATTGATATTGTAGGAATCAAAATTTTCGTCAAAGCCGATCGGGAATACGATTGGAAGGAAATCTCTTTCCAGAAGATCATGAAGGATCTTCGGATTAACCTTTGTAACTTCACCTACGTAGCCGATGTCTTCGCCTTTGGAAAGCTTCTTTTTGCACTGGAGAAGACCGCCGTCCTTACCGCTGACACCTACAGCCTGTACGCCGAGAGATTCTACCAGAGTAACAAGCTCCTTGTTTACTTTTGCAAGAACCATCTCTGCGATCTCCATAGTGTCTTTGTCCGTTACACGGAGACCGTTTACAAAATGCGGCTCCATGCCGACTTTACCGACCCAGCGACTGATTTCCTTGCCGCCGCCGTGAACAATGATCGGTTTGAAACCGACTAATTTCAGAAGGACTGCGTCCTTGATGACGTTACGCTTTAATTCTTCATCAAGCATGGCGCTTCCGCCGTATTTGATGACTACGATCTTGCGGTTGAACCGCTGGATGTATGGCAGGGCTTCTATGAGAACCTCTGCTTTGTCAAGATATTTCTGATTTACCATGTGGGTGTCTCCTTTTTTTGAAAAATGATATGGATTGAAAAAGGTTTTGTTGTTGTATGTTGGAGGGATTTCTTTTTTATTATAATTTTGTCTCAGCTGACAGCTGTGGGATTTGCGAGGAGGGGAGGCACTCGGAGTTCCGAAGGCCGTTTCCCCTCCTCGCGCTCCTCCCCTCCGGCCACGGGGAACGGGCTGTTGCCCGCGTTGCGGGCAAAGCGCCTGCTGCGGACAGGCTGCTGTAGGCAGCCGCTTTCGACGCGCTTTCGCCGAAGGCGAACAGCTCGTCAGTATGCCTTCGGCGACTGACGTTTAACACGACATAACTTCCGGGCTCCCGCTCTGAGGTTCCTCACGTTCGTCACTCAGTTTTCATCGACTGAAGTTCAACACGCCTCAACTTCCGGGCTCCCGCACTGCGGGTTCTCACGTTCGTCACTCAGTCTTCGTCGACTGAAGTTCTACATGCCACAGCCAAGCGTGCCCAACGGAGGGGGTTCTTAGGGGGAGCGTGCGGGCTTCGCAACTTTGAGCTCGCTCCCCCTAAGGGTTTTCTCAGCTTACAAACTGAAACAAAACTACAACTAAAATCCACCATAAAAACCATTCTACAAAGCTCTTACATCAAGAACGATAATCCGCATTGATCTTTATGTAATCATAGGTGAGGTCGCATCCCCACGCAGTTGCGGATGCATCTCCCATCTTCATATCCGCGATGGCTGTCACTGCCTCTTCTGAGAGGATCTTAGTTGCTTCCTCTTCGCTGTAGCCTGTAGAAACTCCATTTTCAATGATCTTGATCTTTCCTGCTTTGCTCTCAAAGTAGAGATCTACCTTTTCCGGATCGAACTGGACGCCGGAGTAGCCGAGGGCACAGAGGATTCTTCCCCAGTTTGCGTCGTGGCCGTAGATGGCTGCCTTTGTTAAGGAAGAGGTTACTACGGATTTACTTAAGGTTACGGCTTCTGCCTTGGTGGCTGCGCCGATGACCTTGACCTCGAAGAGTGCAGTTGCGCCTTCTCCGTCACCTGCGATCTTTTTGGCAAGGGTTGTGTTTACGTAGTTAAGAGCTTTTTTGAACTCTTCATAATCTGCGTTTTTCTCTGTGATCTTCGGATTGCCGGCCTGGCCGTTTGCAAGGAGGAGGACGGTATCGTTTGTGGAGGTATCTCCGTCAACGGATACCATGTTGTAGGTGTCCTTGATATCCTCGCTGAGTGCTTCCTGAAGAAGCTCCTTGGAGATATCCACATCACTGGTGATAAATCCAAGCATTGTGCACATGTTGGGGTGGATCATTCCGGAGCCCTTGCACATACCGCCTACCGTTACGGTTTTTCCACCGATCTCGATTTCTACCGCTGCCTCTTTCTTCTCGGTATCTGTTGTCATGATGGCTTTTGCTGCCTCAAGGCCTGCCTCGCGGCTTCCCTCAAGCTTCGGTGCCATAGCTTTTACTCCGTTTGCGATACGGTCGATCGGAAGCTGCATTCCAATGACACCGGTGGATGCTACCAGTACGCTGTCTTCCGGGATCCCAAGGCTTTCGGATGCTGCCTTGGCGGTTTCCCTGCAATAGCCGAATCCTTCCTCACCGGTACATGCGTTGGCGATTCCGCTGTTGCAGATCACAGCTCTTGCACCCGGGTGATTGTATACAATGTCCTGATCCCATCTTACAGGAGCTGCTTTTACCACATTGGTCGTGAAGGTTCCTGCAGCCACACAGGGAACCTCACTGAATACCATGGCCATATCGGTACGGCCTTTATATTTGATCTCTGCTGCAGTTGACGCTGCCTTAAAACCTTTTGCGGCTGTAACGCCGCCGTCGATAATCTTCATATTATATATCTCCTCTCAATGGTGATGCCAGATCGAATATCGCAGTTCATTCGTTTAAAGTCCTTCGGCATCCCCCATATTTTATTTGTGATCTGCCTGTTTTACGGGCACATCGGGATCTGTTTCAGTCCTTCGTTCTCGTCAAATCCAAACATCAGGTTCATGTTCTGAACAGCCTGTCCTGCTGCACCCTTTACCAGGTTGTCGATAGCGCCCATCATGATGACTCTCTTTGTTCTCGGATCGATCTTGAAGTTCACGTCCACAAAATTGCTGCCTTCTACATTTCTTGTCTGCGGGCATACATCCTTGTTCAGGACACGTACAAAGAACTCGTCTTTATAATATTTGTCATAGGCTGCTTTTACTTCCTCGTAGGTAACATCCTTGGTCAGGGAGGCATATGCTGTTACCAGGATTCCACGGTTCATCGGAACAAGATGCGGGGTAAAGTTGATCATCACTTCCTGTCCGCATGCATATCCAAGCTGATCCTCGATCTCCGGTGTATGTCTGTGTGTGGCAACACCGTAAGCTTTGATGCTCTCGTTTACCTCACAGTAGAGATTCGGAACCTTGGCTCCTCTTCCTGCTCCGGAGGTTCCGGACTTGGCATCAATGATAATGGTATTCGGATCAATGAGGCCTTCCTTTAACAGCGGATAAATAGACAGTGTGGAGCATGTCGGATAGCATCCCGGGTTGGCGATCAGCCTTGCATTCTTAATATCCTCACGGTTGATCTCGCAGAGGCCATAAACAGCTTCCTCGATAAACTGCGGAGCCTTATGCTCGATCCCGTACCACTTCTCATATTTTTTCACATCTTTAATACGGAAATCTGCGCTTAAGTCGATCACCTTACATTTGGAAAGGATTTCTTCATTAATAAGGGATGCACAAAGGCCCTGTGGTGTTGCGGTAAAGATCACATCCACCTCATCTGCAAGTGCAGCCATGTTGTCATCCATACATTTGGCATCCACCAGCCTGAAAAAATTCTGATAAATATCTGCATACTGCTGATCTATGTAGCTTCGGGAGCCGAACCATTTGATTTCAACGTCCTTGTGTCCAAGAAGAAGTCTTACGATCTCATTTCCTGCGTATCCTGTCGCACCGATAATTCCTGCTTTAATCATCTTTCACATTCCTCCTCTGCCGTTTTTTCTACGGCTTAATACACCCTGCAGAAGCGCTTGCTATTCTTATTTATGCCTCTTTTTTATGTCTTCTGATATCTGAATCTTCTGCACAGGTCAGACGGACATCTTAAACCTGTCTGTACTGCCAGCTCATATGTCCATCTTATCAATGGATAGATTATACATCTTCTCTGCATATTATGCAATAGTCATTTTCTTTGATTTTTCACGGTCTTTTCTGTTTTTCCTGTATTTTATTATAATATCGCCTACTTTTAGATGTATTTTTATGCAAAATTTTTTTCATATTTTTCAAATTATCTCTTGCATATTTATAAAATCTGGTGTATATTAAGCCATGTCGACAGGACAGCCGAAAATTTTGTTTTGTTGTACATGAATATTTATTCACTCTGGTAAAGTTATAAAACAGCATAATTTTTTTCCAGATAACGTAAAAAAATTCACCGTCCCGGAAATGTCCGGAGCGATACAAAATCAAAAAAATCCCAGGAGGACATATATTATGAAAGAAAAAGTTGTTTTAGCGTATTCCGGTGGTCTTGATACCACAGCCCTGATCCCGTGGCTGAAAGAAACCTTTGATTATGACGTTGTCTGCTGCTGTGTAAACTGCGGACAGGGAAACGAGCTGGACGGTCTTGAAGAGAGAGCAAAAATGTCCGGTGCTTCCAAATTATATATCGAGGATATCGTCGATGAGTTCTGCGATGACTTCATCATGCCGTGTGTAGAGGCTGGTGCTGTATACGAGCATTCCTATCTTCTCGGAACTTCCATGGCTCGTCCGGTCATTGCCAAGAAGCTGGTTGAGATCGCACGTAAAGAGGGTGCCGTTGCTATCTGCCACGGTGCTACCGGTAAAGGAAATGACCAGATCCGTTTCGAACTTGGCATCAAGGCTCTCGCTCCGGACATCAAGATCATTGCTCCATGGCGTATGACAGATCTGTGGACCATGCAGTCCCGTGAAGATGAGATTGAGTTCTGTAAGGCTCATGGCATCACTCTTCCATTTGATGCAAGCCACAGCTACAGCCGTGACAGAAACCTCTGGCACATCAGCCATGAGGGACTTGAGCTTGAGGATCCATCCCAGGCTCCGAACTATGATGACATGCTTGTATTAAGTGTAACACCTGAGAAGGCTCCGGATAAAGAAACTGAGATCACCATGACATTCGAGCAGGGTGTTCCGAAAACACTCAACGGAAAAGCAATGAAGGTTTCCGAGATCATCACAGAGCTGAACAAGCTTGGCGGTGAGAACGGCATCGGTATTGTTGATATTGTTGAGAACCGTGTTGTTGGTATGAAATCCCGTGGCGTTTATGAAACTCCTGGCGGAACGATCCTGATGGCAGCACATGACCAGCTTGAGGAGCTGATCCTTGACCGTGAGACAATGGAAGCCAAGAAAAAGCTTGGCAGCCAGTTTGCACAGGTTGTTTACGAAGGAAAATGGTACACACCTCTCCGTGAGGCTATCCAGGCATTTGTTGAGTCCACTCAGAAATATGTTACCGGTGAGGTTAAATTCAAGCTTTACAAAGGAAACATCATCAAGAATGGTACAACCTCTCCGTACAGCCTTTACAATGAGTCTCTTGCTTCCTTCACAACCGGTGATATGTATGATCATCATGATGCAGACGGATTCATCACTCTGTTCGGTCTGCCGCTGAAGGTTCGTGCCATGAAGCTTGCAGAAGTTAAGAATAACCAGAATCAGAACTAATTTTGTTGGACATTGTTCCGACAGATCATAAGAATGCCCCGGGAAGCTATATAAGTTCCCCGGGGTCTTTTGTTATATACTGCTTTGATCACATAATACCTAATAAACGAAAGGATTTTTTATCATGAACTCACAGAAAATGCCTCTGAAAAATTCTCTCTGCCTGCTTCTGGCCGCAACGATCTGGGGAATCGCCTTTGTTGCCCAGAGTGTGGGCATGGAATATGTCGGCCCCTTCACCTTCAACGGCGTCCGTTCCCTGATCGGCGCCGCTGTCCTGGTTCCGGTGCTCTTTATCCTGAACCGTTCCGGAAATAAATCCTCTGCTGCCACAGACTCCGCAATACCGGAATCCTCGTCAACACCTTCAGAAAAAGCTGTATCCCCCACGCCATATAACAGCCGTGACCTGTGGCTGGGCGGCATTGCCTGCGGATTTGCTCTTTTTGCTGCCAGCAGCTTCCAGCAGTTTGGTATCCAGTACACAACAGTAGGAAAAGCCGGCTTCATCACCGCCTGTTACATTGTCATCGTCCCGATCATCGGAATTTTCCTGAAAAAGAAATGCAGTCCCTTTATATGGACAGCCGTTGTCATGGCACTGGTCGGACTTTATCTTCTCTGCATCACAGACGGATTTTCCATTGGCCTCGGAGATATTCTGGTGCTGGTATGTGCTTTTCTCTTTTCCCTGCACATTCTGGTGATTGACTATTTTTCCCCGAAGGCAGACGGTGTAAAGCTTTCCTGTATCCAGTTTCTGGTCTGCGGGATCCTGTCCATGATCCCGGCACTTATTCTGGAACATCCGCAGATTTCTTCCATTCTTACTGCCTGGCTGCCGATCCTGTATGCCGGTGTGATGTCCTGCGGTGTTGCCTACACCCTGCAGGTCGTAGGCCAGAAAAATGTGAATCCCACCGTTGCTTCTCTGATCCTTTCTCTTGAATCCTGCATCTCCGTGCTTGCAGGCTGGGTGCTCCTGAATCAGAAGCTTTCCATAAAAGAGCTCCTTGGATGTGTCATCATGTTTGCAGCCATCATCCTGGCACAGCTGCCGGAAAAAGAAAAAGATAATAAATAAAAAACAGGCAGCCGGTTTGGTATTTTACCTTCCGGCTGCCTGTCTGCATGTTTCTTATTCTGCTGCTTCTTCTTTCTTAATGAAGTTATTATAATGTGCCTTGATCTTCTCAAAGCTCTCCTGACTGATGTCGTGCTCCATCTTGCAGGCATCCTCCATTGCGATCTCTGCCGGAACCCCAAGTCCCTCCAGCATCCTGGCAAGAACAATGTGACGCTCATAAATCTGATTGGCGATCTCCGCCCCCTTCTCCAGAAGTGTCACGGTACCGTAACGGTCCATGGCAATATAACCATCCTCACGAAGAAGCTTCATTGCGTGACTGACGCTTGGCTTGGAAACACCAAGTCTGGTCGCAATATCAATAGAACGAACTCCTCCGCCTTTTTTGGATAAAACCAGAATTGACTCAAGATAATCCTCCGCTGACTGTCTGATTTCCATATAAAATCCTCCCTGCAAAAATTTAACTCTATATAGACCCTCTAAAGGGATCTGAATCCCATTCCTTCCCTGTTCTACAGGCGAATATTAACTTTTAATATACCGCTTAAAGGATGTTGTGTCAAGCATTTCGCACATGTTTATCTTGACATTAAAAATAATTTCCCCGATAATAGTAGCTGAACAATATATCTGTTCTATAGCAGCCCGGAATCCTTTCCAGTAGTGCTGTCTTTTGAACAGTAAAGAAAGGAGATTTTTTATGCTCAAAACCCTTCTGGCCCAGGTCAGGGAGTTTAAAAAGGCATCGTTTCTCACGCCTTTTTTCATGATCCTGGAAGTTCTCTTTGAGACTCTGATCCCCCTGGCCATGGCTTCCATCATTGATAAAGGTGTGGAAGCCGGAAATATCGGCCATATCTATCGGATGGGTGCAGTTATGGTAGTTCTTGCCCTGTGCGGACTCTGGTCCGGCGTCATGGGAGGAAAATACGGAGCACTGGCCTCCACAGGCTTTGCCAGAAACCTCCGAAAAGCCATGTACACCAACATCCAGACCTTTTCTTTTTCCAACATCGACAAATACAGCACTGCCGGCCTGATCACCCGTCTTACCACAGATGTGACCAACCTGCAGAACGCCTATCAGATGATCCTTCGTATGTGTACCCGTGCACCGGCCAGTCTGATCTGTGCCATGGTCATGGCATTTCTTATCAATGCAAAGCTTGCAAGCATCTATCTTGTCGCTGTTATCTTCCTCGGAGGCTGTCTGATCTTTATCATGCAGAAGGCCACTGTATACTTCCAGGCCGTATTCCGTAAATACGACGATCTGAACGCAAGTGTCCAGGAAAACATCGGCGCTGTGCGTGTGGTCAAGGCCTATGTCCGCGAAGACTACGAGATCAGTAAATTCCAGAAAGCCTGCAACAAAGTATACGAAATGTTCTTAAGTGCTGAGAAGATCGTTGTCATGAACATGCCCCTGATGCAGTTTACCGTTTATGCCTGTATCCTGGGGATCAGCTGGCTCGGTGCCAAAATGATCGTAGGCAGCTCCCTTACTACCGGTGAGCTTATGAGCCTTCTCACCTACTGCATGAACATTCTCATGAGCCTTATGATGCTTTCCATGGTTTTTGTTATGGTAACAATGAGTATTGCCAGCGCAGAACGTGTTACGGAAGTCATCAATGATACTGCTGACATCACAGATCCGGAGGATCCGGTAACAGATGTCCCGGACGGAAGTATCGTCTTCGATCATGTGAATTTCAGCTATAAGAAAGACAGTCAGGAACCCGTTCTGAAGGATATCAATCTCTCGATCCGCTCCGGCGAGACCATAGGGATCATCGGCGGTACCGGAAGTGCAAAATCCAGCCTTGTCAACCTGATCAGCCGTCTTTATGACGTAACGGATGGTTCTGTTTCCGTAGGAGGCATCGATGTCCGTAAATACCATCTGGAATCTCTCAGAAATCAGGTTTCCGTTGTTCTTCAGAAGAATGTACTCTTCTCAGGAACCATTCTGGAAAATCTCCGCTGGGGTGACAAAAATGCCACAGAGGAGGAATGCCGCCGCGCATGCCAGCTTGCCTGTGCCGATGATTTCATCGAAAAAATGCCGGACAAATACAATACCTTCATTGAACAGGGCGGCTCCAATGTTTCCGGAGGCCAGAAGCAGCGTCTCTGTATTGCCCGCGCTCTTCTGAAGAAGCCGAAGATACTGATCCTGGATGACTCCACCAGTGCAGTAGATACTGCCACAGATGCAAGGATCCGCCGTGCCTTTGCCGAGGAGATCCCGGATACCACCAAGCTGATCATCGCACAGCGTGTTTCCAGCATCCAGAACGCGGACCGGATCATCGTTATGGATAACGGTGAGATCAACGGTTTTGGTACCCACGAGGAGCTTCTTAGGACCAACGCCATTTATCAGGAAGTATTTCATTCACAAACCGTCGGCGCCGGTGATTTTGACGAGGGAGGTGAGCTGGCTTGAAAAAACAGAACATGAAAGGCCCGGGCGGTCCTGGCCCAAGGGGTATGGGAACACCGGAGCAGCCGGGAAAGCTTCTGGGACGCCTTGCCCGTTATATCTTTAAAAACTACAGTATCCATATCGTGATCGTGGTGATCTGCATTTTTGTCAGTGTTCTTGCCAATGTACAGGGAACCATGTTCATGAAAACCCTGATCGACCAGTATATCACACCGCTTCTCTCAGCAGATACACCGGATTTCGGGCCTCTGGCTGCAGCCATCGCACGTGTGGCATGCTTTTACGCCATTGGTGTTATTGCCACCTATACTTATAACCGTATCATGATCAATGTTTCCCAGGGAACCTTACGTAACCTCCGAAACGATATGTTTGCAACGATGGAAACGCTTCCCATCAAATATTTCGACACTCACGCACACGGCGATATCATGTCCATCTACACCAACGACATTGATACCCTGCGCCAGATGATCAGCCAGAGCTTTCCGCAGCTGCTTTCCAGTGTGATCACCATCGTCAGCGTTCTTGTAAGTATGCTGATCCTGAATGTTCCGCTTACTGTAGTTACCCTGCTTATGGTTGCCATTATGATGACTGCCAGCCGGAAGCTTGCAGGCCTGAGCGGAAAATATTTCCTGGAGCAGCAGACCAACCTTGGTATTGTCAATGGTTATATCGAAGAGATGATGGAGGGTCAGAAGGTGGTCAAGGTCTTCTGCCATGAGGACGAAAGCATCCGGAAATTCGATGAACTGAACGACCAGCTTTTCACCAGCGCAGACAATGCAAACCGTTTCGCCAACATCCTGATGCCGGTAGTCGCACAGCTTGGAAATGTCAGCTATGTGATCTGCGCCATGGTGGGCGGTATCCTTGCCATCAACGGCATCGGCAGCTTCACACTTGGCGGGCTTGCCAGCTTCCTGACCTTCAATAAGAGTTTCAACATGCCTATCAACCAGGTCAGCCAGCAGTTCAACAGTATTGTTATGGCTCTTGCAGGTGCAAAACGTATCTTTGATCTTCTGGATGAAAAGCCGGAAGTGGATGAAGGCTACGTTACTCTCGTCAATGCAAAAGAGGAAAATGGTGTTCTTACCGAATCCAGCAAACGTACCGGCCGCTGGGCATGGAAGCATTTCCACAAAGCTGAGGGTACCACTGATTATATCGAGCTGAAGGGTGATATGGTCCTGGAGGATGTAGACTTTGGTTATAATTCCAACAAAATCGTTCTCCATGACATCAACATGTATGCACAGCCAGGCCAGAAGATCGCTTTTGTAGGCTCTACCGGCGCCGGAAAAACCACCATCACCAATCTTCTGAACCGTTTTTACGACATTCAGAAGGGTAAGATCCGTTATGACGGTATCAACATCACCAAAATCAAAAAAGATGATCTCAGACGCTCCATGGGCATCGTTCTTCAGGATACCAACCTGTTCACAGCAACCGTTATGGAAAATATCCGCTACGGAAATCTGGATGCCACAGATGAGGAGGTTATCGCAGCAGCAAAGCTTGCCAACGCCGACGGTTTCATCCGCAGGCTTCCGCAGGGTTATAATACCCTTCTTCGCGGAAACGGTGCAAACTTAAGTCAGGGCCAGAGGCAGCTTCTCTCCATTGCCCGTGCAGCCGTTGCAGACCCGCCCGTCCTGATCCTGGACGAGGCCACCAGCTCCATTGATACCCGTACCGAAAAGCTTGTACAGGATGGTATGGATAAGCTGATGGAAGGCAGGACGACCTTTGTGATCGCCCACAGACTTTCCACAGTACGCAACAGTGACTGCATCATGGTCCTGGAGCAGGGACGCATCATCGAGCGTGGTTCCCACGAGGAACTGCTTGCACAGAAGGGCCGGTATTATCAGCTGTATAACGGCTGATCCAGGCTCACAGTTATTTTCGATCTAAAATATTCAATACCAAAAACATGCAGGGTGTATCTTTTCTGATAGTCCTGCATGTTTTTTTATGCTATAATCCTTGATTGAAATCTATTTTTCCGGAAAGGAGTCTCCGTATTTTTATATATGAAACAGACTGAAGAATATTACTACGGCAGAATGCCGAAAGATAAACAAAACGTGTACCGTGCAATGCTTCACGGGCTTATGGAGCTTTCTGATGAGTTCCTGATCCCTCAGGTACCAACCACCGATGGAAACTGGCTCTATGATGTATTTTTCCAGCTTCGTCTTGATCACCCGGAGATTTTCTGGGCTGTGGGGTTTAAATACCGTTATTACAAGGACTCGCCAAATCTGATACTGATCCCTGAATACATCTTCGACAAAAATAAAATCCGGGAGCATCAGAAAGCCATGGGCGCGCGCGTAGACAAGCTCGTGCGCCCCGCCATGAAGTTTTCCGAGTGGGATAAGGAAAAATATGTCCATGACTTCATCTGCGAAAATATCCGCTACGACAAGCTGAAAAAGCCATATTCCCACGAGATCATCGGGCCTCTGGGCCATGGTGTCGGTGTCTGCGAGGGAATCGCCAAATCCGTAAAGGTTCTCTGTGATGCCCTTGGTGTATGGTGTATTATCGCCATCTGTGGGAACAATCCGGAAAAAGGGATCAAATACCGTCATACCTGGAACATCGTCCGGATCAACGGACAGTACTATCATCTGGATGCCACCTTCGATAATACTCTGGGCAAAAACGAAGACGGCTCAACCAGTATCCGTTACGATTATTTTAATCTGGATGACAAAAACATCTTTCGTGACCATGAACCACTGATCGCTCCGGCACCTCCCTGCCCGGATGGAAACCACTTTTATTACCGTGAGAAAAAGCTATCCTTCACCAAATTGGAAGACGTATACAAACGTGCCCTCCAGGCCGCAAAAAAAGGCCGCGAATTCACCTTCCACTGGCGAGGCGGATATCTCACCCGTGAAGTCCTCGCAGACCTTGTAGATCAGATCCAGGCCGCAGGAAAGACACGGGACAAAAAAGCCATCATCACACTCAACTGGCCTCAGGCTGTACTGCGATTTCATTTTGCGGAACAGCAGGCGGAAGGGAAGGTGTTTATTGAGGAAGTGAATGAAGGGGAGAAACTGTAACGTCATTTAAGAAATTCGATAGAGTCAAAATGCCACATATCATTATGCATATGTGGCATTTTTCTGTGAATATAATTCTAAAAATTAAAAGACTTTCCATAAATCAGATTTATAGAAAGCCTCTTAAGCACTGCGGATAACAGGACTTGAACCTGCACGGTTGCCCACTGGTACCTAAAACCAGCGCGTCTGCCAATTCCGCCATATCCGCATATTCAATTATATTTTCATCCTGTCTGATGATAAAAAAATAACGGAAAGCAAATGCTTTCCGCTAATGAGGCATCGGGGATTCGAACCCCGGACAACTTGATTAAAAGTCAAGTGCTCTACCGACTGAGCTAATACCCCATAAAAAGGACTGGGCTAGCTGGATTCGAACCAGCGAATGCAGCAGTCAAAGTGCTGTGCCTTACCGCTTGGCGATAGCCCAATGGGCGAAGGGTGGATACAGGGATTCGAACCCTGGGCCTCCAGAGCCACAATCTGGCGCGCTAACCAACTGCGCTATACCCACCACAACGTGCCTGAAGGGATTCGAACCCCCGACCCACGGCTTAGAAGGCCGTTGCTCTATCCAGCTGAGCTACAGACACATACTCTCTTCTCAGAGAAGCGGGTGATGGGAATCGAACCCACGTATCCAGCTTGGAAGGCTGGTGTTCTACCATTGAACTACACCCGCATGCTTGCGGTAATAAGTTTACAGCAGTCGGGGTGACAGGATTCGAACCTGCGGCCTCCTGGTCCCAAACCAGGCGCTCTAGCCAAGCTGAGCCACACCCCGATGTACCATTTACTTATGGTTTTTATTAAGTTGTTGTCGTCTTCGTTTGTGTTTCGTTTTCGTTTCCTGCCTGACGACAAGTGATATTATATTATAGCAATCTACAAATGTCAACACCTTTTTTGAATTTTTTTAAAAAAACTTTTTTTCACGTTTTTTCCGCCTATTTAAAGGTTTTCTTGTCATTTGCGACTGGCTTATGGTATCATGAAACCATAATTAAAGTCAAGAAAAAAAGCAAATAATAAGGAGATGTTTTTACATGGATATAAAATTATTTCAGCAGAAGCTTAATGACATCTGTGCCATCGCTGAGGAAAACAATAAGCAGCTCTCCCAGCAGCAGATCCGTGACCATTTCGATGAATCGGATCTGAGCACTTCACAGCTTGTAAAGATCCTGCAGTATCTCAAATTAAAAGGGATCACCATCGAAGGCGCCGATGAAGGCACCGGTGCTGCCAGAGCAGATGCTGTTTCATCCGAATCCAGCGACAAAGAAGAGCTTCCGGGTACCCGTGCTGCTCTTACTGCCGAGGAACAGGCTTATCTCAGTGACTATATGGAAAGCTTTTCCCCGGAAGGACTTGATCCGGATGATCTTGCGTCCCTCTTTCAGGCCTTTGCAAAGGGTGACACTGCTGCTGAAGGTGCACTGACACAGTTCTACATGGCTCAGGCAGCCCAGATGGCCGCTGAACTGAACTGTGAGGAAATCCACCTGGCCGATCTCATTCAGGAGGCAAATCTGGCCCTTCTGGCGTCTCTCAAAGAGACTGACCCACAGGAGAAAAACGATGCCTGGATGCGTGGTCGTATCCGCAGTGGGATCCTTCATGCCATTGAGGAACAGACACAACAGAAATTCCGTGACGACTATCTGGTATCCAAGGTAGAAAACCTGGAGGCTGCGGTTAAAGAACTCACAGACGATGATGACGCCACCAAATTCACCATTGATGAGCTTGCCGTGATCCTGGATATGAATGTGGATGAGATCCGGGATGTACTTCGCCTTACTGGAGATGATAAATAAAGTTTTCTTCATATTCTTCACAAAAACGGGTCTGACATAGCTTGTCAGACCCGTAATCTTAATATTCTTTATGCTTTTTCTTCCCGTTTCAGCTCCGCCGGTTCTGCCAGATGGATCTTTCCTTCCCGAAATATGTGGATAAATACCTCCGCCATATCCGGATCGAACTGTTTTCCTTCCTCTTCTCTTATGATCCGAAGAGCTTTTTCCACTGGCATCAGTTCCTTATAACAACGTTTGGATGTCATGGCATCAAAGGAATCTGCGATGCAGAGGATCCTTGCAGATGCCGGGATATCTTCTCCCGCGATCCTCCTTGGATAGCCGTTTCCGTCATAACGTTCGTGATGACCGATAACCGCAGGGATAACATAATCCAGCGACGGAAGGTGACGGATGATCCCGATGGACGCCTCCACATGACCTTTCATGATCTCATACTCTTCATCCGTAAGCTTGCCTTCCTTGTTCAGGATATGCTCCGGGATCCCGATCTTTCCAACATCATGAAGAAGCGCCGCCTGACGGATGATCTCCACCATTTCCGTTGTATAGTTCAGCGCCTTCGCAAGACTTGTTGCGTAATAAGCCACATTGTTGGAATGTCCGAAGGTATAATGATCTTTGGTATCAATGGCTGCAGTCAGCGCATAGATCGTGGATTCATAGGACTGATAAATATGTTCATGATCGGATTTCTTACCCGCATTTTCTTCATCCAGGCTTTCCTTCAGCATGGTGTCAAAAATCTCGATGCCATTTTTACCGCTGCGCTTTACATGATATACTGCCAGGTCCGCATTATCCAAGAGCTCCTTTGCTGAGCGTGCCGCATAAGGCGCCGCACTGATCCCCACGCTTACCGTAAGGATCTTCAGCTTGTAGTCTGCAGAATCGTTGCGCATATGCAGGATCTGCTTCTGTATGGATTCTGCCAGATTTCTGGCGGAAAAAATATCGTAATTTGGCATCAGGACCGCAAATTCCTTGGCACTGTGACGTGCCACATATCCCTGTTCTCCCACACTTGCCTGGATGATATCTGCCACCTTTCGAAGTGCAACATCTCCCTGCTGATTTCCGTACAGCTGATTGTACAGCTTGAAATCATCAATATTGAACAGGATCAGTGCAAGCGAACCCTCTTTATTTTTTTCGTATTCCTCATCCAGAATCTCATAAAAATATTTCCGGTTCAGAAGGCCCGTCAGTTCATCAGTCCTTGCCTCAGTCCATGCCGCCTCATAAAGTCTGGCATTTTTGATGGCAATGGAAGCTACTGAGCTGACCGAAGACAGCATGGCAAGGTCATTATGGTTCAGATTCCTGTGTCCGTCACCGGAAATCGCAATGATCCCGGCCAGATCATCATTTTGTCGAAGACCTGCACAGTATTCGATGCCCAGCTCTGAAAACATATGTTTCTCCGACTCCCACATGGATTTGTAGGCTGTGGAAGAACGAAAATCCCGGATCACCACACAGTCCTCATTTCTGGTAAGCCAGGTGACCACCGGATTATCCGCTTTCAGCGAAAAGGTCAGATCGTTCAACGGACGGTTGCTGTAAACAGCCTGATATTCCCCTGATTTTTTGTCTCTCAGACAAATATAGATCCGTCCTGCATTGGTAGTTTCCTTCAGCACATTTACCGTATTGCGCAGAATCTCTCCTACCCGGAGTGTCCTGGATACTGACTGGCTGAAATCTTTCAGCTCCTGAGACTGCTGGATCTCTTTTTTGATAAAAACATTGTTCATCAGACATTTCCACAGCACTGTGACCAGCCATGCAGATATAAGAAAAACGAAAGAAAAGATCAGCACATGATACTCACTGGCTGCAGGGAGCAACATTCGGATATAACTCATCAGGTACGGTGAAAGATTGATAAACAGTACTACCGTCAGGACCACGCCCACACCAAAGCAAACCCCATCTGACGCAAGACGGCGCATCTGGAACAGCCGTCTTCTGGTCAGTGCATAAAGCATCAGGACAGCATTGATCAGACCGCTGACAATATCGATGGGGAATCCGGAAAATGCCGGCACTGCCAGCGCAAGGTTTCCCACAAAAATGATCAGTATCCCCACAAGGATCGGTTCGATCTGTTTGCGGTATCCGGGATGTCTCCGACATCCGCGGTACATGGTAATAAAAATCTGGATAATGGTGATCCCTGATACCACAAAGAACAGAAGGAACCAGGGTGTGATCTTATAAACAAAATGCGCACCACCGTTTTTACGGATCAGATCTGGCCAGCGCAGGATGATCCCGCCCGGGATGTTGATCACAAAAAGCAGCATCATCAAAAGCAATGGGATCTTGCTTTTTCTGCCCATACGCACTCCCATGAATTCGCTGATGAACACATAGTAAAAATATGGCAGAAACAGGATTCCTGCCAGAGACACATAATACCACAGGATGTAAGAGGGGCCTGCTTCCATACGCATCAGAAAAGAGCCCAGCGTCCAGCAGAGCATTCCTCCCAGCACACACATGAAACTGTTGATGATCCGGCTGCGCTTACCAGCCAGAAGAGTCAGTATCATAAATGTATAGAAAAAAACTGAAATGATTGAAAATGATATATAGCTTTCCATAGTTACTTCCTCATATTCCCGAATCCGATCTCATCCTGCAGTCTCAAAAGTTCCGCCACCTCATAATAAGGAGTGCTCATATGCCGTGGTTTCCGTCCTTTTCTGGACTCATACAGATGAAAGGTACCACAGCGCAGGATGGTCACCACAAGGGGATCCATTCCCAGGATTTTCTTCAGATCCCGGTAATCCTGATCGATATATTTGAAATACGTGGTCAGAAGTTCTTTCAGAATATCCGTGCTCATAGCCTGATACATCAGCGCTTCTTTTTTTACTTCTATATAAAGATGCAGATATGGGCGTTTTTTCTCATTATATTCTTTCACTGCGATCCAATCCGTAACCGGCTGCCCGGACAGCTGGATCACACTTTTGATACCATTTTCCGAAATCCTGGTAAAGCCTGCGATATCAATGATCCACGGAACACGGTCTATGTACTCAAATCTTGGGATCTGTGTCCGATCCTCCTGGTTGGTAAGACCCACGCATCGATACATATCTCCCACACGGTACCTGGCAAAGGCTCCGCCCTTCAACACAGTGATCACAAGCTCATATTTCTCCCCGGGAACAACCTCATCCATAAGATAGGTCGGAGGAGTGAACGTGGGATCCTCATAATTATGGAGCATATCCTTTTCGGTGATAAATTCATAAAAGCAGGTATCCGGGAAAAAGTACATTCCGTTCCTGGTCCAGGTCTCGGTTCCTATAATGGAAGGTTCCGTTCCTGCAAAAAGCTCCATGGGCCGAACTCCCCACATTTCCTCCAGATCATCCTTATAGCACTGGTTGTCGGTTCCTGCCACCATAAATCCCTTCAGGTGAAAAAGGTCTTTCGGAAGAAGCTCCCGTTTCTCCTTCTTACAGATCTTTTTGGCATTCAGGATCCTTTTCAGCATCTTTGGTTTATACTGCAGAAGTTCCGAAAAGGAGGTTTTGCTTTTTCCTGATGATACGCTTCCGGTGAGGCTCTGGCTTACTGCATAGGCCACACTTCCAAGTCCGAAGAAAAATTCCACGTCCTGTTTCATGGCCATCTTGAAGCCCTCTTTGTTCCGCTCACCAAAGCTCATATTTACCGCATCTTCCACTTCCGGAAGAAAACGGATGTCGATATCTTCTTTCAGCGCCAGTGGAAAAAGGCCGGTAGCAAAAGGCAACGGTGCCAGTCCGTAAAGGATCTTGTCCGTTTCCTCCACATCAAATTTGCCCTTTTCACGGCTTGTAGCTAATATGAGGCAGGCAACTACATTGTTCCTGTAGGTATCCAGCATACTTCTTGTGTATGGTGCTACCTTTATCGGATGGCGTCCGCCTTCCCAGGTCGTCTGTATCCAGATGATCGGATTCCCCGGAAGAGTTTCACTTCTCTTCTGGAGGAGCATATCCGCATAATCCTCATAAGTGGTAAGAGGTACCAGCCGACGGAACTCGTCGATCCCGGACGGTCTCCTGCCCTTCAGAATGCTTTTGCCCAGTTCACAGTCTGACCAGAGCTGGATCTGCTCTTCCATCAGACGATTCTGGATCTTCATGTAATCCTGCATTGTCAGATCAAGAAATCCGCAATATTCTTTCCAGATAGCATCATACTGCTGTTTTCGAAGCTTTTCGCCAAGACTCACCGCCTTTTCCCCCCTTTTCGCCATGTTTTTATGCAGGCAGCTGTACTGTTTCGGTCTGGGATCAGAAAGGGAGTTGTCTGCTGATACGCTCCGTAATTACTGAATGTTTCCGGAAACACGATCCTGTCCTGGTAAAAAATGTACAATATGTTCCACACAATAAGGACCCCAAAAGCCCCCATTGCCTTCCCGGATCCCAGAAATCCGGCCAGGCAAAAATAAAATCCGGCGAACCACAGAACGCCAGGATGTCGGCAGAGTGCATAAACACCCTCTGTATAGGCCAGCCTTTCATGATTTTCTTTGACATATGTCTCATCAAAGGGCAGCGCAAAAAACAATGTATAGATCAACAGTCCCAGAAACAGGATCGCTGCTGTCAGAAAAACAGCAGAAATAAAAAAAGAACTTCCCCGCCGCGGCCAGCAGCTCCGGATCACCAGACCTGTTGACACTGCGATCAGGAAACATCCTATGCTAAAAAACGGATGAAGAAAGCTTTTTTTCAATCGGATACTGTTATGATCATACAGGAAGCAGCATAAAAAGCCGATACTCCCTATAATAACCGCAGTCATCTGTATTTTCCCCCTTCATTTATGTAAAGCGGACCTTCTCATTCCGCTCTGCTGCATTCTCAGGAACGAGACCCATTCATGGTCAGTACCCTAAAGAATGCTCTATATTACTAGAAAACAACTACTTGTTCATTATATAGCACATAGCTGACTTTCGCAATCGTTTTTGACTAATATATGCTGAATATTGGCACAAATTTTATCAATTATGACAGTTTATTTGTTTTTTCTGCCGGAATCAGAGGTAACGGATCTCTACGTGCATTTCGCCCTTTCCATCTGTCTCCATTACTGCATAGCTTGGACGGCGTCCCCGTTGTCTGGGATAAGCCAGACTTCCGGGATTTACCAGAAGCACACCTGCTTCCTTTTCAACAACCGGTACGTGGATATGTCCGAAAAAAGCCGCATTGCATCCCCTTGAGCGGGCAGCTTCTGCCAGCTGATCAAAGGCCATGGATACACCGTAGTAATGACCGTGAGTTACCAGGATCTTATTTCCCTCGACCTCGATCACATCTTCTCTCGGAAGATCCGAGAAAAAATCATTATTTCCGGACACAATACTGCAGGGACATTCTGCAAGGGCTTCGATATAAAATTCTCTGCCTTCCACATCTCCACAATGTACCAGCATGTCAAAAGGAGCCTCCCGATTTATCGCGATCTCCAGGTTTTCATCTCTTCCGTGAGTATCGCTTACGATCAGCACCTTCATACAAGCTCTTCCTTTATAAGGCAAAGAGCTTTTCCACGATGGCTGATCCTGTTCTTTTCTTCCATGGAAAGCTCTGCGGAAGTACAGCCATATTCCGGAAGATAAAAGATCGGGTCATAGCCAAAGCCATTCTCCCCTTTTTCCTCGTAGCCGATGCGGCCTTCCATGGCAGCACGGACTGTCTTTCTTCTGCCATCCGGGAAAGCTACCGCAATAGCACATACAAAACGTGCAGTACGTTTCTCATCGGGTACACCTTCCAGACGCTGGATCAGGTTTGCGTTTTTAATATGATAAGAAGTATCCTCACCCATATAGCGTGCGGAATAGATTCCCGGCTCTTTGTTCAGATAGTCGATCTCCAGACCGGAATCATCTGCCAGAACGATCTCGCCAGTCATTTTACTGATTGCTTCTGCCTTGATCATGGCATTTTCTTCAAAGCTTTTTCCATTTTCATCAATATCCGCATGGATCCCGGCATCCTTCAGGGAAAGGATCTCCAGAGAAGGATCCGCAAGTATCCTTCGGATCTCCTTCATTTTATCCTCATTTCCGGTAGCAAAAATGATCTTTTTCATTCTTTAATACTTCCTTTCTTCGGCGGACGTGGTCCAAGAAACTGGTAATAGTAGGTTTTCATCATTCCGTTATAGATCTTACGGTTTTTATCTGCCTTTCGGCCGATGTCATTCTCTGCCTTGTCATAGGCAGTGATCAGATACATGGACCAGCGATCCAGCCCCTTATAGCTTTCACCGATCTCACGGTACAGTGCAGGGAGATTGGATTTTTCTTCGATCCTCTCACCATATGGCGGATTTGTCACGATAAAACCAAAGGGTTTGGAATGGCGGAGTTCACTGACCGGGCGCTGCTGGAAATGGATCAGTCTGTCCACTCCTGCCATTTTTGCGTTGGCGCGTGCTGCCTTGATGGCAGCTGCATCGATATCAAAGCCCTGGATATCGGTTTCAATATCAAGATTTACACGTTCTCTGGCTTCTTCTCTTGCATCCTCCCAGCATTCCTTCGGGATCAGATGCTCCCAGCTCTCGGCCAGAAAATGACGGTTCAGTCCCGGCGCCATATCCGCTGCCATCATTGCCGCCTCAATAGGAAAGGTGCCGCTTCCGCAGAACGGATCGACAAGAATACGGTCCTTTTTCCATGGAGTGAGCATCAAAAGAGCGCTGGCAAGAGTCTCGGTGATAGGTGCCTTGACAGTCATCTGGCGATACCCTCTCTTATGGAGGGATACTCCTGAAGTGTCGATTCCGATCAGAGCTACGTCTTTCATAAAGGCCACACGGATAGGAAATTCCGGACCGTCTTCCGGAAACCAGGAAATCCCGTAGATGCCTTTGAGACGCTCTACAATGGCTTTTTTCATAATGGACTGGATATCAGATGGACTGAAAAGCTTACTTTTGATGGAGTTTGCCTTGGCTACCCAGAATTTACCGTTTTTCGGTATGTAATTCTCCCATGGGAGAGCCTTGGTCTTTTCAAAAAGCTCATCAAAAGTCTCGGCCTTTACTTCGCCTACTTTCAGAAGCACACGTTCTGTGGTACGAAGGAACAGATTGGCGTCTGCCACACCCTGGGCATCAGCCTCAAAGGTTACTCTTCCGTCTTCCACCCTGGTCACTTCATAGCCAAGATCCAGTATTTCACGCTTCAGCACCGCCTCTGTTCCAAAATGACAGGGCGCCGTTAATTCCCACAGATTCATAAAGTGATCTCCCGTACTGTATTTCCTTCAAAATCTTTAATGGTAAAAATTCCGTTCTCAAGGATTGCATAGGTCGGCGGGTTACCTTCCTTTGGAATGGATACGGAACCTGGGTTCAGAAGGATATAATTCCCCATATTTTCTGCCTTCAGCACATGTGTATGACCGTGGATCAGAATGTCTCCGTCCATCATCGGCGGAAGATTATCCTTATTATAGATATGACCATGTGTGGCGTACATCGTTTTTCCTTCGATGGCAAGGATACAGTAATCTGCCATAACCGGGAAGTCCAGGACCATCTGATCCACCTCTGCCTCACAGTTTCCGCGTACTGCATAGATCTGGTTTTTTCTCTCATTTAAAAGGCGGATGACTTCCTTTGGTGCGTATTCCTTCGGAAGGTCATTTCTTGGTCCGTGATAAAGCAGATCTCCCAGAAGCACCAGTCTCTCCGCCTTCTCCTTGTCATATGCTTCCAGCATTTTCCGGCAGTAATATGCCGAACCATGTACATCGGACGCAAACATATATTTCATAAGCTTTTCTCCTTGTAATTTGTGTTGGTTTTTATCTCTGTTCTTTACATTATCATGATTTCCTTTAAAATACAAGATTTGTTACAGATATGCATTCGCAATCTATTTTGATATCGTCCGCTTTTTTTATCCGCGCACAAGATTTCTCCCTCTGTAGGCTGCAAATCCACCGATCACGGACCTGGTACGACAGCCCTGTCTTGCCAGGCTCCGGGCAGCCTGCATGCTGGCGCCGCCGCGGTCGCAGTAAAATATCAGCAGCTTATCTTTGGGAAAACGATATTTCTGATCCTGTTTTTTCTCAAGATATTCCTCCAACTCTCTGTATGGAATATTTACCGCGTTCCGGACATGTCCCCTTCTGTAGGCGGCAGGATCCCGGAGATCTATGATAACAGCGTCGCTGCGCTCCACATAATAATCCAGCATTTTTGCAGAGATAGTTTCGATCTGAAACATGGAAAAAATCTCCTCTTTTTGGTATATTATATGGAAGCTTCCGGGTGAATGTTCCCTTATATGTATTTAAGCGGGAAAAGCCATCTCTGACTTTTCCCGCTTTTCTTATCCTTTAATATCTGTCAGAGCCTCTGTCCTTCTCAGAATCATATTCATCGGAAATTTTGTTTCCGTAGCTGCTTTTGGAACTGTTTCTGGAAGAATTTCCCGAACTGTTCTTAGAGCTGTTTTTTCCGCAGTTTCTGGAAGCACTTTCCCCGTGATTTTTTCCTGCATAATTAGACTCATTTCTGTCTGTTTCGTAATTTTTCGCCATTTGAATTACCTCCTGATGAAGTTGATTTTACGGCTTTCCGAAGCTTTCTGCCGCTTTTTATTACAGGAAATAGTATCCCAAAAAGTTTGGAGATTATTCGCCAAAATCATATTGCTTTTTTTTCCAGTTTATATTATAATCATTCTTGTAAAAAGAATTTACCCTTCAAAAATTTTTTTTACATAACCCCTTATTTAATTATTTATACTCCCCTCGAAACACCCGGTAGCTCCCCTACCGGGTGTTTCTCTATACAAAAACAAGCCGCCGGATGACGATCACAGTCGCTCCGGCAGCTTGTTTTTTATCCGTTGATCGGATTTACATGCACCATACAGTGCTTTACATCTTTGAATTTATTCTCGATCGTATGATGTACATTTTCCGCAATATCATGTGCATCAAAAAGGGAAATATTTCCATCTGCTGCGATCTCGATATCCACATACATCTTGGATCCGAAAAGACGGGTTTTAAGAAGGTCTACTCTTCTGACGCCCGGTACCTTGAGTATCTCTCTCTTCATGGATTCCTCCGTTTTTGCATCACAGGAATGATCTACCATCTTGTCAATGGCATCCCTGAAAATGTCGATCGATGCCTTGGCGATCATAACACAGATCACGATACTGGCGATCGGGTCCAGGATCGGGTATCCCAGTCTTGCTCCTAAAATACCGACAAAAGCTCCGATAGAGGAAAGTGCATCTGAACGATGGTGCCATGCATCTGCCATCAGGGCTCCTGAATTGATCTTCTTTGCAGCACCTCTTGTATACCAGAACATCCACTCTTTTACCACAATGGATACCACTGCTGCAATCAGTGCAAGTGTTCCCGGAATGGCAATGGTTCCGCCGGATGTGCTTTTTACGATATCACGGGCACCGGTAATTCCGATCCCAAGACCAGTGACAAGCAGCATTCCTGCAAGGACAATGGAAGAGACACACTCCATTCTTTCATGTCCGTACTGGTGCTCTTTGTCTGATTTCTTTGTAGAAAGACGGACACCGATGATTACGATGAAGGTGCTTCCCACATCTGATGCAGAATGAATGGCATCCGAGATCATCGCTCCTGAATGTGCCACAATACCTGCGATCAGTTTAAATACTGATAATAAAAGGTTTACCAGAATACTGATCCCGGATACCTTCATTGCTGTCTGCTGTTCCCATGAAGCTGTTTTTTCTGTATCATGTATAATTGTTTTGTTTTCTGTGTGTTCCATAAACAGAATCTCCTTTTAAATATATGATCAGGTTCTTCTTATGGCACAACATTTTCCGTGAAAAAACCGGCGGTTCCTTCACTACTCGCTGCAGTGCGATTTTCCGCCGGTGTTCTTTCTTTTCTGTATAGGGATATCCCAGCTTCTACCTTCTGTTCCATCCATATTTTGCAGTAAAAAAGACATACCTGCGAAACATACACTGTCCCGCAGATATGTCTGAAAGCAAAGTCACATTCTGCTTCACCTCATATTCCGTGAATGCAGGTTCTTTGCAATTACGTTTAAATCCATATCCGCTGCCGCTTCCTGCGGCCCGGCCCCATGCCTTCGATAAATATTTTCGATTCCGAAAAGCATCGCCTGCTCAGTTTGTACTGTTGATCTCGCATCCTGTTCGAATGTAATGCAGTGCAAAGAGAATTTTTACAGTCTTACGGGTCTCCCGCTTAACTTCTCAGAAAGGATACACCATATGTCCTCTGTTAGTCAAGCCAAAGTTTTTTATTTTACAGGTAGATATCTTCAACTTTCTGTTTATTCCATGTCTGGAAACATGCTTCGCACTGCACAGTTCTATATCAAATAATAGATCTTCAGTTGTTTGTCAAAAAACCGGGAGCGGATAAATCCGCTCCCGGTTAAGTCTACGATCTGTATTCAGTTGGAATGACTGATTATGCCTGCGGGCCGGCTGCAACGAGTGCTTTACCAGCTGCATTTCCTTCATATTTAGCAAAGTTCTTAACGAATCTTGCAGCAAGATCTTTAGCCTTTGTCTCCCACTCTGCAGCATCTGCATATGTGTCACGTGGGTCAAGGATTGCAGGATCTACGCCCGGAAGCTCTGTCGGAACCTCGAAGTTGAAGAATGGGATCTTCTTTGTCGGAGCTTTAAGGATAGATCCGTCAAGGATAGCATCGATGATACCACGAGTATCTTTGATGGAGATACGTTTTCCAGTTCCATTCCATCCTGTGTTAACGAGGTATGCTTTCGCACCGCTCTTCTCCATTCTCTTAACGAGCTCCTCAGCATATTTTGTCGGATGAAGCTCAAGGAATGCCTGTCCGAAGCATGCGGAGAATGTAGGAGTAGGCTCTGTGATTCCACGCTCTGTACCAGCAAGTTTAGCTGTGAATCCGGAAAGGAAGTAGTACTGTGTCTGCTCCGGTGTCAGGATAGATACTGGAGGAAGTACGCCGAATGCATCTGCGGACAGGAAGATAACCTCTTTCGCTGCCGGTGCAGAAGATACAGGGCGAACAATGTTCTCGATGTGGTTGATCGGGTAAGAAACACGTGTGTTCTCTGTTACGCTCTTGTCAGCGAAGTCGATCTTGCCCTCAGCATCAAGTGTTACGTTCTCAAGAAGAGCGTTTCTCTTGATCGCATTGTAGATGTCCGGCTCAGACTCTTTGTCAAGGTTGATAACCTTAGCGTAGCATCCACCCTCGAAGTTGAATACTCCGTTGTCATCCCAGCCATGCTCGTCATCACCGATCAGAAGACGCTTAGGATCTGTGGAAAGTGTTGTCTTACCTGTTCCGGAAAGACCGAAGAAGATTGCTGTGTTCTCTCCGTTAAGGTCTGTGTTTGCAGAGCAGTGCATGGAAGCGATGCCCTTAAGCGGCAGATAGTAGTTCATCATGGAGAACATACCTTTCTTCATCTCTCCGCCGTACCATGTATTAACGATAACCTGCTCACGGCTTGTAATGTTGAACATTACAGCTGTCTCAGAGTTCAGTCCTAATTCTTTGTAGTTCTCAACTTTAGCCTTGGATGCGTTGTAAACAACGAAATCCGGCTCAAAGTTCTCAAGCTCCTCAGCTGTCGGCTGAATGAACATGTTTGTTACGAAGTGTGCCTGCCATGCAACCTCAACGATGAAACGGATAGCCATACGTGTGTCTTTGTTAGCTCCGCAGAATGCATCTACTACGAAAAGTTTCTTGTTGGAAAGCTCCTTCTTGGCAAGATCTTTAACTGCATTCCATGCTTCCTGAGTTGCCGGATGGTTATCGTTCTTGTACTCATCGGATGTCCACCAAACTGTGTCCTTGGAGTTCTCATCCATAACGATATATTTGTCTTTAGGGGAACGTCCTGTGTAGATACCTGTCATTACATTGACAGCACCAAGCTCACTGACCTGACCCTTCTCAAATCCTTCAAGCTCCGGTTTGGTCTCTTCCTCAAATAATGTCTCGTAGGAAGGATTGTACACGATCTCAGTTGTTCCGGTAATACCATACTTTGTTAAATCGATTTTTGCCATCTTAACATTTACCTCTCTTCTTTAATAGTAATTATGATAGCCACCTACTGCTGCAGGTTTTTGTCATCCTGCCATAGGAATTGGTCATTCCAACATCCCTATCCACAATTATACATAAATTGTACGTAAAAGCAACCAAAAAAATTCATTTTCCGCAAAAAAATGATAAATCTTTAACAGTGACGTTTTGGTACTGTCAGATTTTACTCCATCTATACTTGACTTTTTCAGAATAATGGCTACAATATATCTGATTATAGTTATTATATATATTTATAATAGTAACTATATGATTTTAATATATAGAAAGAAGTGATTTCTATGTCAGATATTCTGATCAAACGTAATCATATGGAAATCCCTTGGCACAACTACGTAAGTACCAGGAACAGCCAGCCCATTACCGAAGCTTCTCTTTCCGAAAAAGCTTCCCTGATCGGCCGTACAGGCATGATGCTTCTCTCCTGTGGGACCGGTGCCTGGCGGGTACGGAGTTCCATGAATACATTGTCAGAAGCACTTGGTATCACCTGTTCCGCAGATATCGGACTGATGTCTATAAGCTACACCTGCTTTGACGGTGAGAGCAGTTTTTCCCATGCACTTAGTCTGACTACCACCGGCGTAAATACTTCCAGACTGAACAGGCTGGAACATTTTGTCAGTGATTTTCCTGCGGAGGGTATCCATATGAGCGGTGAAGCACTGCACAGTCAGTTAGATGAGATCGAGCGGATCCACGGGCTTTATTCCCCTGCAGCCCTGGGACTGGCTTCTGCACTGGCCTGTGGTGCATTTACTTTTCTTCTGGGCGGTGGCCCGCTGGAAATGATCCTGGCTTTTGCAGGCGCAGGCATCGGAAACGCCATCCGCTGCAAGCTTGGCAAGCATCATTTTACTCTGTTTATGTGCATTGCAGTTTCTGTTTCCTCCGCCTGTCTTGTATATGCAGGCTTCCTGAAGCTGGCAGAGCTTCTGTTCCACATTTCCGTCCAGCATGAGGCCGGGTACATCTGTTCCATGCTGTTTATTATTCCGGGCTTTCCGTTTATCACAAGCGGGATCGACCTTGCCAAGCTGGATATGCGTTCCGGTCTGGAACGACTGGCCTACGCCATTATTGTTGTAATGGTGGCTGCTGTCTCTGCCTGGCTGATGGCACTGCTTCTTCATCTGAAGCCTGTGGATTTCCTGCCTCTGGAGCTTTCGGCAGCTCAGAGGATCCTGTTCCGGCTTCTGGCAAGCTTCTGCGGGGTATTCGGCTTTTCGGTCATGTTCAACAGCCCTGTCCGTCTAGCCGCAGCTGCCGCATTCATCGGCGCACTGTCCAACACTTTACGTCTGGAGCTTGTTGATCTTGCCGGTTTCCCACCTGCTGCCGCGGCTTTTTTCGGAGCACTGACAGCCGGACTTCTGGCCTCCCTCATTAAAACCAAAGTGGGATATCCCAGGATTTCCATTACCGTACCATCCATTGTGATCATGGTTCCCGGACTTTATCTCTACCGGGCAATCTACAATCTGGGAATCATGTCCCTGAATGTTTCCGCCTCCTGGTTTGCAGCTGCGATTCTGATCATCGTTGCTCTTCCCCTGGGCCTTATTTTCGCCAGGATCCTTACGGACAAAATGTTCCGCTACTGCACCTAATTGGCATACAAAAAGGACTGCTTTCTGTAGCTTCCGGTCATCAGCTATCCTTCTGATAACCGGAGCAATACAAAAGCAGTCCTTTTTTGTACATTCTATTTCATTACGATCTCATCCGCGATCCCGATCATTTTTTCCAAGCGGTCCGCAAATTTATGGATGGGGAGAAAAACGCCCAGTCCGTCATAACGTTTTCCACCATCCTCCACAGAATCCTGCCCATAATATACAAAGGCTCTTGGAAGCTTCTTCTGAATTGCCATCATGATATCCCATACAGCCGCATAGGCCTGTGCCTCCGTTTCCTTTTCCCTTACGCTGTCCGGAAGCTCATACACCAGCAGCACACCGATATGTTCGCCCATTTTGTACTCTTCTACTTCCATGGTATCTTCATCATAGGCATGGCGCTTCCGGTAGCCATACGCCAGATACATCTTTACGCCCTGCTTCTCCCTGTATATCCTGCGGAACCGGTCGTAATCCCTATCACTTACATGAATTCCCTTTTCCCGCAGAAAATTTCCTTTTTCATCTGTGAGAAACACCGGATTCTCCTGTCCATCTGCATTGAACCTGAACGGTGCCAGAAAAGAATTTCGCAGAAGATCAAACATACTGTTCTGGCAGATCGCCATAAGGAGAGCTGTCAGATCACGGTTTTTATATGCGTCCAGCAATGCATAGGCGAATTTTTCCGGAGGAAGATATCCGCATTCTATGTCTGTATCCGCATCCATGGATTCATAGAAGGTCTCCGTCAGCCGTCTGCACGCCTCCGGATCCTTCAGGATCTTTTCAAATAAAAGCTCCGCCTTTTCCTCTCTTGGGAATAATGTGCTGTTTTCCACAATTCCTCACCCTTTCTAATCTCTATGTTTACTGGAAAACATCAGAATAAAGCTGATCAGAAGCAAAACATCCGATACCCAGATTGCCGGGATCCCCAGCCTCATGGACAGATTTCCTCCGCCACCGGCTCCAATGGCAAAAAAGAAAATTATTCCGAAATAATAAAGAGCCTGCTTCAGCTGTTCCGGACGTTTTTCACGACAATACACGGACAACGCCGCCGTGCCGCTTCGTAAATTTCCGATGCACATGGTGCTTGCATAGGAATAACCGCCCACCTTCCGGAAGGTCTGTACCTGCATGGCGCAGGAAAAGGATACCAGTACGGTTGCCAGCATATCCAATTCTCCCGGCATAAATCCCACCACAAAAAGGATCAGGATCTCGATCAGCAGGATCATCTGCCTCCAGTGAAGTTTTTTTGCATATTTAAAGGTACTCTGGATCCGCTCCGCCGCTACAACCCCAATGGCAAAGGCTAAAACAGGAAACAGATACCTTAAACCGTCTCCCCACTGTCCTGTCATAAAATTTTGGCTCATCAGAACCACGTTGCCTGTCTGGGCGTTGGAAAACACCTCATCTCTTGTAAAGTATGTGTAGGCATCCTGAAATCCGCCGGACATTGCCAGAAATACACTTGTGATAAAAGCTTCTGACATCTGCCGGTCTGCGCTCTGCAGCTTTCTGCCTCCTGAAACCACTCTAAATCACTCCTGTCATTGATTTTTTTCCTCGGGTGTATTATAGTTTGCTCAGAAGCAAATGTAAAAAGTATTATTAATATCGTAAACATATTAAAATCATATCACAGGATGGAGACAATACATGATCACTTACGACTACTACCGGATCTTTTATTATGTAGCCCAGTATAAGAGCTTTACCAAGGCAGCAAGAGCTCTTCACAACAACCAGCCAAATATCACCCGCTGTATGAACAACCTGGAGCAGGAGCTGAAATGTACGCTCTTTCTCCGCTCCAACAAGGGAATCGCACTTACACCGGAAGGCCGCCAGCTTTATGAACACGTTGCCCTGGCTTTTGAGCAGCTGTCCATCGGCGAGGAGGAAATCCGCCAGAACGGAGAGCTGGAGCATGGTCTGGTTTCCATCGGCGCCAGCGAAAATGCCCTGCGTCTGATCCTTCTGGAAAAGCTGGAGCTGTTCCGCGAGCAATATCCCCATGTTCGCCTGCGCCTCTTTAACCATTCTACTCCTCAGGCAGTACAGGCACTGAAAAATTATGCGGTGGATTTCGCTATTGTCACCACTCCGATCTCCATCCGCAAGCCCTTACAGAAAAAAAGTCTCCTGCGTTACCGGGAGATCCTTGTATGCGGAAGCAAATATAAGGATCTGACCACTGCCCCTATCAGCATCCATGAGCTTCAGGATCTGCCCTTTGTAGGTCTTGCGGAAGGGACCAGCACCAGAGAAATGTATATGAATTACTTTATGGAAAACCGTGTTTCTTTTCATCCTGACATCGAGGCAGCAACTACAGACCAGGTCCTTCCCATGATCGTCCACAATCTGGGAATCGGCTTTTACCCCGAGCCCCTTGCCCGGGAAGTGATCAATGACGGGAAGATTTTTGCCCTTCAGCTTAAAGAGCCGCTCCCCCAGAGGGAAGTCTGCTTAGTCACAAACAGCAGTACTACCATGAGTACTGCTGTCAAAAAAGCCATTGAATTTATTGTGTAAATCTCTGAGACTGATCAGCCATTTATGCTTATTGTTCCACTGTCCGCTCAATATGCATGGCAAGATAACCAATTTCAATAGGATCCAGCTCTTTACCCAGGCTTTTGCCCAGGCTCTCGCAGACATCCTCTGCGATCCTGTAGGATTCCGGATATTTTTCTTCTATATATTCATTCATATCCAGCTTCAGTGTCTCCCCTGTGGAGACACGGGCTACCATATATTTGATATGGTTCATCATACGGTTGTAGGACAGGGAGATCACATCGATCTTTCTTCCTGTGGCCATCTCGATCATGGCGATACATTCCCGTACCGTTCTTGCTGTCTGCATGGCAATAGACACCTTTTCATCTCCAAGTGCTGAGTGAATATGAAGTGCCACATATCCCACCTCATGCTCGTCGATCTCAATATCCATCCGCTCCTTCAGGATCTTCTTCAATACCTCCGCCACCTTGAATTCGCTGTAAAAAAGCACCTTGATATCCTCAGTCAGGGGATTGCTGATCTGCTCATGATTCCGGATACGTCCCACTGCAAAGGAAATATGATCGGCAAGGGGAAACAGGATCCTTCTGTCTATGGTATCCCCAAAGGTCTTCTCAGCTTCTCTCAATATCTCATCTGCGATCTCCAGAAATTCCGGTGCTACGCTCTTTGCCAGTTCTTTTGCTGAGCCACGTTCTGTCTCCTGAGCCAGCCTGTAAATGGTACAGTCTGCCGGAGCCTCAAAACGCTGGCTGACCTTCTTTCCAAATCCCACACCTTTTCCCAGAAGTACATATTCCTGGTTTTCTTCCATATTTATGGCAATGATGCCGTTATTGTTCAATACCTTGCTCACTCTGTACATCTTTTTCCCCACCATTTTTATATATCCTGCTGCTTTTCCACATTCCACCACTGTCTGCCCCGGATTTTCAGTCGACATTTTTGTCTGCAGCTGTTGATTTTCTTTATCGTAACAGAATCTTTCTTTTGTGTAAAGCCCTTCTGATAGACAGTTATTTTCTTTGCCACAGGAAAAGCGCGCCCGGGCATTAGGCGCGCTTTTCACAAAACCAATCCTCTATATTATTGCTGAAAAATTTCCTATTCTTCCACAGTCTCTACTGCGAACAGCGGCTCTCCTGCCTTGATCTCTCCATTGGCAAGAAGGCGTACTCTCTGATTATCCTCGATCTCTGTGCAAAGGATCGGAGAACATAAGGACGGAGCGTTTTCTGTAAGATACGGGATGTCAATCTTCATCAACGGCTCGCCTTTTTTTACATGCTGTCCCTGCTCTACCAGGATCTCGAAGCCTTTTCCTTCCAGCTTTACAGTGTCAATGCCGATATGGAGGAGCATAGGAAGATCTGTATCTGTCTGGAATCCGATGGCATGCTTTGTGTCAAAAATAAACTCTACCTCGCCATCTTCCGGAGCACAGATCACCGGGTCCTTCGGTGTGACTACAGCACCCTCTCCCATCATTCCTTCCGCAAAGCCTTCATCCGGCGCTGTGGAAAGATCTGCGGCGATACCGGTTACCGGGCTGTAGACAATCGCTGTTCTGAGAATCTTTTTCTCCGGCTGCGTGTTGGCTTCGGATGTCGGAGCTGTGTTCTGAGCAGCCTCACCTGTACTTTCTGCTGTACGCTCTGTATCAGACTGAGCCTGATTTTCCGCATTGTCTGTTTCTTTCTCATTTGCACCTTCAAAATATTCATTCGGCGCTGTCTCCAGATAATCCTCCAGCTTGGATTTGATCACAGTTACCTGCGGACCGTAGATGATCTGCACGCCCTGGCCCTTTTTCACGATTCCTCTGGATCCTGTTGTTTTCAGAATGTCGTCGTTGACTCTTGCAGCATCATGGACAGTGATACGAAGTCTTGTTGCACAGCAGTCCACATCACTGATGTTTTTCTTTCCGCCAAGGCCGGCTGTGATGGCTTCGCTTACCGGATCTGCGGATGTGCTTCCTGCTGCTTCACCGGATTTACCGGCTTCTTTTCTTGCGTTTACATCTGCTTTTGTATAAAGCTTTGTTTCTGTGTCGTCATCCTCACGTCCCGGAGTCTTAAAGTCAAACTTTTTGATCAGGAAAGTAAAGATCACATAGTAGAGAATAAAGTAAATAATACCAACCGGGATAATTCTGAGCCAGCTTGTCTTTTCATTTCCCTGAAGGATTCCGAACAGGAACAGATCAAGAAAACCGCCTGAAAACGTAAGTCCTACCGCAATGTTCAGCATATGTGCAATCATATAAGCCGCACCTGCAAGAACAACCTGTACTGCAAACAGTGCAGGGGCTACAAACAGGAAGGAGAACTCCAGTGGCTCTGTGATTCCTGTAAGCATACATGCAAGAGCTGCGGAAAGAAGAAGTCCACCTGCTGCTTTTTTCTTCTCAGGCTTTGCACAGCGATACATGGCAAGAGCTGCTCCCGGAAGGCCGAAGATCATGAAAATGAACTCTCCGGAAAAATATCTTGTTGCATCTGCGCTGAAATGTGCTACATTTGCGGAATCCGCAAGCTGGGCGAAAAAGATGTTCTGTCCACCCTGTACCATCTGGCCTGCAACCTCCATAGTTCCGCCAACGGCAGTCTGCCAGAATGGCATATAAAATACGTGATGAAGTCCGAAGGGGATCAGCGCACGTTTGATAATACCAAAGATCAGAGTTCCAATATAGCCGCTGCCTGTTACAAGACCGCCCAGAGCATAAATACCGTTCTGAACTGCCGGCCATACGAAATACATCAGGATTCCCACAAACATATATACAATGGTGGAAATGATGGGCACAAATCTGGAACCGCCGAAGAAGGAAAGTGCGTTTGGAAGCACGATCTTATGAAAACGGTTGTGCAAAGCTGCAACACCAAGGCCGACGATGATACCGCCAAACACCCCCATCTGTAAGGACTGGATGCCGCAGACAGAGGTTACAGTACCTTCCAGAACGCTTTTTGCGATCTGTCCGTCTGCTGTGATCTTACCATTTACTACCAGCATACCATTGATGGCTACATTCATAACGAAGTAAGCGATCAGTGCAGAAAGAGCTGCTACCTCTTTCTCTTTTTTTGCCATACCGATGGCCACACCTACTGCAAAGATCAGCGGCAGGTTATCAAATACCGCGCTTCCGACTTTGTTCATAATGATCAGGAGTGCATGTAAAATTGTTCCGTCTCCCAGAATCTTCTGAAGTCCGTAGGTTGCAATGGTTGTTTCATTTGTGAAGGAACTGCCGAATCCAAGAAGCAGGCCTGCCACAGGAAGGATTGCTATGGGAAGCATAAAGGAACGTCCCACTCGCTGCAAAACTCCGAAAATCTTGTCTTTCATGTTTTCTCTCCTTTTCTTTCGACGTTTTGGAGCGGGAGTCTTTTAAGTGGGCAACAAAAAAAGACACCAACCCCCATAAACGTCAAATAATAACATTTATGACTGGTTAATGCCTGCTTATCAGTTACACACCAAATCTGAAATACACTATACGGGTTTTGTTCTTCTGTGTCAAGGAGTAATTTGATTTTTTCCCAAAAAGATATCTCCTCATATCACTATCCGCTCCGTTGCCAGCAATCCCTCGCGGAATATTACCTGTGAACAGCAGCCATATAGCTTCTATTCTCAGAAAGTATGCAGAAACGAAACAGACTGGAAATTCACTTATCTTGACTTTATTCTTACTTATGATAAGATGAACATAGAATGTCAAGCAGCAATGTTTTTTGCCCAGACAACACTATACATTTCATAAAAACGGAGGTACTTTTCCGATGAATACCATCAAGAAATTCATCCACTACTACGGCCCGTACAAAACGGTCTTTTTTATTGACCTGATCTGTGCAGCCGTTATCAGTCTGGTAGATCTTGCTTATCCCCAGATTCTTCGTACTATGACAAAAACTCTCTTTACACAGGATAAGGATATTATTCTTCATGCCCTCCCTGTGATTGCAGCTTCTCTTTTTGTTATGTACATTGTGCAGAGTCTCTGCAAATATTATGTAACCTATCAGGGACATATGATGGGTGCAAAGATGGAACGTGATATGCGCCGGGAGCTTTTTGACCATTACCAGGAGCTGTCTTTTTCCTATTACAGTAGGAATAATTCCGGTCAGATGATGAGCAAGCTGGTCAGTGACCTTTTTGACATTTCCGAGTTTGCACATCATGGTCCTGAGAATCTTTTTATCTCTCTGGTAAAGATCGTCGGTGCTTTTATCTTCTTGGTCTTTATCAACAAGAAGCTTGCACTGCCGCTGATCCTCCTGGTGATCGTAATGTTTGTGTTTTCCTTCCGCCAGAATGCAAAAATGCAGGAAACCTTCATGGAAAACCGTCGTAAGATCGGAGATGTAAATGCCAGTCTTCAGGATACGCTTTCCGGAATCCGCGTGGTGCAGTCCTTCGCAAACGAGGACATCGAACGTGCCAAATTTAAGAAAAGCAATGAAGCGTTCCTTGTTTCCAAAAGAGATAATTATCACTGCATGGGAAGCTTCATGAGTTCCAATCTTTTCTTCCAGGGCATGATGTACCTGGTAACTCTTGTTTACGGCGGTTATCTGATCGCTCAGGGTGAAATGCAGACTGCAGATCTTGCCATGTATGCCCTGTATATCGGAATCTTTATCAGCCCCATTCAGATCCTGGTGGAACTTGTGGAAATGATGCAGAAGGGTCTTTCCGGTTTCCGCCGTTTCCTGGATGTGATGGAAACAGAATCCGAGATCCAGGATGCAGACAACGCTGCGGAGCTTACGGACGTGAAAGGACATGTGCGTTACGACCATGTTTCTTTTCATTACAGCGATGATGAAACTCCTGTGCTTTCCGATATCTCTATTGATATCCCGGCTGGAAAATCCATTGCCCTGGTGGGACCTTCCGGAAGCGGAAAAACCACGATCTGCTCTCTCCTGCCCAGATTTTATGATGTGACCGGCGGTTCCATTACTGTAGACGGAAAGGATATCCGCGGGCTGACTCTTAAGAGCCTTCGAAGCCAGATCGGTATGGTACAGCAGGATGTCTATCTTTTTGATGGAACCATCAAGGATAATATTGCCTACGGAAAGCCCGGAGCTTCCGATGAAGAGATCATCAAAGCCGCCAAATGTGCGAGTATCCATGACTTTATCATGGAGCTTCCGGATAAATACGGCACTTATGTCGGAGAACGTGGCACACGCCTTTCCGGCGGACAGAAGCAGCGGATCTCCATTGCACGTGTATTCCTTAAGAATCCTCCGATCCTGATCCTGGATGAGGCCACCAGCGCTCTGGATAACGAAAGCGAACGTTGGATTCAGAAGAGTCTGGAGGAACTTTCAAAAAATCGTACTACCATTACGATCGCGCACCGGCTTTCTACGATCCGTGATGCGGATGAGATCATTGTGATCACGGAGGAGGGTATCGCCGAAAGAGGCACTCATGCTGAACTGCTTGAGAAGAATGGATTGTATGCTGCATATTACAATATGTAGAAAGATACGAGGGAGGCGCTTCGCTGTCCCACTGAGATTTTTATAGGGCAAAATAAAAGGCTGCTGTATACCTTATCAATAGTGATATAGATATATAGCAGTCTTTTTATTTGTCAATTACTATCTTTTCAAAAAATTCAATCAAAGATTACAGCAGATAAACCGGAAGCTCGTCTTTAATTCCTACTGGCTGGTTGTTGTCCGGCTCATCTTTCTTTGGGGTGAGGAATTTGGCCTGGAGTTCGTCGGCGTTTCCTCCGCTGATCACGTTCTGGGCTACAGTTCCTGTTGTTTCTGCTGCAGCTGTTTTCTTTGCTGCGGTTTTACGTGCTGTTGTTTTTCTGGTAGTGGTTTTCTTTGCTGTTGTTTTTGTTGCGGCTGCTTTCTTTGCTGTGGTCTTCTTTGCAGGAGCTTTGGCTGCTGTTTTCTTTGCTGTAGTTTTTTCTGCCGCTTTTTCAGCTGTTTCAGCTTTTACCTCTGACGGCTTCTCTGCTGCTTTAACCTCAGCCTCTTTTACCTCTGTTTTTGTTTCTGTTTTGGATGCTTTTTCTGCATTTACTGCTCTTGCGATGCTTGCTTTACCTACTGACACGATTCATTACCTCCTCTGCCAATGCTATGTACTCTTTTGCGCTGCGGCTGCTTTTTTTGAACTCCACAACTGGTTCACTGCTGTCCTGGGACCATTCGATGGAGCTGTCTACACGGATAAAAGATTCGAAAAGATAGATTCCTTCCATTTCTTTCAGTGTTTCCATAGTCTGTTTGAAATAATTCTTTCTGGCATCTGCCTTGGTTACTACGATTCCCAAAACCTTTAAATCCGGAGCGATCTCCCTGACTTCATTGAGGAAATCAAACATATTTGCAAGACCAAACATACCCCACGGACTTGCCTCTACCGGAACAAGAACATAATCGGATGCACATAAAATATTCATCACCCAGCCGCCAAGAGTAGGCGGTGCATCAATGAGAATGTAATCGTACACTCCGGAATCTTTAACCTTCTGCAGACATTTCCGCAGGATAAACTCTCTCTGCCATTTTGTAAAAAGCTCATATTCCACGGAGCTCATCAGCGTAGACGACGGAACCAGATCCAGATTCTCATACTTCGTATGCACGATAAAATCGCTGAGATCCGACTGATGACCGATAGCATAGTAGAGATTCTTTTCCCCTGCTGCCATCTCAAGCACTTCTTCCTCCGAAAAAAAAGAAAGGGAAAGATTCAGCTGCATATCACCGTCTACCATCAGTACCTTCTTACCCATGCCGGCCAGTGCCGCTCCCACATTGGAACAGCTGGTGGACTTTCCGCTGCCGCCCTTATTATTTGCAAAACAGATCGTTACTGTATTTCCCATTACAGCCTCCCGACAACATAATTTCGTATTTTCTGTCACTTGCCCTTATTATAATATAACGTTCTCCTAAAAACAAGCACATCCCCCATAAAACCACGAAAACCGACAAAATAACCTCACATAAAACAACAGTATATACACCCAAAAACAGCAGGTTCCGGATCACTCCGAAAACCTGCTGTCCTGATTCGCTGACTATTATTATTTTACGATAAAAGATTTTCTCTTGCTGACAACATCGAAGATAACCGCTGCCAGAAGAACCATACCTTTAACAACCT